>NZ_JAMYQT010000036.1:0-52180 GCF_040320985.1 Mesorhizobium sp. M0571
CGAGCGAACCCGCCGTCCCGTTGGACCTTCCAGAACCTCGAGCCGGCCTGCGTAGCCAGCTGTTGGGACGTCCAAATCGACGTCCATTTTGCCGTCTGCTCCCTCGTAGGCCCTCCGTCTCTCGCGATCGGGAGGATTCTTCGCACATTCACCTCATGCCCCGCACGAGGGGAGCGGCGTGGCGCTTACGATGAACCGGCGCATCTTCGAGACTCATGTCGAAACGCAGCTCGCTTCGACGTTGGCAAAGAGCGATGTCGTCATTCTCGACAATCTCGCTGCCCACAAGAGCCCGGCCGCCGAGGCAGCGATCCGGGCCAAGGGCGCATGGCTTCTCTTTCTGCCGATCGAAATGGCCTTCGCCAAGGTCAAGGCGCATCTGCGCGCAAAGGCCGTCAGAACCATCGACGCCCTGTGGCAGGCCATCGGCGACATCTGCAATCTCTTCCCCCCAACAGAATGCAGAAACTACTTCTCCGCCGCAGGATATGGACTCACATGAACGTCCGACGCTCTAGCTGATCAGCCACCAGACGATCGGACCAAATATCACGACGATGATGACCAGAAGCCACAATGATGGGCCTTCGTCTCCGTCGAGAGGTTCGTTCTCACCAGACATGGACATCATTCATCCGAACCGGTCGTGAAAAAGGGGGGGCAGGCGGCTCGGGGTTACAAATCCGACGAGCGAACAAGCGGTCTGTGACGGACCCACTCGAACCGGCTAAGGCCGCGCCCTTTGACCTGACTAACCCAAGCCCATGAAAACCTCAACAGCTAGCTCGTGGAAGACTAGGGCGTAGACTCATTACTGCGTAGCCAGATGCGAATTGACACGAGTTTGAGGGCAGCAAGATAGTTTTCTGCCAGCTTGTCGTAGCGTGTCGCGATCCGCCGGAACTGCTTGGCTTTATTGAAGAAGCGCTCTACCAGGTTGCGCGCCTTATAGAGGAAGGGACTGAAGCAGATCGGGTCCTTGCGGTTGGCCTTGGGCGGGATGTTGGCCCAAGCCTTTCGCTCGGTGATGGCCGTGCGCAGGGCGTTCGCATCGTAGCCCTTGTCGGCGAGCAGCATGGCACCCTCGGGCAAATCCCTGATCAAGTCGACTGCGGAGGCGATGTCGCTCTTCTGGCCTGCCGTCAGCGTTAGTTTGATCGGCCTCCCTTGGGCGTCGACAAGAGCATGGATTTTGGTTGTCAGCCCGCCTCGAGAACGACCGAGACAATAATCTCGACCCCCCTTTTTGCCGTCGCGCCCTGCTGATGGACGCGAACAATGGAGGTGTCAATCATCTGCACCTCGCCGTCATGGGTTTTGGTAATGTCGGCCATGAGGCGGTCCCAAACACCTGCTTTCCGCCATCGGACAAAGCGGTTGTAGCAGGTGGTGCGTGGGCCGTATCGCTCTGGCAGATCGCGCCATGGCGCACCGGATCGCAGCACCCAGAAGATGCCGTTGAGCACCCGCCGGTCATCGACGCGCGGCACTCCTCGCGGCTTGTTGGGCAACAGCGGCTCGATCACGCGCCACTCGAAGTCGGTCAGGTCATATCGGCTCATGCGGAGCCTGAATCAGATTGCGCCGCAATATGAAAGCCGCCAGTCGGAAAACAACCCATTGCGGACCTTGAAACTACCGACGATAAATTCAGAATGACAACTCTGCCGACCGCTGTTTTGCCGATCTTTGCCGCAGCCGGATGGTTTCCTGGGCGCAAAGTGCCCATGTCTCCAGAGGTCCCGGCTAGTCATCCCGTGGCTGCCATTCTCAGCGAGTTCGGCGGCCTCAATGTCGGCGAGCTCGGCCGTGGCATGGAATGCGCCCGGAGCGATGTCGTCTTCTGTTGGTCCCCACATGAAGGCTACCGAGAGATTGCCGAGATTGGAGACTTGCTTCAGACGGAGTTGGCTTGCTTTGCCACAGCTCATAACCATCACCAAAGCCTGTATATCGATAGTGGGGGCCGGGTATTTGTGGTGTCCCCGATGATGAGCGGCATCGGCTTAATGAGGCGCACTTTTGGTGACGCCATGGAGCGCGCCCTGCTAGGCCGAAAGGCATCACCCCTGCTTCTGCCATCACATGATGGAGAGGTGCTTCTGCGTGGAAGCCCTCAAATCATGAGCATTGGGGAACTGAAGACGGGATAGGGCGGCCGACTGCTTTCCACCCCATCTCGGTCATTCCGCATTTATGAGTTCACGGCCTAGTATTGCGTCAACGTCTGCAAATGTTTTTCGGGGTTGGCGGTCGAGGTGCAGAGCCTCGACTGCTTGTACTTCTTCGAGAAAGGTTTGATCGAGGTCTGAAGGTCGACGACGGAACGGACGCCATGTGCTTGGGCAGCTTCGATACTGTGCGAAAGCACCCACTACTGAGGCTGCGTCAAAGTCGGTCGACGCTGCCCCGGCTGCGCAACCCAGCCACTTCCCGACGCGAAGGATCGCGACGGCGAATGTGCTGGAGTAGCTTCGGCTTAGACGGTGAGCGCTGTCAATCCATTACCCTGCGGGGGCGGCGGTACAAATCGGCCCATAGACGGTCAGCGTGGCACCCAACCGGATCGGCTCGAACCTGCTTCTCGTTCCATGTCAACCAAGCTGAGTATGGACATCATACTACGCCGGGACCACCTAACGCGAAGTACTGAGAATCAGCCATATGTGTTCCGGCGTCATCTTCCACCGCTCGAAGACCGGCTTTATTGCGCCAGCTCAATCAACCCGGATCGGCCGCCGATTTCCGCAACAGCAGCATAACGGGTGCGCTGGGAGACCGCCTTCCAACAGGCGCGCATGTCGTCCGAAAAAGTGATGTCGTCTAGGATAATAATGGCGCCTGGCGCGCAGCGCCGCTCGACCAGATCGAGTTGCGCGAACACGAACTCACTGGTGTGAATGGCGTCTATAAATGCCATGTCTATCTTCGCGGGAAATTGATCCACGACGGCAAGATTGTCTTCAAACGTCCCGATCGTGAGAGTGAACTTGTCGCTGATCCGGGATAGGTTCGATTTGGCAATGTCAGCCCATGCATGATTCGGCTCGAATGTGAGCAGGTGGCCACTGCCATTTGCCTCGATACCGGCCAGCCAGTACATGCCAGAAACGCCGAAAGCAGTTCCGAATTCAACTATCAGATTTGGCTTTTTGTCTATTGCGGCCCAGGCATAAAAGTTGCCGACGTCAGAGCTTGTGCGGACTTGGTTGGACGTGCGGCCAGTCGTTGTGTTTGTAGGATAGTTTTTGACTTGTGAGAAGCCTTCCCACAGCGGCTTTTCACCCAAGCTTTGGGTCTCGGTCGCAATTGCTTCGATTTCGTTGAAAGTCGAAATAATTTGTCGGTCAAGAGACGGGAGTCTCGAGGCCCACCATGATCCAGGCATAGCTCGTCTGACGACCACTTTCTGCGGCGTCTTGAGAATCTGCTTCAGCGGCGCCTGCACGAGGCGCCTGATGATTTTGTCGGCAAGTTTAAGCATAGCGCCGCCCCTCTGACGAAGTCAGCCCTCCTTTCCATGAGCGGCGTCGATTGGCAACCCCGGCAAGAAGGTGACCATGTAGCGCAGCCCCAGACAGTTTGCCACATTGGCAAGCGCGCCATCAACATAGACGCCATAAAACGCAAATCCTGACGAACCGTGTCCGAACCCCGCCCCATCGACACCGCCGTTGGCTAAAATATGATCTTTCCTGGAAAGTGTAGCTCCGCGGTAGCCAAATTGCGCGTCGCGTCACTCAGCCAGTGCCATGGATGCATTGAAGGTACTGACGCAGTGCAGGGTCGCGACACAAATCTGAAGTTCGAGCAGGTGGTTTGGCAATATGGCCAAGGTTGTGTGGGGGCGTGGATCGTGGATCTGCGGTGATCAAATCCCCCTCGGGCGGCACTTCCGATTCGGCGCACGGCAAAACTGGTTGATTGATCAGTACCGCAAAGTCGAAAATTGCGAACAGCCTAATTGAGGCCGCACCGATTGAATCGCTGAACGAGCGATGGTACCTAGCGCGCTCCGCAAGGCCCACCTGTTCTAGGTGCGTCAATTGTGTCGTCGAGAGGGTTTCACTTGCCGATCTTAGTCACAGGTGCAGCTGGCTTTATTGGAAGCCACGTTTGTCTTAAGCTTCTGGAACGTGGCGACGACGTTCTGGGGGTGGACAATGTGAACGACTATTATGAGCCGAGACTGAAGAGAGCACGGCTGGCGCGCTTGGCCGCAGCCTCGAGGTTTTCCTTTCTTGAAATTGATATCGCGGAGCCCATGGCTCTTGCGCGAGCTCTAAGCGGGCAGAACATAACCAAGGTCGTTCATCTCGCGGCACAAGCTGGGGTGCGCTATTCGCTAGAAAATCCCCGAGCCTATATCCGGTCCAACATCAGCGGTCACCTTGAGGTTCTAGAATTTTGTCGTGGCTGCCCCGGCTTTGAGCACTTGGTCTATGCGTCATCGAGCTCGGTTTACGGGGGCAACCAGAAAGTGCCGTTCAGCGAGAGCGATCGGGTCGATAATCCGGTCTCGCTTTACGCGGCCACCAAAAGGTCGGATGAATTGATGAGCCACACCTACGCTCATCTATTTGGTCTGCGGCAGACCGGTCTGAGATTTTTTACGGTCTATGGTCCCTGGGGCCGGCCTGACATGGCCTATTGGATATTCACCAAGGCCATACTTGAAGGCAAGCCGATCCGCGTGTTCAACAACGGCGAGATGCGGCGCGATTTCACCTACATAGACGACGTCGTGGAGGCGGTTATTGCCGTGGTTGACAAGCCGCCTTTGACAGACGCTCCGCCCGGCAGAATCTACAATGTTGGGAACAACCAGCCAGCTCGGCTCGGCGACTTCATTGATATCCTGGAAAGACTGTTGGGTGTAAAGGCAAACCGCCAATCCGAGACCATGCAGCCCGGCGATGTGGCGCGGACCTTTGCCGACATGACATTGTTGGAGCAAGACTTTGGATTCAAACCGCGAACTTCACTGGAGATCGGCCTGGGCAAGTTCGTAAACTGGTATCAATCAGAATGGACAGGAGGACTGTGACAATGAAGCCAAGGCCATCGAGCAAATCGACACGCCAAAGATAAGAACTACTGCTCCATACAATCCCAAGCCCACTAGCAACGCTTGTAATGTCCGTTGGAATTCTCTGGCTGGCCGCACAAAAAGCCTTGGCTTATTAGTTGTTCCGCGAGATCGGCCCCTTTCTCAGTAAAACATTGAGCGACGACAAATTTGTTGAGGCTTGGGGCGACAAGGCCGTCACACGGCGTGCCGAGTCCCACTGGCTTGCAGGTGACCATCTGCGGCGGGAACCGCTCCCTTGCCGCTTCGGACACAAGGCTGCTCATCCCAGCCGGTTTCGTGAAAGTTGCGCCGCACAAGATCACGTGCTTGGAACCGACCATGATGTCTCTAATATCCTTTATGAGGAGCGTGCCACTAAAAGCTACAGGGCCATCGACTCTGACCGGCGAGGATCGTTTGTGGTCATTTGCCTGCAGGAGGGTAAGGATGCCCCATGTAAACAGCGCGAAAAACATAGCTAGAACGGCATACAACCGCCAAGACATACCTGATTGCCCCATGGTTCATACATAAGCGGCTGTATTTGCCGTCACGGAAAGCAATTAAGCATAGATACTCAGCCGGGCTTTCCTAGCGGCCGCGAATTGCGCCGGTCTTTGGCTGTCGGCGGGCACGACCTCGGCTTGCATGCTCTCGAAAGGGAACTGGTCTATAATCAGCCCTCAAGTGGCCCGACCAACAAGCGAGCTGGCACAGCTGACCGCCGCCAGACCGCATGCAATGCCAATGCAATCGGCAGCAAAGTCAAGCCCATCAAAATCCCGCCTTATCAAGGCCGTACCTTGAAGGACCTCTATCGCAGCGTCAACCAAGACGAGGAAGAGAATCAAGTTCGCTTTGCGTTCCGGCCATCCGAGGCCGCCAACAAATGTCAGCACGACGAAAGCAGTGGCGTGATTCAGCTTATCATAGTGAAAACCGACATCGAGTCCGAATTCTTCAAGACGCTGCACCGGTAGAAGCGCAATCGCAAGTGCGGCAAGCAGCATGACAAAAAAGGCTATTCTTTCGGAGGTCGACTGCAATCTCATTCTGTTCCAACAAATGAACTGTTGCGGTTGAACTGTGGTGGGCAAACCTCGACTCGGAAATGTCGCGCCGAGTCCAGTATGAGGTCGGGGACGAGGCTCTATCTTTCTCCAAGATCGCATTCGAAGCTTCGAAAATCAACTAAACTAATTGTGCGCTGCCACAATGAACTCGCGATCCTCGATGGGGCACAGATTTCCCGTCCAGAGTGGACCGTGCCCTTCCCCAGAGATGGGTGACAGTTCATTCCGGATAGATGGTGTCCGGAACGGACCCGTTGAGCGTGGCTGGGGCGCCAGGATTCGAACCTGGGAATGTCGGTACCAAAAACCGATGCCTTACCACTTGGCGACGCCCCACCAGCCGAGAACATGCCCGCTGCGCGGCCTTATAAGACGAGCCGTGGGAAACCTCAACGGCGAAGATACCAAACGCTTGTTTTTGGTCTGCCGGTCTCGTTTGCAATCGTCGCTTTGGATGCGCGGCTATTGGCTCCAGACCGCCATCTCATTACCGGCAGGATCTTTGAATTGGAACCGCCTGCCGCCCGGAAATGAAAAGATCGGCTTGATGATGGTGCCGCCCCTATTCTCGAAGGCGCTCAATATTTCCTCCAGCTTTTCGGAATAGACCACGGGCAACGGCTTGGACGGCGCATCTTCGGCATCCGGCTGAAAACCGTCGTCCAGCCCTTCGGCAAAGGCTGAATAGGTCGGCCCGTAATCGGCGAACGACCAGGAGAAGGCCGCACTGTAGAAAGCCTTCACCCTGTCCAGCGTTCCGCCCGTCGCCGGAATTTCCAGATAGTCGAGCTTTCCGGTCATCTCATCGTTCTGCCTTTTTGTTCTCTTTATGTTCGATAATAAGCTTTCTAAAAGCAAGTCTTTTGGGCGCCGCTTTTCATTAATCGATTGTAGTGGCCGGCCGGCTTGGTCGATGTCTTGCCTTTCGCACTGCAGCATCATATCGCTCGATTTGTCAGTATTTCCAATCTCCTGCAACCGGGGAGCAAGCATGACCAAGTGGGTCTACACCTTTGGCGACGGCGCCGCGGAAGGCCGTGCCGGCGACCGCAATCTGCTCGGCGGCAAGGGCGCCAACCTGGCCGAAATGTGCAGCCTGGGCCTGCCGGTGCCGCCGGGCTTCACCATCACCACCGAGGTCTGCAACGCCTATTACGCCAACGGCCACACGTACCCGGCTTCGCTGGAAGCGGACGTTGCGGTCGCGCTCGACCATATCGGTCGGCTGACCGGGCGCCGTTTCGGCGATCCCTCGAAACTGCTTTTGGTGTCGGTTCGCTCAGGTGCGCGCGCCTCGATGCCAGGCATGATGGACACCGTGCTCAATCTCGGCCTGAACGACGAAACGGTCGAAGCCTTGGCCGCCGATTCAGGCGATCCGCGCTTTGCCTATGACAGCTACCGCCGTTTCATCCAGATGTATTCCGATGTCGTCATGGGCCTCGACCATGAGGTGTTCGAGGAAATCCTCGAAGACCAGAAGGGCGGCCTCGGCCATGAGCTCGACACCGAGCTGACCGCCATCGAATGGCAAGGCGTGATCGCGCTCTACAAGGCCAAGGTCGAGGAGGAGCTCGGCAAGCCCTTTCCACAGGATCCGCACGAACAGCTCTGGGGCGCCATCGGCGCGGTGTTTTCCAGTTGGATGAACAACCGCGCCATCACCTACCGGCGCCTGCACGACATTCCCGAAAGCTGGGGCACGGCGGTCAACGTCCAGGCCATGGTCTTCGGCAATATGGGCGACACCTCGGCCACCGGCGTCGCCTTCACCCGCAATCCGTCGACCGGCGAAAAGCAGCTTTATGGCGAGTTCCTGGTCAACGCCCAGGGCGAGGACGTCGTTGCCGGCATCCGCACGCCGCAGAACATCACCGAGGCGGCGCGCATTGCCGCCGGCTCCGACAAGCCGTCGCTGCAGAAGCTGATGCCGGACGCCTTCCAGGCTTTCGTCAGCATCTCCGACCGCCTGGAAAAGCACTACCGCGACATGCAGGATCTCGAATTCACCATCGAACGCGGCAAATTATGGATGCTGCAGACCAGGTCCGGCAAGCGCACCGCCAAAGCGGCGCTGAAGATTGCCGTCGACATGGCCAGGGATGGACTGATTTCGAAGGAGGAGGCCGTCGCCCGCATTGATCCGGCCTCGCTCGATCAGTTGCTGCATCCGACGATTGATCCGAAGGCGGCGCGCGACATCATCGGCGTCGGCCTGCCGGCTTCGCCGGGTGCTGCCACCGGCGAGGTCGTCTTTTCCTCCAATGACGCCGAGGAGGCCAAGGCGCAAGGCCGCAAGGCGATCCTGGTGCGCATCGAGACCAGCCCCGAGGACATTCACGGCATGCATGCGGCCGAAGGCATCCTGACAACGCGCGGCGGCATGACCAGCCACGCCGCCGTGGTGGCGCGCGGCATGGGCAAGCCTTGCGTCTCAGGAGCCGGCTCGCTGCGCGTCGACTACAAAGCCGGCACGCTGATGGCGATGGGAGCGACCTTCCGCAAGGGCGACATCATCACCATCGACGGCTCCAACGGCCAGGTGCTGAAGGGCGCCGTGCCGATGCTGCAGCCCGAACTCTCGGGCGATTTCGCCGCCATCATGGAATGGGCCGACGGCGCGCGCCGCATGAAGGTACGCACCAATGCCGAGACCCCGCTCGATGCGCGCATGGCGCGCTCCTTCGGCGCCGAAGGCATCGGGCTTTGCCGCACCGAGCACATGTTCTTCGACGGCGATCGCATCATTGCCATGCGCGAGATGATCCTGGCCGATACGGAAAAGGACCGGCGAACGGCGCTGGCCAAGCTGTTGCCGATGCAGCGCTCGGATTTCCTCGAACTGTTCGAGATCATGGCCGGGCTGCCGGTGACGATCCGCCTGCTCGATCCGCCGCTGCACGAATTCCTGCCAAAATCCGAAGAGGAGGTGGCCGAGGTGGCCGCTGCCATGAACGTGTCCCCGGACAAGCTCCGGCGCCGCACCGAGGCGCTGCACGAGTTCAATCCGATGCTCGGCCATCGCGGTTGCCGGCTTGCCGTCTCCTATCCCGAGATCGCCGAGATGCAGGCGCGCGCCATTTTCGAGGCGGCCATCGAGGCCGGCAGGAAGGCCGGTGCGCTGGTGGTCCCGGAGATCATGGTGCCGCTGGTGGGGCTGGTGAAGGAACTCGACTTCGTCAAGGCTCGCATCGACGCCGTCGCCAAAAGCGTGATGCAGGAGACCGGCGTCAGGATCGATTATCTGACAGGCACGATGATCGAACTGCCGCGTGCCGCGATCCGCGCCCACGTCATCGCCGAGGCGGCCGAATTCTTCTCCTTCGGCACCAACGATCTGACCCAGACCACGTTTGGCATCTCGCGCGACGATGCGGCTTCGTTTCTCGAGACTTACCGGAAAAAAGGCATCATCGAGCAGGATCCGTTCGTGTCGCTTGACATAGACGGCGTCGGCGAGCTGGTGCGGATGGCGGCAGAGAAGGGCAGGGCGACGCGGCCGGACATCAAGCTCGGTATTTGCGGCGAGCATGGCGGCGACCCGGCCTCGATCCATTTCTGTGAAAAGGTCGGGCTCGACTACGTCTCGTGCTCACCCTACCGGGTGCCAATTGCCAGGCTGGCTGCCGCGCAGGCGGCGGTACTGGCTGCGAAAGCCGGGGACCTTAATAAATCTGATCGAAGGGATTCGGACAGATAAGCACGGTGACCACGGAACTGCCTGACGCCGAGCTTGGGGCATCGCGCCCCTTTGGATGCACAGCAAGAATATTGCACTGTCTGGTGGATCCCTCCGCGCAGCAAGGCTATGTTGATGTTTTCAACCGGCCATGTGAAAAGAGCACGGGATGGTTGCACATGTCTGATGATGAACAAACGGCTGCGGCGCGCTGGATGGTGATGTCCGAACTCCGCGCGGTCGGCCGCGACAAGCCGCTGCTGCTGGTTCTGGCGGCGATCCTCTGCCTCTATTGTGCGTTTATCGCCGGACCGATCGTCTATGCGGTGCTGGCCATCAACGGCATTGCAGATTTCTTCAAATGAAGCCGGTTCCGGCGATCTCGCTCCGTTCCGCCGCGCCGCGTCTATCGGCCCCGAAATTGCTTGACCTCGACGAAATTGCTTAGCCGGGATGAAACTGTTCCCGTCTATCGTTCGTACCTTGGGGGGTACGGGAGGAAACGTGACGATAAGAATCAGGCTTCCGGGCGGGACCTTGAAGATCAAGAAAAGGGACGAGCTGCGGCGGCGCGAGCAGAAGCGCGAGGTGCCGGTTTGGCAGGTCGGCAGTTACTTCGTCATCTGGTGGCCGAGCGGCATGTCCGATCGCCCATCCTCGCCCAACAAGTCCTCGCCCAGGAAATAGCCCGCGCACCCGACGATCCCGACTGGGCACTGACGCCTCCGTGCGGGATCAGGAACCGCCGTGCGTGCCTAAACCTCCGAAGACCTCTCAACTAGTCCCAGAAAATGTCAGCGGGCAAGCGTTGACTCTTGCGCTACGGAAGGTCTCTGATGCTGCATTGCACAATAGGGGCGGCGGAATCGATGGCGGTGCGTATCAGGATGCCTGGCGGCACGCTGAAGGTGAAGGTGTACCGCGAATTGCGCGACCGCGAGCGCGCCCGCCGCATACCCGTCGTCAAGATCGGCCGGATCTATTTCACCTGGTGGTCGAACCGGCAAAGCGCCGTCAATGATCAGCCGCTGGGCTGACCCACCTGACGCTCGCGGCTTGGCGAGGCGCCTCCTCACCGGGCTCTGCCTTCCGGCCCAAGAAAAGTTGATGAAGCCGCTGTTGACTCTTCCGTAACGGAAGGTCTCTAGTTACCGCATTGCACACAATTGCTGCGTTGCACAACGGGAGTTGGACCGATGGCAGTGCGTATCAGGTTGCCGGGCGGCACCTTGAAATTGAAGACCTATTGCGAATTGCGAACCCGCGAACGCGACCGGCGTGTGCCTGTGATGAAGATGGGCTCGCTGTATTTTGTCTGGTGCTCGAAGTCTCAAGGGCAGGAAAAGCCATAGGACAACCCTCGGTAAACTAATAAGTCATGCAGCATGATCAGTGCTCAGTGCGGGGCGCATACGACGATAGAATGAGCCGCAGCTTCGGGTGGGAGTAGTCTGTCGTGAGGACCGCGTTTGACCTGTCTTACAGTATGTGTGCCAAGGGGAGCGTGCCGCTGGCCGGTGCGAACAAAGCTTGCGTCTGACGGCTGAGGTCAACCGGTTGTTGGCGCACCTGCGCGAGCCCTTTCATGCACGGCTAAGACCGTGCAGCACACACTGACCTGGCGCCTTGACGCCGGTTTTGGGATCGCCGCTTCGACTTTGGTCTGGTCAATCTGGAACCGATAGACGCGCCGCGCAGGCGGCGGTGCAGGCTGCAAAGACTGGTCGCGAATAAGGTCCACCAGCATCTGACCTTACCGATTTGTAACCAAATTCACGCGAACGTGCGCGTGACGGCTCCAAATCCCGACATCGTTTCTGCCCAGTTTCCGGCTCCCGAACCCGCTCCGGTGCCAGAAAACAGATGTTGCAGAACCCGCCCTCAAACGTCCGCTCGATTCTGATCCTCCAGACGAAATTCATCGGCGATCTTGTCCTCGCCGCCGCGCTCGCCAGTAACCTGCGCCTCCAATATCCAAGGGCCAGGATCGTATTCCTTTGCGAGGCGAGCTTTGCCAGTTTCCTGATGGCTCATGGCATCGCCTCGGACGTGGTGGCGTTCCGGCGCGTACGGATGCGTGGCACCCCTCTGGAACGTGGCAGCGAGCTTTATGCGATGGTGCGCGCTCTGCGCCGGTTCCGATTTGACCTGACTATCGACCTGGCTGATTCCAAAACCTCACGCATCATTGTGAGGCTCGTCAATGCCAAGACCCGCGTCGGATACGATCCTCCCGAAAAACCGTTGCGCTGGCTGGAACGCCAGCCCGCCAACGTCGCAGCCAAGCCGTTTGGCTTTGGTGGTCAGCATTATCTCTACCGCTATCTTTCGCCGCTTGAGGCGCTTGGCGTGGAGTTGCGTGCGCAGGTCCCAACGATTCAGCCGCTGGCGTTGGAGACCGCCAGGGCGTTGGCGCTCCTCGACCGGCATCACCTTCGGCGTAACGCCTTCATAGCCGTTCATGCGGGAGCGAGCTTCCGGGGGCGGCAATGGCAGCCGGAACGTTTTGCGCTGGCGATCGACGAGATTTCGCGGCAGACCGGTTTGGACTTCCTGCTTGTCGGTGGCCCCGATGAACGAGCATCTGCCGAGCGCATCATCGCCAAGGCCGCTTCGCCGGTCGTCAACGTCGTCGGGGCGCTGTCGCTTGCAACGCTGCTGGCGGTCCTCGGACAGGCACGCCTGTTTTTGGGGAACGAGAGTGGCCCGATGCACATGGCCGCCGCCGCGGGAACGCCGGTTGTCGGCCTCTTCGGCCTGACCGAGCCGGCCGTGTGGGGTCCTGTCGGTGTGGCCAATGTTACGCTGCGGCCCTCCATGCCTTGCGAGTGCATAGCCAGGGACCTGTGCCGCCGGCCCGATCCGAGCAAGGCTTGCTGCGTCTGGCGGCTAGAGGTCAAAGCGGTTGTCGATGCGGTGCGCGCGATCCTTTCACGTACGGTTAAGGACGTGGAGCACGCATTGTGACCTCGCGCTTGCCAAAGGTCAGGCCCGCGGTCAAATTGCCGCTGCCGACGTTTTTGCAGGGGCATCGTCCCGATTTCCGCCTTGATGCCGGTCTTGGGGTCGCCGCTTCAACTTTGATCTGGCCGACCTGGAAACAATCAATGCGCCTGTTCCGAAAGCATTTTTGCGCAGTTGCGATATCGCTGTGGGCTGTCTCGCCCGGCAACGCCCAGTTGCTCGTCGAACCGACGCTGTACATCAAGCCCCAAGCCGGCAGCGGCCGCGTCGCGCTAACGTTCGATGCCTGCGGCGGGAAGACCGACACGCGGATTCTCTCAGCACTGGTGGAAAACAAGATTCCCGCCACCATTTTCGTTACTGGCATCTGGCTGAAGCACAACGCCGCCGCCGTCGAGATCATGCGGGCGCATCCCGAACTGTTCGAATTGGAAAATCATGGCGGCCGTCACGTCCCGGCCGTCGACACGCCGCAAAAGATCTACGGCATTCGCAGTGCCGGCAGCCCGGAGGCCGTGCTGGCCGAAGTCGAATCCGGCGCCGCCGCTCTTGCCGTGACCGGCGAACCGGCGCCGAAATGGTTTCGCGGCGCAACCGCCGAATACAGCCCGTCGGCAATCGCAATGATACGCAAGCTTCGCTTCAAGGTCGCCGGATTCTCGATCAACGGCGACGACGGCTCGTTGCTCGGTGCAAAAGAGACCGCCCGGCGCATTGCCGCGGCAAAGGACGGCGACGTCATCATCGCTCACATCAACCAGCCGACCCATGCGGCCGGCGAAGGCGTGGTGCAGGGGCTTCTGGCGCTGAAGGAGAAAGGCCTTACCTTCGTGCGGCTCGACGATGCCGACGGTGTTGGCGATGAAGGCACCACCGACTGATCAGTCGGGCGTGGCCTCAATGATCACCTTGTTTGGATAGAACGCGCCGTGATCGCGGATGTCCGCCATCTCGTCGAAGGGCTGCTCATAGGCCCACATCGCATCCTTGCCTGCATCGCCGGCGGGCAGCACGCTCCAATAGCTGGCATCGCCCTTGTAGGGGCAATGAGTCGAGAGCTCGGTCTTGCCAAGCTGCTTGAAGTCGATATCGTCGAACGGAATGTAGAAAACAGGGAGGTATGGAGGTTCGGTCAGCACCTTGACCTTGGTGGACGAGGCGATCATGACATCGCCGGCGCGCACCGTCACCGTGCCTTTATAAGGCTCGACGGTGATGATCTTGCCCGGATTGTGCTGAAAGCCGGATGACGGGTTTGCGATCTGGTCCATGTCGGATCTCCTTGCCTCGACCTAAAGTGTGTCTGGCAGGCGCGTCACGCAAGATCTGCAGCCACGACGCCAAAGCGTCGCCCGCGGCGAACGTCTCGCCTCTTTCTTCCGCTTCGCCGAAAACTCAGGCGGCGGCCTGGAATGCTTCCATCAGCCCGGCATAGGCGGCGGCAATGCCGGCCACCGGATTGGTGCTTTTCGAGGTGGTCTCGACCTTCAGCGCGCCGCCGCTGGTCGGCAAGGTGAGCAGCAGGAACTGGCGATTGCCACTATCGCCGACGCAGGCGGCGGCGACGTGCTGGGCTTCGCCCTCGTTCTCGACGCACATCTTGAACAAGAGCGTGCCGCCGACCGCTTCGAGGGCGCCGCCGACGACCTTGACGAATTCATCTTCGGAAACGGTTTTGCCGTCGGGAACCAGATCGGCCGGCGCCACATCGGTCGCCACCAGATCAGCCAGGCTTTCGGCAAGCGTATCTTCGAGGGCTTTGTCGTCGAGCTGCGCGTCCATGCGAACCTCTTTCATTCGCCAATCGCGCCCCACCCATTAATCAACGTTAACGCCGAGCATGGCCGGATTGTGGCGAATTCGGCCTTATTTCGGTCTATGCACCGCTCCAGCCCGGTCATGGCTGGACAATCCGCCGGTTCGTCCCACAATGGCGCAAAAAATCACGGGAGGAACAAGATGCTCGGGCTGATGCAGGAATGGCCGCTGCTTTGCCACAAGCTGATCGACAACGCCGAGAGGCAGCACGGCAGACGCGAGATCGTGTCGCGCACGATCGAGGGGCCGATCGTGCGCAGCACATATGCCCAAATCCATCATCGTGCCCTGAAGGTCGCCGAGAGGCTCGAGCGAGACGGCTTCGGGCTTGGCGACCGCATCGCAACACTGGCCTGGAACACCGCGCGCCACATCGAGGCCTGGTATGGCATCATGGGTGTCGGCGCGATCTATCACACGCTCAACCCGCGGCTCTTTCCCGAGCAGATCACCTGGATCATGAACAATGCCGAGGATAAGGCGATCTTCGTCGACCTGACCTTCCTGCCGCTGCTCGAAAAGATCGCCGGCGCGGTCAAATCGCTGAAGCAGGTTATCGTGCTGACTGACAAGGCGCATTTGCCGGAGACTGCGCTACCCAAGGTCGTCGCCTATGAAGAATGGCTTGCTGAAGCCCACGGCAACTTCGCCTGGAAGACATTCGATGAAAACACCGCCGCCGGCATGTGCTACACCTCGGGCACGACGGGCGACCCGAAGGGCGTCCTCTACAGCCATCGTTCGAACGTGCTGCACGCCATGATCGCCGCAATGCCCGACGCCATGGGTCTGTCGTCACGCGATACCATATTGCCGGTCGTGCCGATGTTTCACGCCAACGCCTGGGGCCTTGCCCAGAGCGCGCCGATGATCGGCGCCAAGCTGGTCATGCCCGGCTGCAAGATGGATGGCGCTTCGCTCTACGAGCTGCTCGACACCGAGAAGGTGACCTTCAGCGCCGCCGTGCCGACGGTGTGGATGATGCTCCTCCAGCATCTGGAGGAGACCGGCAAGAAGCTACCTTATCTGCAGAAAGTCGTCATCGGCGGCTCGTCCTGTCCACGCGCGCTCACGACGAAGTTCCAGGACGATTACTATGTCCAGGTCGTCCACGCCTGGGGCATGACCGAGATGTCGCCGCTCGGCACGCTGTGCACCCTGAAGCCGGACTATGCCGGGCTGAAGGGCGACGCCCGCCTCGACGTCCAGCAGAAGCAGGGCTTTACGCCGTTCGGCATCGAAATGAAGGTGACGGACGACAGCGACAACGAACTGCCATGGGATGGCAAGACCTTCGGCCGGCTCAAGGTCCGCGGGCCGGCCGTCGCACGCGCCTATTATGACGGTGTCGGATCCGAACAGTTCGATGAACAAGGCTGGTTCGATACCGGTGACGTCGCGCACATCGACCCCGGCGGCTACATGCAGATCACCGATCGCGCCAAGGACGTGATCAAGTCGGGTGGTGAGTGGATCTCGACCATCGAACTCGAGAACCTCGCGGTCGGCCATCCGGACGTGGCGGAGGCCGCCGCAATCGGCATTCCGCATTCCAAATGGGGCGAGCGGCCTTTACTCGTGATCGTCCGCAAGCCGGGCAGAGAGCCGACCAAGACGGACATCCTGGCTTTCATGGATGGCAAGGTGGCGAAGTGGTGGATGCCGGACGACGTCGCCTTTGTCGGCGAAATCCCACACACCGCTGCCGGCAAGATTCAGAAGATTACCTTGCGCGAGCAGTTCCGGGATTATCACCTGCCGACAGATTGACCGGAGATGCGGGGTCTTTTCGCCTTCAAGCCGCCGCTGAAAGGCACTATGCCTTTGTTCGGGTTGGGGCAGCGCAGAAAACAATGATGGTAATTCCCGAGCGACAAACGTCGAGGGCCGCCGGTTGGTCGCGGCGCACCGGCGCTTTTTCCGCGGTCCTGCTGCTGACGGTTCTCATCGGCCACCGATATGATCTCGTCGAGACGCCGGCTTTCCTGTGGGTGCTCGGCATTGTCGCCTTGCTGGCCGCCTTTGCGCTTTTGTTCGCCGGGTTTGCCTTTGCGCGATTGTGGAATTTCGGTGATCGCGGCGGTCACGACCTGACCGCCGGCGCCTTGTTGGCGCTTCTGGTGCTCATCCCTTACGCTGTCGCGGCCTATTGGGCGGCGACCTATCCGCCGCTGCGCGACATTTCCACGGATTTGGACGACCCGCCGGCGCTCGATATTTCTACCCGGACAAAGGGTATGAACGAGCTTTTGCCGCCGACGCCCGGCGAGCAGCGCCTGCAAACCGAAGCGTATCCGCTTGTCACCGGACGCAGCTACACCTTGCCTTTCGATCGCGTTCTGGAGGCGGTCAAAACCGTGCTTGATCGGCGGGGCTGGCAGCTCGCGGCGCCATATCCCGACGCCGCACGGCAAAGCGACGTGACGATCGATGCGGTCGCCAAGAGCCTCCTGCTTGACCTTCCCGCCGATGTCGCCATCCGTGTGACCGATGATGGTGATGCAATCATCGTCGATATGCGCTCGGCCGCGCGTTACGGCCGCTACGACCTTGGCGACAATGCAGCGCGCATCGTGGATTTCCTTGCCGAGCTCGACCAGGAAGTCGCGGGCCAGGTGGGCGTGGCGCCTGCCGAGTGATATCCGAGGGGTACTACTTTGCCGGCGTAAAAATACCGTCTATGGCCGGCGCGCCCTCGGTGTGGACCAAGCCACGCGCCACCAGATCTTCCAGATGGGCAAGCACCGACAGGCCGGCCGCGCCATGCAGGCGCGGATCGGTGTCGCGATAGATCGCCTCCACCATGTCCTTGATCGTCCGGCCGCCGCTGTTGACCCACTCCAGAATCGCTCGTTCGCGCATTTTGCGATGCGTTTTTAATCCGCGCATGAAGTTGCGCGGCTCAGTCACGGGCCCGCCGTGACCGGGCAACAGCAGCCGGTCGTCGCGTTCGATGAGCCGATCGAGCGATGTCATGTAGTCGGCCATGGCGCCGTCCGGCGGCGCGACGATGGAAGTCGACCACGCCATGACGTGATCGGCCGAGAAAAGGATGCCGGTTCCTTCCAGCGCGAAGGCCGCGTGATTGGCGGTATGGCCGGGCGTCAGCACCGTCCGGATCGCCCAGCCGTCACCGTCGGTCACCATATCGTCCGGCAGCGCGACGTCTGGAACGAACTCGATGTCGGCGCTGGCATCGAGGGGATTGACCTCGCCGGTGCGCAACGGCCGCGCCGGGCGATGCCGGCCTTCCGCCAGAACCGCCGCACCGGTGTGCTGCTTCAGCCGCGCCGCCAGTGGCGAATGGTCGCGATGCGTGTGGCTGACGAAGATGTGGCTGACCGGCCTGGTCCCGATCGCATCGAGCAGCGTTCGAAGATGTGCCTCGTCCTCCGGACCCGGATCGATCACCGCCAGCGTCTCGCGCCCGACGATATAACTGTTGGTTCCGTGAAAGGTGAACGGGCTTGGGTTCGGGGCGGTGACGCGTTGAATACCAGGCGCAACGGTCACGCCCTGGCCGTAGGACGGATCGAAGCGTGTATCGAACTTCAGCGCCATGCGAACGTCGCGACCTTTTTTGGGGGGAGGGCAAAACCGATTGCCGCATAGCACGGAAGCCAATATACGGAAACGCAAGGCCGCGTTCGGCGGCAATCCGGAACGGGGAAGACCATGGCTATTTCAACGACGATGCGTCCGCTTATTTCTCTCGCTCTGCCTGAAAAGGGCGCGGCCCGGCTGGCGGGACAGATTTTGCTGGCGATCGCCGGAACGCTAATGCTGATCTTGTCGGCGAGGACGAAGGTTATGCTCGGACCGGTCGATATCTCGATGCAGACGCTCGCTGTCTTCCTGATCGCCGCCGCCTTCGGCATGCGCCTCGGCGTCGCCACGCTGCTCCTCTACATGGCCGAGGGCGCATTGGGCGTTCCAGTCTTCCAGAGCACGCCGGAAAAGGGCATCGGCATTGCTTACATGCTCGGTTCGACCGGCGGTTATCTAGCCGGCTTCGTCGTCATGGCGGCGATCGTCGGCTGGGCTGCCGACCGTGGCTGGGATCGCCATCCTATCAAGCTCTTCAATGCGATGCTGGTGGCCGAGATCGTCATGATGGCGATGGGCTTTGCCTGGCTGGCGCTGTTGATCGGCCCGGAAAAGTCGTGGCAGTTCGGGGTGGTGCCCTTTATCGTTGGCGATCTGATCAAGGTTGCGCTGGCCGCGAGCCTGGTGCCGGCAGCCTGGTCGCTGCTGAAGTGAATCCGGTCAAGAACCGGCATCGCTGTGCCATGATCGGGATTTCGTGGCTTGCTGGCAATTTTGTCTCAGTGACGGCCTATCGAAACACCTTTTTATCGCAAACTGGAATGGCTCTGCAGGTATCCCCCGCCGGCGGGCATCTGTTGCGCAACGACATACCGGCGACCCGTCACATTAGCTTCAAGTCGGTGGACTAAGCACCAGAACATCCGGGGATCGCCGCGCCAATATAACCAAAGAGCTACGCATCACAGCGAATTGCCCGATACGCATGTCGGGCAGCTGAAAAAGAAAGCGGCCCGATGATTATTTAGGCATAGCTAATTTCATGGACAATTTGCGGGTAATTTTTCTATGAACCACCCTGATTCTCGGCGTATGGGTGCTTGCTGGCATCGACACACTGTCGTAACCGTTGGCGCCGATATGCCCGCCCTGAGAGGGAGACACGTGATTAGCGCGGAAAAAACAACGAGTAAGGCGACCATCCTGTCGCCGGAGCCGACAGCCGCGCCGGCAACCCGCTGGTACGCGGCCAGCGTCTTTCCCGGAAAGGAGCATGTCGCCGAACGGCATCTCCGGATCCAGGGATTTCAGCCGTTTGTGCCTCGCTGCGAGAAAACCGTGCGTCATGCCCGGCGGCTCGAAACCCGGTCTGCGGCGTATTTCCCGGGTTATATGTTCATCGCCCTTGACGTTGCGCTGCAACGTTGGCGCTCGGTCAATGGGACATTCGGTGTGCGTTCCCTCGTCACGCAAGGCGACCGGCCTTTGCCGGTGCCCTCGGGTCTGGTAGAGCGTTTCATTGCATTGACCGGTAAGGACGGGCTGCTTGATTTCAGTGGAGGCCTCGCAGCGGGCGCCTCGGTCCGAATCCTTTCGGGCCCTCTCGCGGAAACGATCGGTCGCCTTGACCGGCTCGATCCAGCCGGAAGAGCCCGGGTTCTGGTGGCCATCATGAATGGCGAAATCCCTGTCGACTTGGATGCCAGGGATCTCGTAGCAATCGCGTAGCCGCACATCAAGGCGGCCTCGTGATGTAAATTGTTGTACGATGCGCTCTCGGGTTTCACCCGGGAGTGCGGTAGCCGTCGTTCGGTGGGGAATAGGCGCTGTGTGGCGAGATCATCTCATCGGCGCTGATTGGGAGTGCGCGGTATGCGAATAACAATGATTGGTGCCGGCTATGTAGGGCTCGTCTCGGGCGCCTGTTTCGCCGACTTTGGCCATCAGGTCTGCTGCGTCGATCGTGATGCGGAAAAGCTTGCCATGCTCAAACTCGGCAAGATACCGATCTACGAACCAGGGCTCGACGACCTCGTCACGACCAACACCGCGCAGGGCCGCTTGCGTTTCGACGACAATCTGGCGGATGCGGTTTCTCAATCGGATGTCGTCTTCATCGCCGTGGGGACGCCGTCACGGCGAGGCGACGGCCATGCCGATCTGTCCTTCGTCTACGACGCGGCCGCCGAAGTTGGTCGCGCACTCAGGGGGTTTACGGTCGTGGTGACGAAATCGACCGTCCCCGTCGGTACCGGCGATGAGGTGGAACGAATCATCCGCGAGCAAAATCCCACCGCTGATTTTGCGGTGGTCTCTAATCCGGAATTTCTTCGCGAAGGTTCGGCGATCGAGGATTTTAAGCGGCCCGACCGCATCATTGTTGGGACCGATGCCGAACGGGCCAAAGCCGTCATGGGCGAGATCTACCGCCCGCTCTCGCTGAATGTCGCGCCGATATTCTACACGAGCCGGCGTACGGCTGAGCTTACCAAATATGCCGGCAACGCGTTTCTGGCCATGAAGATCACCTTCATCAACGAAATAGCCGATCTCTGCGAGCGGCTGGGGGCCGATGTGCAGGACGTCGCGCGTGGCATCGGCATGGATAATCGCATCGGCGCAAAGTTTCTTCACGCCGGGCCGGGCTATGGCGGCTCCTGTTTCCCGAAAGATACGCTGGCGCTGGTCAAGACCGCGCAGGACGCGGCAAGCCCCGTGCGGCTTATTGAAACGACGGTCTCGATAAACGACCAGCGCAAACGGGCGATGGCGCGCAAGGTGGTCGAGGCCTGCGGCGGCTCGGTTCGCGGCAAGACCATCGGCATCCTGGGCCTTACGTTCAAGCCGAACACCGACGACATGCGCGATGCCCCCTCATTGGCGATCATTCAGGCGCTCAAGGATGCGGGCGCTTCGATCAAGGCCTATGATCCAGTCGGCATGGAGCAGGCGCGCAAGATAATCGAGGGCATTGAATTCGGGGAAAGCGCTTACGCGGTAGCCGATGGATCGCACGCAATCGTCATCGTCACCGAATGGAATGCGTTTCGGTCATTGGATCTGAAGCGGCTCCGCGCACTCATGGCAACGCCGGTGATGGTTGACCTGCGAAACGTCTACCGCGGCGAGGACGTCGTGAAGGAAGGTATAGCCTATTCGAGCGTTGGCCGAGAGCGGCATCCTGTCTAGTGAACATTCAGGTTTTCGTGGGGCCCGATTCGCGGGATTCAAATTGATTGCCACCACCATCCATTTACCCAACAAACGGCATCTCCTGCTCCGGATGCGCTTTCAGCTGCTTGGCGGATTGACATTCGCCATCCTGCTGCCGGCGTTGTTACGCCTGTCGGTTGATCAACAAGTGATCTGGCAATCGAACATGCAGGTTACGATCTTCGCGGCATTCATCGCCCACACGACAGGCTATCTGTTTTATAAGCGCATCGGCAATTTCCCGGGCGTTGCGGCGGCCGGCTACATTTTGCCAACGTTTGCACTGACTTACGGTCTCGTGTTCGTGACTATCTTCTTCTTCAGGTTCGAATACAGCCGGTTCCAAGCCGCAGCGAGCTTCATCCAATCGACGTTGTGGTATTTTGGCCTGAGCCTGGCCACGCGGCGGCTCGATGCACACCGGCTGGCGATCATTCCTGGCGGAGACGTTGACCGGCTAGAGAGCATACCGGGTGTCAATTGGCACAGGATCCATTCGCCTGACATGATTGTCGAATATGCGAGCGGCGTGGTGGCCGATCTTCGAGCCGACCTTTCGGGTGAGTGGGAGCGTTATATCGCCGACCGAGCGCTCTCGGGAACACCGGTCTACCACGTCAAGCAAATTAGCGAGTCGCTCACCGGTAGGGTAGAGATCGAGCATCTTTCTGAAAATACACTAGGTTCCCTGAACCCAAACCAGGCCTATCTGAAAATAAAGCAGGCGATAGACTGGGCTTCCGCGTTGTTTGTCCTTGTTGTTTTCTCTCCATTGCTGTTGTTTGTGGCGATTGCAGTGAAGATCGACTCACCTGGACCGGCGTTATTTAGACAAAAAAGGATGGGCTATAGAGGCCACCCTTACGAGGTCTACAAATTTCGAACGATGAAGCTCAATGACACCGTTGTCGACGAGAAGGAAGCGGCCATCACGAAGGCCGGTGACGCACGCATCACGCATTTGGGACAGTTTTTGAGAAAATCCAGGATCGACGAGTTGCCGCAGGCCTTCAACATCCTGCGTGGCGAGATGAGCTGGATCGGTCCGCGGCCGGAAGCTCTCGTACTCTCGATGTGGTACGAGGCGGAACTGCCATTCTATCGGTACCGGCACATCGTTCGGCCTGGCATCACCGGATGGGCACAAGTCAACCAAGGCCACGTTGCGGCCGTGGACGATGTTCTGGAAAAACTTCACTACGATTTCTACTATATCAAGAACTTCTCGCCTTGGCTCGACGTGCTGATTGTATTTCGCACCATCCGAACCATGCTCACTGGATTTGGCGCGCGTTGAAGAGTATTTTTCTACAAAATATCTCTGATATGAAGCTTCTTATATCCGTCTCGGCCTGTTTCTTCGTCTGCCGTGTTGCGGCCAGATATGTTGAGGTTCTGGAGGAGGCAATCGCCGGACCCGCGGGGAGGCTTATTTTCCTTCAGCCAAATGAAGTGACCGATACATTTGCTGAGAAGTGCCTGGTGGAGGCGGACAGACATCGCAGCAGCAAAAGTGTGCGCGAGAGCGTAAGAAAATTCCTGGGCTTTTGCAAGTCTCACCGAACCAAGGGCGTTATCGTTTGACCCAGCATTCTATGATCGCATCACTACGCGAGCTTTTCGCCCATGTGTCCCGCCGCCGCCGTCGCCAACTTGGCCCCGTCCTGATGCTGATGCTTGCCGGCGCAGTGGCCGAGGTGGTCTCACTGGGAGCGATTCTGCCATTTCTCGCTGTCGTCTCCAAGCCACAGCAGGCTCTTGCTAGCGAAAGGCTGCGGCCGCTGCTCAATGCGCTCGGACTCAACACGCCCATGGAGCTAGTGATCGCGGCCGCCGCCGGCTTCGCGCTATCGGCGGTCGTCGCCGCAGCGGTGCGGTTGTTGCTCGTCTGGGGCAGCCAGAAATTCGTCTTCGCCATCGCTCAGGAGCTTAGCGTGGCAGTCTACCGCCGTACTCTGCACCAGCCTTATGCCTACCATACAGCTCACAACTCAAGTGAGACTCTGGCCGCCATTAACAAGGCACAACTTGTCACAAATGGCCTGCTGGTGCCGCTGATGCAAGCGGCCAGTTCTGCTGTCATTGCGCTGTTTATCCTGCTTGGCCTACTCTTTGTTGACCCAGTGGTTGCACTGACCTCGGGCCTCGGTTTCGGCCTGATTTACCTGCTGGTTATGCATTTCACAAAGCGGATAATGCGGCGCAATGGCGGGGTCATCGCCCGGGCACAGAAAGAGCGCGTGCAGGCGGCGAGCGAAGGCTTGGGCGGCATACGCGACGTGTTGCTTGATCGATCCCAAATGGTCTTCATCAAGCGCTTTTCAGCCGTCGAGAGCGATCTACGCCGGACACAGGGGACCAACAATTTCGTTGCCGCCGCGCCGCGCTTTGTTGTCGAAGGACTTGGGCTAGTGTTGATCGCTGGGCTAGCGCTAATGCTCAGCTTCCGGGATGGAGGGCTGGTTGCGGCAATCCCGGTGCTCGGCGCCTTAGCGCTCGGCGCCCAGAGATTGCTTCCGTTGCTGCAACAAGTCTACTACGGCTGGACGTCCTACATGGCCAACGGTCAGTCGCTGCGTGACGTCCTTGACATTTTGCAACTGCCAGACGCGCCGCACTTTGCCGCCTCGCAGAACCTGGACCCTTTGCCTTTCAACAGAGCGATTACGCTAGAAAATATCCGCTTTTCCTATCCTGTGGGCAGTCGGCCGGCAATCGAAGACGTCAGCCTCGTCATCTCCAAGGGAACGCGCGTCGGCTTTGTCGGCAAGACCGGCAGCGGCAAGTCGACGTTAATGGATATCATCCTCGGACTTTTGACGCCCACCAGCGGCCGCATCATCATCGACGGCGTCGAACTGAGTGATGCCAATCGCTCGGCCTGGCAGGAGCGCATCGCACATGTGCCGCAGGCGATATACCTGTCCGACGGCAGCGTTGCCGAGAACATCGCCTTTGGGGTCTCTGCAGAAATGATTGATCACGAACGGGTTAGACACGCTGCCGAACAGGCTGAACTCCTGGACGTCATCACTGCGCTGCCCGACGGGTATGACAGCATCGTCGGCGAGCGCGGGGTTCGCCTGTCGGGTGGGCAGCGCCAGCGCATTGGTATCGCCCGCGCACTCTACAAGCAGGCCGACGTGCTCGTGTTCGACGAGGCAACCAGCGCGCTGGACAACGAGACGGAGAGCGCGGTTATGCAGGCGATAGACGGGTTGAGCCGGTCGTTGACAGTTATAATGATAGCGCATCGGGTATCTACATTGGCAAAATGCGACTTTATCTTTGAATTGAAAGATGGCCGTGTTTTGCATGGCATAGATCGCCGACTTGAAGAAATTGATTAATAAAATCCCGCAGAAGGAATGCACGATCTTTCCGCTTCGCTACGCTCAATGAGATTGCGGGCTTGACGGGCAGTACTGAATGGTTAACCGGGCAAAGGCCTGCTGAGGCGAGGAAAGTTCTGGATGAGTGCCATGCGTTCACTAAACTTTATGGCTAGATTGACATCTGATCTCATACCATATATCGGTGGAGATAGAAGGACGCCCGTTGTTTACTTTGACAAAGTCCGCAATGTTGGCGATCTGCTTAACCCGTACATTGTTCCAAAAATAACGGGGCAAGAGACGCGGCGGTCGAAATCAAATGTTTTCGCGCATTTGAGGGCGATCGGAAGTGTGTTGGGCTCGGCCAACCGGCAGAGTTACATTTGGGGATCCGGCTCAATCGATGGCAACCCTCCCAGGTCCAGATTGGATCCGCAAAAAATTCGCGCAGTGAGAGGGGTTCTTACGCGCGAAATGTTGCATGGTTGTGGTTACCCGATCGAGTCAGTGCCGCTCGGTGATCCAGCCGTGCTGCTTCCAAGATACTATTCAAAGGAACGTCTTGCGACTACCTTTCGGGTCGGTGTCGTACCTCATTTTTCTGACATGGATATACTACTTAACAGGAATATAGTTGTCCCAAAGGACTGCCTTATTATAGACGTTGCTCAAGATCCAGAGACGTTTATCGATGCGCTTCTGAAATGTGACTTTATCGTAAGCTCGTCTCTTCATGGGTTGATCCTCGCTGACGCCTATGGAGTTCCAAATGTTTGGACAAGTTTCTCAGATAGACTCCTGGGAGGTGAGTTCAAGTTCATGGATTACTATACAACAACGGACTCTCCGAAGCAGGTGGTGTACCATGTTGCAACGCAAAGTGACTTTACCGAGCTGTTGAAGAGCATCTCATCGATTGCGTCTAGAAAATTGTTTAAATTCAATGCTGATGATTTGCTTGATGCATTTCCAAGAGAGATGAAGTCTGTTTAGGCCGTCAAGGGGCAACTGCCGAGCGCCGCCGGCCGTAGAACGGCGAAAAGGAGCGGATCGGGCGAATGGTCATTTGGTCGAGTGCGATTACCGATTCTGCGTCTCACGATAACCTCGCAAGGGGTGGCCACTACGTGGCGGTGCAAAGGCGCTTCAGGGGAAGTTCGATTGGATTGTTTTGCTGGTGAGGAGAACCGTCTTGGTTGAGGAGGAGACGCACCTTGTCGAATCGGTCCCCGCGCCGGTCTTTCGGCCTGGAACAACTCAGGCCCGCAATGTAATCGTGACCCGCTCAGGAATGTGCTTCCAAGGACCGTTCATGCTGTCAGAGTCTGTCCATGTCGGTTACGGCTTCCGCAAGAGCCTTGCAACCTACGCAACCGGAATCGGCAGCCTGTTAACACGCGGTGTGCGCTATCATCGCACCACGCGCGAAGCGATTGTATTCCATAACCTGTGGACTGGGGGATACTATCACTGGATGACAGAAGCCTTGCCGCGGCTATTCGCTGTCCGTGACCGGTGGAGCACGTCTGCGTTAGTTATGCCGCACCACGCTCCGAATCCGTGGCTTCTCAGGTGGATCGAGAATGTAGGCCAGTTTGAAGAAGTCGTCCGGTTTGAGGGCGGGCGAAATTTGTGGTTGCCGCGCGTGTTAATCCCGCATTGCCCAACAAGGCAGGATGAGTTTGACGTGCTAAACCTTCAAAGGGTTAAGAGTGAACTCTTTGCTTCGATTGGCGTTGACCAACGGTCCAGGGCCGATCGCCGGATTTTCATCACGCGACGAAACGCCAGATGGCGCAAAATCCCCAATGAGGCTGAGGTAGTCGCGCGACTCGAACCACTAGGATTCGAGATCTTCGATTTCGACAAACTGGACTACGAAGGGCAGGTACGCACCATGAGCGAGGCAGGTGTTCTTGTCTCTTTGCATGGAGCGGGCCTGACCAACTTGATGTTCATGAGGCCAGGGTCGCACGTGGTCGAATGTGCAATGCGCCCTGCCTTTCCGCTTACCTACAACCGTTTTCGAAAGACGCACCTAGCAAATCCATCTTATGTCAGACTGGCGCGACTGTTTAGGGTAAATCATCATTTCGTGTTTTGTGAACTGGATATGTCGAATGTTCCAAAAAGCAGAACCAAGAAGATAACCGCAAACGATTATGACCTCATCGTGGACGTGGATAAGTTGTTGGCGACGCTGGGCGAGATCATTCGATGAGCAAAAAGCTCGTATGAGATGATGAAGTCTGCAGCAAAATTCGTGCATTCATGGCTGACGAATCCGGTCTCGCGCTTTTTCTACCGGAGATTCGGAGCTGGATCGGTTGTCGCGCGCAGAGCCGAAATCATAGGTCGTCGGCGTGTGTCAATCGGGGCGGGCGTTCGTGTAATGCCGGGCGCTTCCCTAATATGTTCGGGCATGCCACCCTATCTTTTTAAGCGCAAAGGGACAATCAGCATCGGTGATGGAAGTATTATCAGAGAGAATTCCTTCTTGATCACGTACGGTGGCAATATAGAACTCGGCAGTCGTGTAACAGTTAATCCATTCTGCTGTATCCAAGGAAATTGCGGTGTCGAGATTGGCGATGACGTTCTCATCGCAAGCCACGTATCGATTTTCTCTGCAAATCATGTGTTCGAGGATGCATCTAGAACCATTCGTTCCCAAGGCGAGCGTGGGAAGGGTGTCCGCATAGCCGATGACGTCTGGATCGGCTCTCACTCCGTCATCCTCGATGGCGTAACAATCAATCGAGGTGCTGTAATCGCAGCTGGTGCCGTGGTGACACGTGAGGTTCCGGCATTTGCCGTTGTCGCTGGTGTTCCAGCCCGAAAAATTGGGCAACGTGGCGCATCTACAGGGATGGCAGACATATCAAGGAATCGTTCCCAATGAGCGGCGGCGTCCTCTACATATCGTATGACGGCATGCTTGAGCCGCTCGGGCAATCGCAGGTGCTTGGGTATATCGAGCGTCTGGCAGCGGATTTGCCGGTACACCTGATCAGTTTCGAGAAGCCGGAAGATTGGAAGCAGGTCGCGGAGCGCGAGCGCGTCGCGAGCCGCATCTCCCAATCCGGGATCCACTGGCACCCGTTGAGCTATCACCGACGCCCGACGGCGCCTTCTACCGCCTACGATATAGCTCAGGGAATCCAGCTTGGCACCTGGCTTGTCATACGCCATCGCCTGTCGATTGTGCACGCGCGGTCTTATGTTCCTTCGGTCATGGCACTCGCGATCAAGCGGTTAACTGGTGCTCGTTACCTTTTCGATATGCGTGGCTTTTGGGCGGACGAACGTGTCGACGCCGGCATGTGGTCGCCGGACGGACGGCTCTATCGTGTTGCCAAGGGCTTTCAGCAGCGCTTTCTGCAGGCGGCCGACGCTGTCGTATCATTGACGCACGCTGCCGCACGTGAAATCAGCGGCTTTCCATATCTTGCCGGACGAATCCCGCCCATCACCGTCATTCCGACCTGCGCCGATCTTGGGCGCTTCACGCCTCGTATCGGTGCTGCACCGGAACGGTTCACGCTGGGTTTTGTGGGGTCGGCCGGGACATGGAACCAATTTGGCGAAGTCCTGTCCTTCTTCGAAGCCGTCCGTGCACTTCGGCCTGATGCCAGGCTGCTTGTCGTAAACCGCGGTGAGCACGATCTCATTCGCAAGGCGGTCGCGGATACCTCGCTCGACGACAACACCGTCGAGATCACAGCGGCCGATCATTTCCAGGTTCCAGGCCTTATCCGGCAGATGACAGCCGGCATAGCAATGAGGAAACCGGCCTATTCGAATGTCGGTTCAGCGCCGACCAAAATTGCCGAATACCTCGGCTGCGGCATTCCCTGCTTGGGAAACCGCAGCGTCGGAGATGTAGCGGAGATATTGGAGGGACGCCGAGTCGGCGTCGCAATGACAAGCTATTCAAAGGAAGACCATGCCGCGGCAGCCGACACGCTGCTCGCGCTTCTGGAAGAACCGGAGTTGAGTGCGCGCTGCCGGCAAACGGCCGAAACGATCTTTTCCCTCGACAAGGGTGTCGAAGCTTACCGGCTAATTTACGCTTCGCTCCAGGGACTGCAACCTTAGATCGGTTGCAAAACGAACTCTGCTGACGACGACAGAAGGACCAAGCGACCGAAATGAGTTCCTATTTGATCACTGGAGGAGCCGGCTTCATCGGCTCTCATTTGTGCGATATCCTCCTGGCTCGAGGTGACAGGGTGGTCGTCGTCGATAACTTTCTGTCCGGCAAACGGCAGAACCTTCCAGCTGCCCATCCTAATATCAGCGTTCTAAATGGCGACATTCGGGACATCGCCAAATTCCGCAGCGAGATCGGCGATGTCGACGCAATTGTCCATCTCGCGGCGCTAATCAGCGGCTATGACAGTCTACGAACGCCTGACGAGTATGTAGACGTCAATGTGACCGGCCTGCAGCGGGTGATCGATTTCGCGGCCACTCAACGCATCAGGAGAATCGTCTTCGCGTCCAGTTCGACGGTTTACGGGAATACTGATCTGTCGTCGATCGACGAAAGTATCACGCCGGCGCCGGTCACTGTCTACGCCGCCTCGAAATTGTTCGGCGAGCACCTCCTGGCCATGTACGCCAAATTGCACGGGTATTCTTATTGTTCCCTGCGCCTGTTCAATGTTTATGGTCCACGTCAGGCGGTCGATCATCCTTACGCTAATGTCACGTGCAAGTTCTCTTACGCCGCCGCCCATGCGCTTCCCATCAAGAAATTCGGTGACGGTGGGCAAAGCCGCGATTTCGTCTATATAGCGGATGTGGTAGATGCTTTCGTTTCCGTACTGGATGAAACGGGTAACGGGCTCTATAACATCGGAACCGGAACATCTAACAGCATCAATGCGCTGATCTCGGAGCTGGAGAAGATCACGAATAGCACTCTCGGCGTCGAGTTGCTCGATCCTTGGCCGAACGATGTACGTCGAATACAGGCCGACACTGCAAAATATGTCACGACGTTCGGCAGGCGCCCGAAGGTAAGCCTTCGCGAAGGTTTGGAACGAACGGTCGATTTCTTTCGCGCATGATGGAACACGCACCCTTGGAAAGATCTGAAGCGGAGGCATTGGAAAGTGTCGTCCTCGCAATTTCCACCTTTCGAACCGCTGAACACGTGCTCACGCTCCTTCGATCGGTGTTTGCCAACGGCAAAACGCCATTCTTGGCGGTGGTCGTCGTCGATTCGCTCGGCGACGGTCGGTTGGCTACCGCCATTGGGGAGAATGGGTGGGCCGTCGAGTATCACAATGCTGACCGGAATCTCGGTTCCGCCGGCAATTTGCAGAAGAGGCTCCAGATAGCGGCGGACCTCGGCGGACGGTGGTGCTATGCGATCAACCACGACGGCGAGGTCGACCTCCGTGCCGTGCAGGCCATGGTGCGAGCCGGCAACGCGGGCGAACGGATCGGTGCGGTTTATCCAAATCGATTTCGGCCAAACCGTGGAGGGAGCTGGGAGAAGCCGCGTCGGAGCGCGGTGCCGCAGCTATTTTCACAAAGGCTTTCTTCCCAACTTGCTGTGGGCGAGGAAGTTGTTTGGAGCAGCTCGAATGGCGCACTTTATAGCTTGCAGCCCCAGCGCGAGGGCATCGAAGTCTGGAGCGATCTCTGGATGAGTTGGGAGGACTTGGGCTACGGTCTTTGCCTGAAAAAAGGAAAGTGGCGGCAGATTGTATGTGCCGATGCAACATTCGTCGACACGTACGAATATAGAAAGGCGAGTTTCTTGGGCAAAACGATTTATGTTGCGGATAAGCCCACTTGGTATCAGTACTATCATTTTAGAAATTTGATTCTAATAGCCAGAAGGATAGATGGTGGATTCAACCTTTATCTAAGTCTATTTCCAATGCTGCTAAAGGATCTCGTTGCTATTGTGTTGTACAAATCGGACCCGCTGACGCGACTTCGATTGCTGTTCCGTGGTGCTCTTGACGGGATTCGAAACATCTCGGGCAAGGGACCTTTCCCATGATTGGCAATTTGAACGTCAGCCGTCGATGGTAAGACGGGGATAACCGGCTCGTCAGAGCCATCGACTCAAAGACACAGGCCCTCTACGTTGCTTCCTTACTGGCTCATGTTTGGCGTCCCTGCCTTCGCTGCGCTTTTCGAGCGACGCGGGAAGGCACTTGACCACCCCGGCGAACGATGGCTGTTCTTCATTGCTGGGCTTGCCGTATGCCTGCTGGTCGGCCTTCGTAACGATGTGGGAGCCGATTGGCCCGCCTATTTGGGTCACCTCGTTCGAGCAAGCTTAACGGTATTCATAGATATCCCAAAACTGGGAGATCCGGGCTATGCGCTGCTGAACTGGATCAGCGCCCGCGTGGATCCAGCGGTTTGGCTGGTCAACCTTGTATGTGCCGGTTTGTTCAGCTGGGGGCTTTTTTCGTTCGCACTGGCCCAGCCGCGTCCCTGGCTCGCTCTGGCCGTCGCAATACCTTACCTGGTTATCGTCGTTGCGATGGGGTATACGAGGCAGGGCGTGGCGATCGGGTTGGCGATGCGTGGACTCGTCGCCCTTGGTCGTGAGCGTTCCAACCTCAAGTTTGTCGTGTGGGTGCTCATCGCGGCGACCTTCCATAAATCGGCCGTCCTGCTGATACCGATCTCGGCTCTGGCCGAGAGTCATGGCCGCGTTTGGACCATATTGTGGGTAGGTTGCGCTGCAATACTGGCCTATTTCGCCTTGCTTCAGGATAGCGTTGACAAGCTGATGTACACATACGTTGCTCGTGAGTACGATTCCGGTGGTGCCGCAGTCCGGGTCATCATGAACGCGATCCCGGCGGCACTATTTATCTTTTTTAGGAAACGGTTTCTGCTTAGTCCGCGTGAGAAGCAGCTTTGGCTTATCTTGGCGCTGATCGCGATAGCGCTGGTGCCAGCCCTTGTCATTTCGCCGTCATCGACAGCCGTTGATCGCGTAGGGCTCTACCTCATTCCGATCCAGATCATGGTCCTGTCGCAGATTCCGGAATCTTTCGGGAGGTCCGGCCGATCTTATCGGTTCCTGGGTTTCCTAGTGGTTTTATATTCCGCGTTTGTACAGTATGTCTGGTTCAATTTCGGATCTCACGCCATCTATTGGCTTCCTTATCAAAACTATCTCGTTCAAGGTTGACAAAAATTGCGCATCATCATCTGTGCCAATACTGCGTGGAACCTCGTCAACTTCCGCGCTGGGCTCATTCAGAGCTTTCACGCGCGCGGCATGGAGGTTATTGCAGTCGCCCCACCGCATCAGCAGCATGCAGCGCAGTTGATGAGGATGGGCTGTCGTTTCGAAGAAATGCCTATGGACAATATGGGCACGTCGCCGTTTGGTGACCTTGCCCTTCTGATGCGGTTTAGAACCCTATTCAGGCGAACCCGACCGGATGTCTATCTCGGCTACACGATCAAACCTAACATCTACGGATCCATCGCCGCCAAGATGCTTGGTGTCAGCGTCATCAACAATATCGCCGGCCTTGGAGTCGCATTTTCAAGGGGATCGAAGATACAAGGCCTTGTGGAAGTCCTTTATCGCTACGCTTTGCGCGGATCGCGGCGCGTATTCTTTCAGAACCGAGAAGACCGCGATGATTTTGTTCGCAAATCTATCGTAATGCCGGAATTGACCGAACTGCTGCCGGGCTCGGGTGTGGACCTGCAGCATTTTATGCCCGCACGGGCTGTCCCGAGCGAGAATGGGGCCGACAGCGTTTTCTTACTGGTTGCCCGACTCCTCTGGGAAAAAGGCGTCGGCGAGTTTGCCGAAGCTGCGCGAATCGTTCGCTCGACGAAGCCGCAGGCCCGGTTCCAGTTGCTTGGCTTTCTCGACGTCCAGAATCCCTCGGCAGTCTCGAAAGCGGTGATCGAGCAGTGGGTGAACGAGGGGGTTGTCGAGTACCTTGGTGTGACGGACGACGTACGCAGATATCTCGCGGCTGCCGATTGCGTCGTCTTGCCGTCTTACTATCGTGAAGGAACCCCGCGCAGCCTGCTCGAGGCGGCAGCTATGGGCCGGCCAATCATCACGACGGATTGGACCGGGTGCCGAAATGTGGTCGACCATGATGTCAACGGCTATCTCTGCCAGCCACGGGACGCCGGGGACCTTGCCAATCGAATGTCGAGATTCATGTCGCTTTCCCTGCACGAGCGAGTCGCTATGGGCGATGCTAGCCGCGCCAAAGCCGAACATGAGTTCGACGAAAAGTACGTAATAAAAAAATACCTAAATGCGATAGGAGAGGTATAAATGGGCATTCCTACACGTTGCAGGCAGCAAGGTCGAGCATGAAGGGCATCATCCTTGCGGGCGGGAGCGGAACCCGGCTTTATCCGCTGACGCTGTCTGTGTCGAAGCAATTGCTGCCGGTCTACGACAAGCCGATGGTGTTTTACCCGCTGAGCGTGCTGATGCAGGCGGGCATTCGCGATATTCTTGTCATTTCGACGCCGCGTGACCTCCCTGGCTTTCAGGCGCTGCTGGGCGATGGTGGCGTCTTTGGCCTGAACCTGTCCTATGCCGAACAGGCGCAGCCAAATGGGCTGGCCGAAGCCTTCATCATCGGCCGCGATTTCATTGGCTCGGACAATGTAGCCATGGTGCTCGGCGACAATATCTTCTTCGGCGCCGGATTGACAGCCATCTGCCAGACTGCCGCGAAGCAGACACAAGGCGCTTCAGTCTTCGCCTATCATGTCGAGGATCCGGAACGGTATGGCGTGGTCAGCTTCGAAGCGGCAACCGGCAAGGCGCTGACGATCGAGGAGAAACCGAAGGAGCCGAAGTCGAACTGGGCGGTCACCGGCCTTTATTTTTACGACAATGATGTGGTCGACATTGCTGCCTCAATCAAGCCGTCGAGGCGCGGTGAGCTCGAAATCACCTCAGTCAATAACATTTATATGGAGCGTGGCGCGCTTCATGTCCATCGGCTGGGCCGCGGCTTCGCTTGGCTCGATACCGGTACGGTTGACAGCCTGCATGACGCGTCCTCCTTTGTTCGCACCATTGAACATCGGCAAGGGATCAAGATCGCCTGTCCGGAAGAAATCGGCCTGGAAATGGGCTGGATCTCGGCCGACGCGGTTCTGGCGCGTGCGGAAAAGCTCGGCAGGAACGAGTATGCCGGCTATTTGCGCCGCCGGGTGATCGAACTGGCGCGAGGCTGATCGTGGCGAACGTTCGCAACCTCAGCCTTGACGGCGTGCTGGAAATCACGCCAAAGCGCTTTGCCGATGCGCGCGGCTTCTTCTCCGAGACTTACAACGCAGCAGGCCTTGCCGAAGCTGGAATCGATCTCGTCTTTGTACAGGACAATCACAGCCTCTCCAGTGCGGCGGGCGTTCTCAGGGGGCTTCACTACCAATTGCCCCCTTTTGCCCAAGCCAAACTCGTGCGCGTCGTGCGTGGCGCGATTCTCGATCTCGCGGTGGACATCAGAAAGAGCTCACCGACCTTCGGCAAATGGGTATCCCTAGAGGTGTCCGCTGAGAGGTGGAACCAGATTCTGGTTCCGACCGGCTTCGCACATGGTTTCGTCACCCTCGCGGAGAATACGGAGGTGATCTACAAGGTGACGAGCCCATATTCACCGGCGCAAGATCGTGGCATCCGCTTCGATGACCCGGCGATTGGCATCGAGTGGCCGACCTTTCCGAATGGCGTCGTGCTATCGGATAAGGACCGCAATGCTCCGCTTCTCGCCGAAGCCGAGATTTTCGACTAGATCGTTCATGCTAAGCGGAGGGCCTTTGGATTGAACATATTGGTAACGGGCGGGGCGGGCTTCATCGGATCGGCGGTTTGCCGGCATCTGTGCGGGAACACTGAGCATCGCGTTGTCAACGTCGACAAGCTGACTTATGCCGGCAATCTCGGTTCATTACGCCAGATCGAGAACCATCCCAACTACTGCTTCGTGCGGGCCGACATTTGCGACGAACATGCAATCTCGCGGATCCTAGGCGAACATGACATCGATGTCGTCATGCATCTTGCCGCCGAGAGCCATGTGGATCGCTCGATAGATGGGCCGGCGGCGTTCGTCGAGACGAATATCGTCGGTACGTTCAAGCTGCTCTCGGCTGCCTTGGCGCACTGGCAGAACCTGTCGGCCGAGCGCCAAGAAAACTTCCGTTTCCATCATGTCTCGACAGATGAGGTGTTTGGGGATTTGCCCTTCGACGGCAGCCTCTTCACCGAAGACACCGCTTATGCACCGTCATCCCCCTATTCTGCGTCCAAGGCCGCTTCGGATCATCTCGTTCGTGCCTGGCACGAGACATACGGGCTTCCTGTGGTCGTTTCCAACTGCTCGAACAATTATGGCCCGTTTCATTTCCCTGAAAAGCTGATTCCGTTAATCATCCTCAATGCGCTCGAGGAGAAGCCGCTTCCCGTCTATGGCACTGGCGCAAATGTGCGAGACTGGCTGTTCGTGGACGATCACGCGCGGGCGCTGGAACTGGTCGCGACGAAAGGAAGGCCGGGCGAAAGCTATAATGTGGGCGGGCGTTGTGAGCGCAGCAATCTCAGCGTTGTGGAGACGATCTGCCGGATGCTCGACAGCCTTTGGCCGCGGCGCGGCGGAGCACGCTATCGCGACCTGATCGCGTTCGTGGCTGACCGCCCTGGCCATGATCGGCGCTATGCGATCGACGCATCCAAGATCGAGCGCGATCTGGGCTGGACGCCAGCCGAGACTTTCGAGACCGGCCTTGCCAAGACCGTCCGATGGTATCTCGACAATCCTCGGTGGTGGGAGCCGATCCGCAGCAGCCGCTATGCCGGCCAAAGGCTAGGCGCAGCGGAAAAGGCACTGTCGTGAGAATTCTTGTCACGGGCCGCGAAGGGCAGGTTGCGTGCAGCCTAGCTGAACGCGCCTCGACCCTTCCAGGCATCGAGTTGATCGTGACGGGTCGGCCTGACTTTGATCTTCTCGATTCCAAATCAGTCCGGTCGGCGATCCTTGCCAGAAAGCCTGATATCGTTGTCTCCGCTGCAGCTTATACATCCGTTGACCAAGCCGAGGACGAACCCGACACGGCGCAGGCAATCAATGTGTTGGGGGCCGGCGCCGTCTCTGCTGCGGCAGCCGAAACGGGCGCTCCCGTTATTCATCTCTCGACCGACTATGTGTTTGGTGGGGAGAAACCTGGCGCCTACATTGAAACCGATACCACTGGCCCAATTGGGGTCTATGGCCGCACCAAGCTCGATGGCGAGGCAGCGGTCGCCACCGCCAATCGCCGTCATGTCATCTTGCGCACTGCCTGGGTACACAGCCCGTTCGGCCGTAATTTCGTGAAGACCATGCTCAGACTGGCAAAAGATCGTGATATGATCCGTGTCGTCTCCGACCAGTTCGGCAACCCAACCTCTGCTCTCGACATCGCAGACGGCATTCTGCACATCGCGAAAACCATGGAGCGGAGAGAAAATTCCGCCCAGTTCGGCATATTTCATCTTGCCGGCACCGGTGGTACGAACTGGAGTGGTCTTGCTCGCGAGATATTCGTCGAAAGTCGACGGGTTGGCGGTCCATGGGCGAATGTCGAGGACATATTCGCGGACGAATACCCTACTAAGGCGAAACGCCCAGCCAACTCGCTGCTCAACTGCCAAAAGCTGCGGGGCACCTATGGTTGGCGCGCGCCGGACTGGCAGGAATCGTGCAGGACTGTCGTCAGGAGACTTGTCAGCTAGAGGGCTACCAGACCGTCGGCAGCAGGCCACGGGAGCCTCCGAAGCATCGGATCCTCTCTCCAAGACGGGCAGTGATCGATCTTGCCCGATCGAGCGGAAGCATGGTGCCATTCGTAATGGAAGAGGACGCGGGATCCCGCGTGATATGCCAGATTCGATGGCTGAACAGACGGAACGTGGTCTCACCGCCCCCTTTCGGCGTCTGCAGGTTTCCAGACCGCGAGCGTAAGAGATTTCAAAACCAACCGTTTTGCCTTCGAGTAGTGCGAAACGCCGCTGATGAGTCGGCGAGCGATGACGGCGCGGCCACAAGGAAAGCCAGATTGGCTCCCTGCAACCCGCAATCGCGGCCGGCTGTAAGATGATAAATTGCGATATTCTAAGAGTGTGTTCAATCAACCACACCGAAACCAAAAAGTATCTCGCATTTGCGATATGAGTTGGAATTGGCTCAAAAAGCTGTTACGCGCTGAAACAGTAGCTTGGTGGTTGGGTGGGCCTCAGGTAACGTAGGACAGAAGGATAGATGCGGATGAACCAAATGTTGAGAGGCGCGTTGGCCGGACTCGTTGTGTTGGCCGGCTTCGCCCCGGTGTCGTCTTTCGCGCAGGATGCATCGTGCACCTGTGCAACTGCCTATCAGGGTGCAAATCCGATTGGATCGATCGGCAACGTCAATGGCGACGTGATGGTCTCGCAGGTGGCTGGCTACGGCCCTGCACAAGCGGGCGGCGCGCTGGATTTCGGCAGCCGTGTCGTGGTTGGCGGCAAGGGCTCGGCTTCGGTTCGGATCGGTGGCTGTAATCTGAGCGTCCCCGCGAATTCGACGCTCGATATCTCGCGCGTCGAGAACAAGATTTGCCTCAACGTCCTGGGTTCTGAGAAGACCGCCCAGACGGGCAATGCCAACGACAACAACAACGACAAAACGCCGCTCTTCATCTTTGGCGGCATGGCTCTTGGGGCCGGTATTCTGGCCGCAACGGCGGATAAACACCACGGCGTCAGCCAATAAGCGGGTGGCCCGACAGCCCGCAGCAGCAGAGGCGGGCGCCTCTGCTGTGTCGTTCTTGCTGATGCGCAAGGCCGTTGGTGTTGGTGGACATGCTTCCGTTCGGACGGATCTGGCTTCGCGAATTTGTTAGCTGCATCGGCCTGTTGCTTTGATCTGGCGCCAAAATGAATCGTCTTGGGCGGATTGCGTTGGTCGGTCAGGCCGCACGTTTCTAGAGGAACCAAAATGAAGGTGTGCCATTCGCTTGGTCCCATTTTCTTTTGTGTATCGGCGATTGCAGGCGTCACCTGTTTGAGTTCCGGCCCTTTCGTGCGGGTATCTGGCGCTTTAAGCGGCGGTGCGGCGCTGATCATCGGCCTGCATGATGACGACTCTGTCAGCCAGTAGCTGGGACCCGGCATTCATCCTATTGCATGAGTTTGACAGACGCGTAACTCGCTGCACTGCGGGTAGCGCATTTGTGGTTTTTTGCGCTGACGTCGCCATCTTGCTTCGTTGCAGCCACAAACGCCCATGATCGATCTACATTCCCATATCTTGCCAGGCCTCGACGACGGCTCACCTAGTCTTGCCGAATCGCTGGAAATGGCTCGGCTGGCGGTGGCCGACGGAACGACCCACATGGCTTGCACGCCGCACGTGACGCCCGGCGTATACGAAAACGGAACATCGAATATTGTCCGAGCGGTTCAGGAGTTGCACCAAGCGCTGCGCCGCGCCGCCATACCACTTGCTCTTTACGTTGGCGCCGATGTTCACATAGCGCCGGATCTTCCGGACCAATTGGCGGCCGGCAGTGTGCCGACTTTAAACAGGTCCCGCTATTTTCTGTTCGAACCGCCGCATCATGTTTTACCCCCACGGATGGAAGATCTTGCTCTACGCCTCATAAACGCCGGTTTCATTCCGATTCTTACGCACCCTGAGCGTTTGACCTGGATCAAAACGAATTACGACGTTATCGAGAGGCTGAATGCAGTGGGCTGTCTTATCCAGCTTACCGCAGACTCGATTGTTGGTGCTTTTGGGCGCACGGCGCTTTACTATTCGGAAAAGCTGATTGACGAGGGCAGGGTGGACATTATCGCATCGGACACGCATAGCGCTACGCGCCGGCGCCCTGGGCTTTCGCAAGCGGTTGCTGCTGCCGCCAAGCGATGTGGGGAAGACGAGGCCCGCAACATGGTGTTGAAACGGCCAGGTGAAATATTGGCGAACCGGCCGCTCGAGCCGATTGGAAAGGCACGTCCGCCAAAGCCAAACGCCGGTAACGCCAGCCGCTTTGGAGGATTGGGCCGCTTGTTCAAGGGCGGGACTGCGTGATGGGCATTTTCCGTTTCGCAAACCATAAGGGCACGGTTTTGGTCTTGCTCGCTTCACTCGCGATGTCGGCATGCACGAGCACTTCGTCGACGACACCATCCTCGTCCGTTGATGCGCTGCAATTGACATCATCATCCACGCCACTATCGGGCGGCGGCGCACTGCAGATGGTAAAGGATTTGCCTGCGCCGCATAACACCCAGAATGGCAGCGAGCAGCCGCTATCTCCGAACGATGTGCTAGAGGTGAACGTGTTCCAGGTCGACAATTTGAACAGAACGGTTCAAGTCGATGCTGGCGGGCAGATTTCGCTTCCGCTTATCGGAACCATCGCCGCCGCAGGAAAAACCGTCCGTCAATTGGAACAGGAAGTCGAAACTGCCTATGGCGCCAAATACCTGCAGTCACCTGATGTGACGATTTTCGTCAAAGAATCGATCGGACAGCGCATTACCGTCGACGGAGAGGTCAATAGGGCTGGTATATATCCCGTGTCGAGCAATTCCACTCTTCTGGACGCCATTGCTTTGGCGGCGAATTTCAGTCCCATAGGAGATGCGAGCAAAGTCTTCGTCTACCGCAACATTGGCCCAAATACGCTGGTCGCAAATTACAACGTGGAGGCCATTCGTGCCGGCAAGGCCCGCAATCCGCGCGTCTACGGCGGTGACAAAGTCGTCGTCTTCGCCTCGAAATCGAAAATCGCGATGAACAATCTTAAGGACGCTCTCGGCATTGCTTCAAGTGCAGCTCGACTTAGTGTGATTCCATAGATGCTTTCCGCTCATTCAAATCATAGGCAAACGTAGGATCATTTCGCACTATGCTCGATCGCAACAGGCAGCATCAAATTGCGGCTCCCCGACATGGCCAAGCCCTGTCTGCAGATCAGTATTATGACGGTCCCCAAAACTATGGCCCCTACGGTCGCGATTACTCTGAGCAGGAGGAGGGCTTTAATCCGCTAAGACTGTTGTTTTACGTTGTCCAGTACCGGTGGCTAATCGTCATGATGGCAGCTGCTGGGCTAGTCGCCGGTGTCATCATTACCATGATGCTGACGCCGAAGTACCAGGCAACAACGCAATTGGAAGTGCTGGTTCCTTCTGCTAAGGTCTTTCAGGACATTGAGGTCGTTTCTGAAAACGCTGACGTCCGTGCTTTTCTGACAGCCCGTGAAAAGCTCAAGAGCCGTGCATTGGCGCAGCGCGTAGTATTCCAATTGGGGCTGAGCGAAAAGCCCAACTTCCTGTTTCCGACCGCTGACTTCTCTCTGAGCAACATCTTCTATCGTGCGTTCAGGATTTCGAAATCGCCTTCTATTCAAGACAGAACCCCGGAGCAACGCGAAGACATTGCGATCCGACGAGTTATAAACGACCTCACGGTCAATCTAGTCCCCAACACAAGCCTGCTGTCTATCACCTTTGTCGATCAAAATCCAAAATATGCGAGCGATATAGCCAATCAGATTGCGCAAAGCTTTATTGACCAACGCCTCGATCAAACCAGTGAGACCTCGGACCTGGCACGGCAATTCATCCAGGAGCAGGTTTTGCAGGTAAAGCAAAAGCTCCAGAAATCGGAAGAGGAATTGGTCGCATATGCCAAGGATGCTGGCATCACGATAACCGGCGACGACAAATCGCTGATAGGGTCAAATATCGAGGCCCTAAACACAGCGCTCGCGACGGCTATTCAAGAACGTCTCGATGCTGGACGGATGGTCGACCAAATCGACAAGGGCCGCGGATCAAGCCTCAGCCCAGTCTTGGAAAGTAAAGGGCTGCAAGCCCTCAGCGAGAAGCTGGCGGATTTGACCAGCCAATACCAGCAGAAATTAGGGGTTTTGAAGCCTGGTTTTCCGGAAATGCAGCAGCTCCAGTCGCAGATCAAGGAGTTGCAGCGGCTGTATAATAACGGCGTCCTAGCCATAACGGATTCGCTGCGGTTGAAATATCAGGAGGCACAGAATAAGGAGGCCGATCTTAAGACCAAACTTGCCGAAATGGAAAAGCAGCAGGTTGTGTTCAACGACAAGAACATCAAGTATACGATCCTGAAGCGCGAAGTGGATTCGAACCGGTCGCAATATGACAGTCTTATTGCTAAGCTAAATGAGGTCGGTGTCAGCTCTGAACTTAAGACACAGAGCGCTGCAATCGTTGATTTTGCTGCGCAGCCGAATTCTCCCTATTCGCCACGCCTGAGCATCAATCTTGCGATTGCAATGGCTGTGTTTATGGCCTTGAGTGCTGCGATTATCTACGCTATTGAGCTTTTGAATAATACTTTTGCTAATCCCGAGCAGATTGAAAAGGAACTGGGGTTGCCGATGCTCGGTATCTTGCCGCTGGTTGATGACCGGGAATTGACAGCGAGCATCGCCGATCAGAAATCCGGATTGTCGGAGGCTTATCGATCGCTTCGCACATCGTTGCAATTCTCCGGTGCGGAAGGCGCGCCACGGTCGTTGCTTGTTACGAGTTCTGAACCTTCCGAAGGCAAATCAACGACGTCGTTCAAGCTCGGCCAGGATTTTGGTGCGCTCGGTGCAAGAGTTCTCATCGTGGACGGCGATCTTCGAAAGCCGAATCTTCATCGCCTGTTTGGCCTCGACAACACGATCGGACTAAGCAATCTCTTGACAAATACCGTCCGTAGAGAGGATCTGGCGAGCATCTTCAGGGGGACGAAATTTCCGAACGTGACCGTTCTCACCTCTGGAACGATCCCCCCAAACCCTGCGGATCTCCTCTCGTCACCGAAAATGGCTCTGATCCTCACCAGCCTCGGCAAGCGCTTCGACCTCGTCATCATCGACGCGCCGCCGGTCGTCGGCCTCTCGGATGCTCCGATCCTCAGCAGGCTTGCTGAAGGTACATTGATGGTCATCTCTACCAGTCAGGTGACGCGCAAGTCGGCCAAGACGGCGTTGAAGCGCCTGCGTGCCGCTGGCGCGAACGTAGTCGGAGCCGCGATGTCAAAGTTTGCGGTGAACAAGTTCGATTACAACTACGCCTATAAATACATGAACTATCAGTACTACAACTACGGCACGGATACGGGTGCTCCGAAGATTGAGGGCAAAGTCGATGGTGGAGCTAGCCAACCCGCTTATGCAAAGTCTCCGACATTCAGTCGTTTGGTTCGTCGCGTCCGTTCTAGTGTTGGCGGCTTCCTCGATCGGGCTAAGTCGATTTCTTGAAACAGAAACACCGGCCGTTTCCCTTGCGCTGGATCCGTTCAACGTCGACGCATTGATAGCTGAAATCACCGGTGACCTGAACGACACGAGCAATGCTCCTGATTTTGATGCATTGCTTGCCAAGGCTAGAGGTGCGCTCGCCTTCGATCTGGGGGACGCGCGGCTGTACAGTCTAATAGGCGAGATCAAATACCGGCAGGGCGAAAAAGACGAGGCCTACCAGCTCTTCGATCAAGCCCGAAAATTGTCCAAAACAGAAATTCATGCGCTGCAGAGATCAATCAGCCGCGCGATAGAATCGGGTGATTTGTCAAAGGCCATTGGCGAGATCGACATATTGCTACGGCGATGGCCGGACCAATTTTCGGCGATCGCCGATGGTATGCCAAAAATTCTCTCAGATCCTGAGGGGTTCCAGGCGGTGCTGACGGCCATCAGGTCGGAAGCGCCCTGGCGAGGCGGTCTGTTCCGCGCTCTTAACAAAACCCCCGAGGGGCTCGACATCGCAAATCAGCTGTTGCTCGATTTAACCGGATCAAGAGCACCGCCAACGTCGAGCGAACTGACGACCGTGATCGCCGGCTATATCGTACAAGGAGAATATGAGCCGGCATACCGCCTGTTTCTTTTCACTCTAACTGACCAAGAACGGAAGTTGGGCGGATATATTTTCAACAGCACCTTCGAACCCGGGTCGGGCGGCAAGCCTTTCGATTGGCAGGTCCGTGATCAATCGGGCCTGGAAATTGCATTCGCACCATCCCACAATGCCGTAGAAGGAGAGGGCGGGGCGACGGTCCGGTTCTTGAACACGCCGGTCAAGAATACAGCTCTTCAGCAATATGTTGCGCTGCCCCCAGGCTCGTATAAGATTTCCCTCGTAGCCTCTGCGCGAAACCTGAAACTTCCAAAGGAATTGTTCTGGTCGATCAGATGCCTCGGGCCGGCCGGCGAAATTGCACGTTTCAATATTCCAGAGGGCACATTCAACCGTCAAAATCTGAGCCAGGATTTCTCAGTTGGACCAGCTGGCTGCCCCATGCAACTATTGACTCTGCAGACCGCCGCCATTGCCGAGAGCTGGCGATTTCGATATGTCGGCACCTTGGTAATGCACAAATTGAGCATCGAGAGACTTGCATCTTGAAGGACCGGCCGTCGGAATGGGATAAATATCTCCTCGGCTCGGTCCTGTTTGTATCCCTGCTGATCGGCGGGGGTACAGCGAGCGGGCTCTATACGGACACTGTGATCGAGGTCGCGGCCATTGTTTCGGCGGCCGCTGTCTTCACCCAAAGCTCTGGCGAGAGAAGCCCGCATTCTGTTCTATGGCTGCTGATCTTCGCCGTGGCGCTGAACTTTTTGCAAATCGTCCCACTGCCGGCGGCCATATTCGACGGGTTGAGGCCGGAGCTGCTGCTCGGAGATCCCTGGGCTGGAGAAAGTCGATTTCGCTTCATCAGCGTTGGGGTTGGCCGCACGATCGAAAGTCTGCTCTATCTCTTGGCTGCGGCGGCGTTTTTTTTGGCTGTATTGCGTTTGCGTGCCGAGCAGGTCAGTGCGCTCCTGCCGTTTTTTTTCATGGGTGTTATTTGCAACGGTTTGGCGGGAGCCATTCAATATTCGCTCTCCGACCACGCCGCTATTGTCGGGCTGTTGCCGTTTACGATCAATGCCGGGCTTTTTGCCAATCCGAATCATTTTTCGGCTTTGCTTTTTGTCTCCATTCCTTTCGTCGTCTATTATGGTTTGTTCCGCGGACACCTTTTGTCCGCATCCTTCGGCTTGATCGCGCTTTTGCTGCTTCTTTTGGCCGCCGGCTCCCGCGCCGGCGTTTTGATTGGATTGGCGATCACCGTGTTGTCTGTCATCTTTCTTTCTGCCCGTTCGAGGGCGAGTGGGTTCGGCGTTCTCCTCGTTTTTATCGGGCTGTCGATTTACACCATAAGCGCCTGGACCAAGATAGATGCACAGGAGCTCGATCCGGCTTTTGGACGAGTAGAGTTTGCGAGAACCACAATCGAGGGCATCAAAGAGAATTGGGCGACGGGTGTTGGATTCGGAAATTTCCAGAAAGCCTATCAGATATACGAAAGGGAGGGCATGATTTTCAAACAATATGTGAACCATGCCCATAATGAATATCTTGAGATTGCCTTCGAGGGCGGAATTCCTGCTATCCTTCTGATGATAGGTTATTTGGTATTGATTTTGACTGCATTGGCTAGAGTTCGCCGCGACCCATTTCAGAAGGCTGCATTTCTCTCTGCATCGTTCCTTCTCATTCATTCACTGGTCGACTATCCGCTGCGAACCGAGGCGCTGGCGATGACCTTTGCCTATATGAACGCCATCATCTTCCACAAAGGATTTGCGGAACGCTTGAGCCGCAAGAGTGAGATGATCGAGATCGACCATAACGGTGACAAGTTACTTGTTCCCATCGGAACTTCGTCCTAGCGACCTCGTCGCCACGACTGGCATCGCCTGAATGAGGTGGGACCAGTTATCGCTTGCCGGCTCGCAGGTTCCGCGGCGAACGCCGTAAAGCCGCCAGCTCTGGCTCTCCCAAGCCCAGGCAATATTTTCCCTCCCCTCCCAATCGCCACGCTGGGGAGGAATTTCCCGATTTTGCCGGCTGTATGGAAAATTCATTCCCGAACCATTCGACCGCAGGCTTGTCTTGCATTGTTCTGGACAGGAGCGATCTGCTAGAACGCCCGCACGAGAAATAGATTGTCCAGAAGTGCAGCTTGAACCGGGCGGCTGAAGATCGCGCCCGCTGGTGATACAGGCCCTTCTGTGGATCGCACGAAAGAACGCTCACAGTCCATGAACATCGCGCTTACGCACCTTCAGCGGCTTGAGGCCGAATCCATCCATATCTTTCGCGAGGTCGCCGCGGCTTTCGCCAAGCCGGTGATGCTCTATTCGGTCGGCAAGGATTCGTCCGTGCTCATGCACCTGGCAATGAAGGCGTTTTATCCGGCCAAGCCGCCCTTTCCCTTTCTCCATGTCGACACGACCTGGAAATTCCGCGAAATGATCGCCTTTCGCGACCAGATGCAGCAAAAGCTCGGCTTCGATCTCCTGGTCCATGTCAATGAAGACGGTGTGCGCGACAACATCAACCCTTTCGACCACGGCTCCAACACTCACACGCATGTGATGAAGACGGTTGCCCTGCGGCAGGCGCTCGACAAATACAGTTTTGACGCAGCCTTCGGCGGTGCACGACGCGACGAAGAGAAGTCGCGGGCCAAGGAACGCATCTTCTCGTTCCGCAACGCCCAGCACGTCTGGGATCCGAAAAACCAGCGGCCGGAGATGTGGAAGATTTTCAACACCCGCATCGCTGCCGGCGAATCGATCCGGGTGTTTCCGCTGTCGAATTGGACCGAGCTCGACATCTGGCAATACATTCTCCAGGAAGACATCCCGATCGTGCCGCTGTATTTGGCCAAGGAGCGGCCGGTCGTCGAGCGCGACGGCATGCTCATCCTGAAGGATGACGGGCGCATGCAGCTGCGGCCCGGCGAGACGGTCGAGAACCGGATGGTGCGGTTCCGCACGCTCGGGTGCTATCCGCTGACCGGCGCGATCGACTCGGAAGCCGATACTCTGGAGGCGGTAGTCAGCGAAATGCTTACGGCGCGCACCTCCGAGCGGCAAGGTCGCCTGATCGACCGCGACGAAGCCGGCTCGATGGAAAAGAAGAAGCGCGAGGGGTATTTCTGAGCATGCGCCACATCATGGCCAAGAGTCTCGCCCCGACCGACGGCGTCCGCGACTATCTGGCGGCGCAGGAACGAAAGTCGCTGTTGCGCTTCCTGACCTGCGGCTCGGTTGACGACGGCAAGTCGACGCTGATCGGGCGCCTGCTTTCCGATACCAAGCAGATTTTCGAGGACCAGCTGGCGGCGCTCGAGCGCGATTCGCGCAAGCACGGCACCACCGGTGACGACGTCGACTTCGCGCTGTTGGTCGACGGCCTCGAGGCCGAGCGCGAGCAAGGCATTACTATCGACGTCGCCTATCGCTTCTTCGCCACGCCAAAGCGCAAGTTCATCGTCGCCGACACGCCCGGCCACGAACAATACACCCGCAACATGGCGACGGGTGCATCGACCGCCGATCTCGCCATCGTGCTGATCGATGCCCGCCAGGGCGTACTGCGCCAGACTAGGCGGCATTCGATCATTGCCTCGCTTCTGGGCATTCGCCAAATCGTGCTCGCCGTCAACAAGTTCGATCTTGTCGGTTTCGACGAGGCGGTTTTTAAACGGATCGTCGCGGATTACGGGCAGTTCTCACGCGAGCTCGGCTTCCAGACGATCGTGCCCATTCCGATGTCGGCCCGCTACGGCGACAACGTTACTGGCCGTTCCGATAGGACAGACTGGTATTCCGGCCCAACGCTGATCGAACATCTCGAAACCGTTTCGGTTGACGAGGCCGCGGTCGAATTGCCGTTCCGGTTTCCCGTCCAATATGTGAACCGTCCCAATCTCGATTTTCGCGGTTTCGCCGGCACCATCGCCTCCGGCTCGGTCACGCCGGGCGACGAGGTGGTCGTTGCCAAATCCGGCAAGTCGTCCCATGTCAGGCGCATCGTCTCGCATGGCGGCGACCTTCAGCAGGCTGTCGCCGGCCAGGCCATCACCCTTGTCCTCGACGACGAGGTCGAGGTCTCGCGCGGCAATATGCTGGTATCGCCGGCAGCCCGGCCGCAGGTTGCCGACCAGTTCGCCGCCAACGTCGTCTGGTTCGACGAACATGCGCTGCTGCCCGGCCGCTCCTACATCCTGCGCACCGAGACCGACCAGACCAGCGCCACCGTCACCGACCTGAAATACCGGGTCAACGTCAACGACTTTGCCCATGAGGCGGCCAAGTCGCTTGAAATGAATGAAGTCGGCATCTGCAACATCTCGACGCGGTCGCCGATCGCCTTCGATCCGTTTGCCGAGAACCGCACCACCGGCGCCTTCATCCTGATCGACCGCATCACCAATGCGACGGTCGGCGCCGGCATGATCCTGCATTCGCTGCGCCGCGCCGAAAACATCCACTGGCAGTCGCTCGATGTCGGCAAGCGCGCCCGCGCCGATATGAAGAACCAGCGGCCGGCCGTGTTCTGGTTCACCGGGCTTTCGGGGTCGGGCAAGTCGACCATCGCCAATCTGTTCGAAAAGAAGCTGTTTGCCACCGGCCGTCATACCTACATTCTGGATGGCGACAACGTCCGTCACGGCCTCAACCGCGATCTCGGCTTCACCGACGCCGATCGTGTCGAGAACATTCGCCGCGTCGCCGAAGTGGCGCGCCTGATGGCCGACGCCGGGCTGATCGTCATCGTCTCGTTCATTTCGCCGTTCAGCGCCGAGCGGCGCATGGCGCGCGAACTGATGGCCGACGGCGAATTCGTCGAGGTGTTTGTCGACACACCCTTCGAGGAATGCGCCAGGCGCGATCCGAAGGGCCTTTATGCGCGGGCGTTGAATGGCGAAATCAAGAACTTCACCGGCGTCGATTCACCCTATGAGGTGCCGGAAAAACCCGAAATCCATCTCAAGACACTCGGCAAATCGGCCGAGGAGATGGTAGAGGCCCTGGAACACTGGCTGATCGAGCGTGACATTGCCGAAGACCAATATGATAGCGGCGGCGGTATCTGACGACGAAGCGATGCTCGGCGTCTTCGAGCGCCTTGCCTTGGCGGCGGGGCGCGAGGTGATGCGCGTTTATCGCGCCGGCTGTGCGGTCGACAGCAAGTCGGACAGTTCGCCGGTGACGGAGGCAGATCGCGAGAGCGAGAAGATCATTCTTGCCGGGCTGCGCGCCGCATTTCCCGAGATTCCTTGCGTGGCCGAGGAGGAAGCCTCGGCCGGCATCATGGCGCCGGATCTCGGCGACGCCTTCTTCCTGATCGATCCGCTCGACGGTACCAAGGAATTCGTCAACCGCAGGACCGATTTCACCGTCAACATCGCGCTGGTTCGCCACGGTGTGCCGGAGATCGGCGTCGTTTTCGCACCTTGCACCGGCCGCTTCTTCTCCGGCCGGCCGGGCAAAGCGGAAGCGATCGAGATCAATGACGACTATGAGATTGTCGATCGCCAGCCGATTTCGGCGAGGGCCGGTATGGTGCCGCTGACCGTCGTTGCCAGCCGGTCGCACAACACGCCTGAGACCGACGCCTATATCCGCGCGCTAGGCGCTGCCGAGATCGTTTCGGTCGGCTCATCGCTGAAATTCTGTCTCGTTGCCGGCGCCGAGGCAGACGTGTACCCACGCTTCGGACGTACTATGGAATGGGACACTGCCGCGGGTGACGCGGTGCTACGCGCGGCCGGCGGCATGACGCGTACGCTGGATGGTGAGCCGCTCGCCTACGGCAAGCGCAACCAGAGCGATGACGAGGATTTCGCCAATCCGCATTTCATCGCCAGCGGCAAGGCTGCTCAATCCCCATAGACCCATGGTTGCGCAACCAAAGGACCGCGTCAGACCTGATCGGCGTTCTTCGGTTGCACGACCTATCGCCTCCGGTAAGCGCAGTTCCAGACCCGTGTGAAAGCGCAGGTGTGACAGGAACTGCTGGCCGCGATCTCAGATACTGCTCGAGGTCTGTAAACAACACGGTTACGGTCCTCATCCAGCCTGCGGCCAGCGAGGCGCAGCAGCCGACTCGGTCGGTTGGCGTGGCCGATTCCGTTGGTGACACTTGCGGTCGATGCTTTCGGGGCCACACATGGTGTATCCAAATTGCTCTATACCGATACACTTGAACGGCTTACGAGCGAGTGATGGCGTTCCACATCAAGAATCGCGAGACCGACGCGCTGGCCCGCCGGGTCGCCGCGCTCAAGAGGACCGGTCTGACAGAGGCCGTCCATGCCGCGCTCAAGCATGAGCTTGAGCGCGAACAGGCTAGACCGTCCCTGGTGGAGATCGGCGTCAGGTTCTGCCGTGATCTGCGAGCCCAGGGCAAGCCTGAACACGGCAGGCCCGCCGACAAGGCGTTTCGCGACAGCCTGTACGAGAATGACTGATGTTCGTCGACGCCTCGGCCCTGACGGCGCTGATGACCAACGAGGATGATGCGCGCGAACTCCTTGCACGCAGGCAGCAGACCAGAAAGCGGCTGACCTCGCCACTTGCAGTATGGGAGGCTGCAATCGCGGTCGCGAGAGTCTTGGACTTGGCAATCAGCGAGGCGGCCGAGGCCGTGGAACGCTATCTCTCGTTGATGGAGATTGACATGGTCGCGGTGCCGCCGAACACGGCTCGACTCGCGCTTGACGCTTTCGATCGCTTCGGCAAGGGCCGGCACCCGGCGCGGCTGAACTTTGGTGACTGCTTCGCCTATGGTACGCATACGACGAAGGCCGCATGATTGGGACACGCGCGTGCGCGCGGCGGGCTCTATGATGGCGATGCGTGAAGGTCAGGCGGCCTGCTGATCGGCGGCCTTGTCGGCTTCGCGCAGGCGCTTCCAGTCCCAAGGCAGTAGTTCGTGCAGACGCGAAGCGGGAAGATCGGCAATGCGGGCCAGGACATCGGCGAGCCAGGCTTTCGGGTCGACGTCGTTGAGGCGTGCCGTGGTGATGAGGGTAAGCATAACGGCGGCGCGGTCGGCGCCGCGCTGGGAACCGGCGAAGGTCCAGTTGCGCCTTCCCAGAGCAATGCCACGCAGCGCTCTTTCGGCCGCGTTGTTGCTGAGGCAGATTCTGCCGTCGTCGATGAAGCGGGCGAAGTCGGCCCAGCGCCTGAGCATGTAATTGATTGGCTTCAGGACCTCGGAAGAGCGCGAGAGGGTATCGCGCTCGCGGAGCAACCAGGCGTGCATGTCGTCGAGAAGTGGTTTGCTCTTCTCCTGCCGCACGGCATACCGCTCGGCAGCGCTGCGGCCGTTGATGGCGCGCTCGATCTCGAACAGTGCGTCGAGGCGCCTGACCGCCTCCAGCGCGATCGGGGAGATCGGTTTGCCCTTCTTGCCATCCCGGGCCTTTTTTGCGATGTCGGCCAATTCGAAGAATCCGCGCCGCGCATGGGCGTAGCAAAAGGCCGGCGTGATCGGCTGCTCCTTCCGCTGCGGGTCGAACAGCGGCTCGAAGCCACTGTAACAGTCGCACTGAAGGATGCCGGCGAACCCGGCCAGATGCTTCTGAGGACGCTCGCCGCGCCGGTCGCTCGAGGCGTAATAGATCGCCGCCGGCGGCGCAGGCCCGGCGAAGGGACGGTCGTCGCGCGTATAGGTCCATATGCGCCCGGTCGCGCACTTGCCCTTCGCCAGGATGCGAATGGTGGTGTCGTCGCCATGAAGGCGCTCGGCCGCGAGCACATGGCGCTCGATCACATGGAAGAGCGGCATGACGGCGAAGGTTGCGTGGCCGACCTGATCGGCCAGCGTCGACAGCGGCAGGTCGATCCCCTCAGCCTTGAAGCGCGCGCTCTGACGGTTGAGTGGAGCATGCATGCCGAACTTGTCGAACAGGATCGTCGCCAGCAGCTGCGGACCGATGAGGCCGCGCGGCGTGACATGGAACGGCGCCGGCGGCTGGGTGATCTTCTCGCAGTCGCGGCAGGTAAACTTTTCGCGCACCGTTTCGATCAGCTTGAAGCGGCGCGGGATCTCCTCCAGCGTCTCGGTCACGTCCTCGCCCAGCTTGGACAGCCGGGATCCGCCGCAGCAGGCGCAGGCGGTGGGAGGCTCGACGACGACGCGCTCGCGTTCGATAGTCTCTGGCCAGGGCCTACGCACTGGTCGCTTGCGCGCGAAGGCGCGCACGCTCTGGATCTTCGCCGCCGCGGCGGCCGCGGCAAGCTCATCCTCGCTCGCCGCGGTCACGAGGTCTTCGAGCTGAAGTTCCATCTGCTCGATCAGGCGCGCCGTGCGTTCGGAACGCTGGCCGTATTTCTCGCGCTTCAGCTTCTCGATCATAAGCTGTAGATGTGCAATCAGCGCCTCGGTGTCCGATAGTTTCGCCTGCGCGCTGGCAGCCACCGCCTCGGCTTGTCGGCGTGCTTCGCGTTCAGCCCGCAGTGCCGCCAGGGCACTCGCAAGGTCGGAAGGAAGATCATCCGGCGTCAACGTCATGAGGCCAGTGAATCAGATTTTGCCTGCAATTTCAAAGTGTAAATGCTATCCGACCCGCGTCGGCCGCCATGTTTCCTGAGGGTTGCGCCAATCGATCCCGGACAGGAGATAGCTCAACTGCGCCGTTGATATCGTAACGCTTCCGTCTGCCAGAGATGGCCAGATGAAGCGGCCACGCTCAAGACGTCTCGTAAACAGGCACGATCCTTGTCCATCATGCCAAATGATCTTCAGGAGATCGCCTCTTTTACCGCGAAAGCAAAAAATGTGACCGCTCAGCGGATCCTTCTTCAAGATCTCCTGCACGCGTAGAGCAAGGCTGGGAAAGCCGCAGCGCATGTCGGTGTGTCCCGTCGCCAGCCACACTCGCACCCCCGTCGGAATTGGGATCATCGCAGCGTTTCCAGGCCGCGCATGACCCGAAGCAGCGCTTCCACGTCCACGTCGGGCTCGACGATGACCCTGCGGCCATTCACGCTCACCACTTCCATGCGCCCGCCAGCCGGTTCTGGACCTTTCTCTGGCTGCTCCGGTACGACCATCGCCGGCACGAAACCGCAGACGCCACCTTCGCCAAGCCGACCCTCGCGATGCGCCTTGCGCCAGGCAAACAGCAGTGGGGTGGAAATCCCGTGACGCCGCGCTGTCGCGGATGCCTGCCGCGGAGCCAAATAGCTCTCCTCGACGATCCGCAGCTTCTCCTCCTCCGACCAGCGGCGCCGGCGGCCAGTGTCAACAATCTCGAGCCGAGTGACTTGGCGACAGTCAGTAGCGATATCCATACCGACAGTCAGCTACACCCTCCGTTCGCCCGCAAGGCGGCCCTCCTCGGACGCGTACCGCCTATGCCTGTGCCCGGCATTTTGACCAGCCAATAATGTTCAAAGGCGCCGACTTTCCGCAGACCGACATCGACGCTGCGTGAGTGCCACAGTCTCGCGACGCAGACGCAAGCGTCGCTTGCCGGCTTCTCGCGCTCCCCACTCTCATGATTGCTGACAATGGCCTTTGACATAAGCTGCAGCCCGCCGATCCGATCGGCGGTCGAGGCACTTGTACGGCGGATATGAGGTGCAAGAG
>NZ_JAMYQT010000037.1:0-51197 GCF_040320985.1 Mesorhizobium sp. M0571
CCTCGCTTCCGCAGAAGCCTGGATATACGTCGCTCACATTCGCCTGCTCACCCGCAGGCTCGCAAGAAGTTGATATCAAAACACTCTTTTTGATTCAGGCTCTTAGCACTACTTTGGCAGATTTTGGCGGGCGAGCACTTTCAGGATTCCCAAGAGGCGTCTTCGGTGATTCATAGGAGGTCGGCTTTTTGGAGGGGCCGGCCATGGATGGGAACTGGCAAGCTGATCTGGCGCGCTGGCTTGCGCCGTTTGTCGCGGCGCTAGGGCACAAGACGCGGGCGCGGATGTGTCCTCTCTATGTCGCGGGTTTGATTGGTCCAGGAGACCGCAAGAGCGTTCAGCCGATGGCGGCGCGCGCTGGCGAGGTCGGCTACGATCAGCTTCATCATTTCGTCGCTGCCGGAGTTTGGGACAGTGCTCCACTCGAGGCTGCCCTGCTGAAGAAGGCAGATGGCCTGGTTGGCGATGAGGCGGGTTTTCTTGTCATCGATGATACGGCGTTGCCCAAGAAGGGACGTCACTCGGTTGGCGTCGCGCCACAATATGCCTCGTCGCTCGGAAAGACTGCCAATTGTCAGTCGCTGGTCTCGGTAACCTTGGCGTCGCGCGAGGTGCCGGTGATGGTGGGCCTGCGGCTATTCCTGCCCGAGAGCTGGACAGATGATCCTGAACGTATGGCGCGGGCTCGTGTGCCGAAGGATAGACAGACTGCTCTGACAAAGCCGGAGATTGCAATCGAGGAGGTCGACCGCGTCATCGCCTCCGGTGCGCGTTTTGGCTGTGTGCTTGCCGATTCAGGATACGGCTCCAGCGGACCCTTCCGTCAGGCTTTGAGTGAGCGCGGTCTGCTGTGGGCAGTGGGTCTGTCGCGACGCCAGAACGTCTATCCCGCCGACGTTGCCCTGATCTTCCCCGTCGCGAAGGCCGGAAAGCCCCGCAAATACCACATCCCTGATCAGCCCCCGGTCTCGGCTGAAACGTTGTTGGCCGAAGGGAAATGGCAAAAGGTCAGCTGGCGGCGGGGCACCAAAGGTCGGCTGACCTGTCTCTTCGCGGCCCGTCGTGTCCGTGTTGCGGATGGCCATAAGCACCGGATGCTCGATAACCGTATGCAATGCATGCCTGGCGACGAGGTTTGGCTCGTCGGCGAGCGGCGGTCGACCGGGGAGCAAAAATACTATGTGTCGAACCTGCCGGCCGATGCCACCATCAAGACGCTCGCTGCCACGATCAAGGCCAGGTGGATCTGTGAACAGGCCCACCAGCAGCTCAAGGAAGAGCTTGGGCTCGACCACTTCGAAGGTAGATCCTGGACGGGATTACATCGACATGCGTTGATGACGATGATCGCCTACGCCTTCCTTCAATCCCGCCGCCTCAAAGCAGCGGGACGGAAAAAAAAGAGTCTCGGGACCGCCACCACAGCCAAGCATGCCGGCCATCAGGCAAGCGATCCTCGACATCTTCGCACGACCTCCACCCCGACGATGTCCTCGCTGTGACATGCTCCTTGCGAATATCCCAGAGCCTAAAGTGCCAAAGTAGTGTTAGGGCCCATCGTTGTCATCGCAGATCGGCTATTGTGAATGGAGATCCTGTTCGGGCTGAACGAGGACGAGTTCGAGGGGGAAGAGTGCAATCAAAGGAGATCGGCAGTTTCTGCTGTTGAACGTCCCCTCATTCGGAGGAAATGTAATAGCGCGAGTTCTCAAAACAACTCATCCCAGCTATGCTTAAACTGGGACGGCGGGGCAAAAGGGATGAGGTTGCCATTTTCTTGGACTGTGGTGGTCGCCTTGGCGACAGCATTGAGCGTCACAGACCCCGCAACTTCACAGGAATCTCAACATTCCGCTCGGCAGATTCAACAAGCGCTTGCCGACCATGGCTACGATCTCGGGACCGCGGATGGAATTTGGGGACGTCGGTCCATCAGTGCGCTCAAGGCTTTCCAGAAAGCGAACAATCTTCCTCAGACCGGTACTTTGGACGAAGCGACGTCAGCCGCACTTTTTCCGCGACCCCAGGTGACGCGTGGCCCGTTGACGCCCATGGCCACGCAATCGCCCCCGTCGCTCTTAAAGAAGCGTGGTGTTCCAACGAAGACAACTCCACAGACAGGTCACGGTGAAGCCCGGCAAGCTGATGGCGATGTCCACCAGGCGCCGCCTTTGGCGGCGCACACTGAGGGGGCGTCAGCCAAATCCGATCGTTTGGAGCCCGAGCCCAATAAGATCGGCGAGGCGCCAACCACCCCCACACCGCGTTTGATCTATTTGAGCCTGCTAGCGGTCGCAATCGCGTTCTTCTTCTTGCGGAGACGGCGAAGAAAGCCGGGCGCGGACCCGGTTCCAGCACGGTCCGGAAGTAAGAGCAGCGAACCTGATGACGGTCTCGACCGGTCGATCAGAAGTAGCAGGCACCGCCTGCGTATTCCGAACGATCGCGTGGTGCCAGCCAGCATTGCTGATAGAAGGCAGCCAGTCGAACAAACGCCGATCCTGTCGCCGAACATTGCGGCTTCAATCGCAGCACACAACGCCGCTGTCCACGATTTCATCCGTCAGAGAGGAGCAATCCGACGGCCAACATCAGGGGCCAATCCTTCAGCCAGGCTGCAGGCACCTCCTGCAAAACCGAGTTGGGAAAGCTTAGAGGCTACCAAGGTCACCCCGGTAACGACAACAAGCGACGGATCGCTCGCATCGCATAATGCTCAGATAGCGGAATCCATTCGAAACCGCGATCCTGTTCTCATTCTACCTACGGCCGCAACGGATCAGATGCAGCCGTCGGGTTCCGAAAGCAAGGGCAACCAACTTGATAGCAGTCTCGACCAATCGGCCAGAAGCAACAGGCACCTCTTGGTTCGGGACGATGTGATCGTTACAGCCAATATTGCAGTTAGAAGACAACCGGTCGAACAGAAACAAACCTTACCATCAGATATTGCGACTTCTGTTGCGGCACATAACAAAGCTGTCCACGACTTCATCAGACAACGCGGAGCCTTTGGACCGCCCGAACCAGCGCCTAATCCTTCAGCCGCTCCCGCAGCAGCGGGTTGGCAAAGCGTTGAGGACACCAAGGTCGCCCCCGCAGCGCCAACAATCGAAGGATCGCTCGCATCGCATAATGCTCAGGTTTCGGATTTCATTCCGCAGCGCGGCCCTATTCTTGTTCCCAACACGGCCGTGTCGGACCAGCCGCGCTGGTTCGACCGGCTACCCCGAGTGCGAGCGAGCCCCGCCGAGAGCCAGGCGCATTGGATTCCGGCTAATTCCGCAACGACGGTCGGAAGCCATAACATTCGCGGGGGCATGATTTATGTAGGTGAGCATCTGCCGAGACAGGGAAGTTCAGTCGACGCGGAGAACTGTCTGATCGATCCGAGGTTGACCGTGGCCGCTCGCGGCGATCCGCTGGGTGAAACGATGGGCTACTGGCCGTCTTACTCCCGCATTTCGCCAGCGGCGCGAAAATCCTATCTGGACTGGCTTGCTGGATCGCGCTCCGATCCCGAAGCCTATATCGGATACGTGTTCCTCTATTTCTACGGTCTCGAACGACGCCTCATGTTGGAGGAAAGCCCAGCCGACGCCGATGGTGTCGTTGCCGAGGTTCGCAGGCTGTTGCAGGTGTACGGAGGGAATGGTTCGTTCAAACGCTATGCCGGTGAGCTGCTTTCGGCTTACCAGCTCAAATCGGCTCAGTTGCCGGAAAAGCTTGATCTGGAGGTCGAGGAAAATAGCTACGACATCCCGATAATGCTGAAGGTTGCCCTCGGGATGCGGGTGCGCAGCGGAGACGCGATAGAGCCAGATCTTTTGCTGGCTTATGTCATCGCCGATCCTGAGACGCGGGTGCGAACGCCGGCGCGACGGGCACAGACTGTATTGCGAGAACTATTCGCAGAAGCGGTGGAGAAGAAATATCCCAATGGTGTGCGCGTTGCGGCAGCCGGAGTGCGAAAACTGAAGGTCAACTACCGTGCGTGCAGCGGGACGTTCGATCTCGACATTCGCCCCCTTGGCGGCGACCTGCCGGACATCACCAACCGCAGCGAACCGATAGGCGGCGCACGCCGCATCTTTGATGACTGCACCGATCGGCTGGACGACTACAGCCGCATGCTCGGCCGTTCGGAAGGACTGAGGCCTACCCTTGCCGCCGTGGCTCAGCTGCCTTTGGGTTTGCGCGTCAAGAATTGTGAAGAGCTTCCTGGTCAGCCCTTAAGCCAGCTGCAAGAACTGTCGAATGATGGTGCGCTGATATCGATCCGTCAACTCGCTGTGTTGGCTGGGATGGAGCCCGACAAAATTGCCGCGCGGGCAAAGCAGAAGGACCTTTCCGGAATTCTGGCCGCCTTTGGCTATGGCAATACTGCCGATCCTTCCTTTTCCTTGAAGACCGCAAAACCAGACGAACTGGCAATGGTCTTTGCCCTCGAGCGTGAAGCTGAAGCTGATCTCGAGCCCGGCGACCACTACCGCCCCATGCAGCTGTCAATCATGCTCGGCATGGTGATCGCTTTCGCCGACGGTCTCCTCCACCCCTTGGAGGAACGCAGGCTCTTCGGCAAGATTGACGAAGCGGCCGGTCTGTCGAGGGACGAGCGTGTACGCCTCAAAGCCGAGCTCAAGGTCTGCGCAGCCGATGCCAGCCGCGTAGCGGATTGGACCAAACGCATAGGAGACGTGCCTGAGGACCGCCGCGAAGACCTTGCCGATGAATTGGTGGCAATCGCCGCGGCAGACGGAACCCTTCACGCACGAGAAGTGTCGCAGCTCGAGAAACTGTTCAGGCTGATGGATCTTGACCAAAACTCCCTATATTTGCGATTGCAGGGGAGTGTTGCGCCGCAGAACAGGCCGCGCGACGGAAATGACGATCTTCCCCTGGTCATCCCCGCCGGGATCCAGCCGCCGAGCATTCCGGTGTCGCCGGCGCCTCCTAGAACACCTGCGACGCGGGTCGACGTCTCGCGTCTCGAAGCGATCCGACGTGAAACCCGGAGCACGTCCAGCGTCCTTGCCGATATCTTCCTGGACGAAGCAGAGCCGCCGATCGAGCTTCAGCCTGCGATCGAGGAAATCGAGAATGGGGATGCGCGCTTCGACGGGTTGGAGCGACGCTATGCGTGGCTTCTGTTGCAACTGATCGAGCAGGAAGCCTGGACGGCTTCGGATTTTGAGCGTTTGGTGCGCGGTGCCGATCTGATGCCGGGCGCGGCGAAGCAAGCATTAAACGATTGGTCCCTCGACCGCTTCGACGAACTGGTCCTGGACGGCGAGGACCCTGTCATCGTCAACGCCAGCCTGTTTTCCGAGACTCCTCCCCAGTCTCCGTCGCTCACCGTCTCTGTCGAAGGAATGTCAGCATGACGACAAAACCTCCACCTATCAAACCAAGAGATCGAGACACCATTATCAGCGCTCTGCGTGCCGGTGTCGTGCCGCGCATCGGTCTCCAGCATATTCAGGTGGGGCGCCAGCGAGAGATCGAAGCGCTTATCCAGGACATAGAGCGGATCGGCAACGGCGGGTCGAGTATCCGTCTCGTCATCGGCGCCTATGGTGCAGGCAAGACCTTCTTCCTGTTTCTTATCCGGCAGATCGCACTTCAGCGCAAGCTCGCCGTCTGCCAGGCCGACCTTTCTCCGGATCGCCGCATCCACGCCACCGGCGGGCAGGCGCGCACGCTCTATGCCGAGCTCGCCACCAGTCTTGCGACCCGTACCGCTCCAGATGGAGGGGCGCTCAAAAACATTCTGGAAAGCTACATACAAAAGGCATCGGAACGCGCTTCCTCAAGCGGGACGACTATTGAAACTGCCATCAAGGAAGGCCTTGGCGATCTTCGCGAGATGGTCGGTGGCTATGATTTCGCAACCGTCATCGTTGCCTATGCGCGGGCCTACGAGGAAGGAAACAGCAATTTGCAGGACGCCGCGCTGCGTTGGTTGCGCGGCGAATACACGACCAAGACAGAGGCGCGAGGCGATCTGGGCGTGCGTACCATCATCGACGACGCGTCCTTCTACGATGGCCTGAGGCTGCTCGCCCGTTTCACAAGGCTCGCTGGTTTTGGCGGCCTGTTGGTCTGCCTCGACGAACTCGTAAATCTCTACAAGCTGCAGAGCGCCCAGGCCCGCAAACAGAATTACGAGCAGATCCTGCGCATCTTCAACGATGTCCTGCAGGGCACGACGCAGGCTATCGGTTTCATTCTGGGCGGCACACCGGAATTTCTGCTCGACACGCGGCGCGGCCTTTACTCCTACGAGGCCTTGCAATCCCGCCTTGCCGGGAACAGTTTTGCCGGCAATGGCCTGGCCGACTATTCCGGTCCGGTGGTCAATCTGCCGAACCTGACGCCGGAGGAACTCTACCATCTCCTGGAGCGGCTACGCGACGTCTTCGCGGCCGGCGATCAGGAAAAATGGCTGGTGCCGGACGAGGCACTCCATGCCTTTATGGACCATTGCGCCAACCGGATCGGCGAGGCTTATTTTCGGACTCCGCGCAACACGGTGAAAGCCTTCGTCGATCTGCTCGCGATCCTCCAGCAAAACCCCGGCACAGATTGGAAAGACATACTCGGCACAATGGACGTCGCGGAAGATCGAGGCGGTGCAGGTGACCAGCCAATCGATGACGCCGAAGGCGGAGCGGACGACGAGCTTGCAACCCTCCGCATTTGACACGCTTTCCGAGCCCGTCAGGCGCTGGATTTGGCAGCGGAAATGGCCGTCGCTACGGGATGTCCAGGAAAAAGCTATTCCGGCCATACTCGCGGGCGGCGATGTCGTGATCTCCGCACGCACTGCCGCCGGCAAGACTGAAGCCGCCTTCCTGCCGTTGTTGACCCGGCATGCCGAGCACGCAGGCAGCGCCGATGGGTTCTCCATCCTCTATGTCAGCCCGTTGAAGGCGCTGATCAACGATCAGCACCGGCGGCTGGAAAGCCTGTGCGAAGGGAGTGGCGTCCTCCTGCACAAATGGCATGGCGACGTGTCGGCGGACGCCAAAACCCGTGCACGAAAGCGACCGTCGGGTGTCGTGCTGATCACCCCGGAATCGCTTGAGGCATTGCTCGTCCGCAGGGGCGGGGAGGTTGCGCAGATGTTTTCGCGCCTCGATGCGGTGGTCATCGATGAGTTACATGCCTTCATTGGCACTGAGCGAGGTATGCAGCTGCAGTCGATACTGAACAGGATCGAAGTGGCGACCGCGCGAGACCGCATCGATCGAATTGGGCTGTCGGCAACACTTGGCGACATGAGCCTGGCTGCCGAGGCGCTGCGGCCCGGCAAGGGCGCTAGCGTCACGATCGTGGAAGGCAAGGACGAGGGAAACGGGGTCCGTTTGCAGATCCGCGGTTACCTGCTGGACGGCACCGCTCCAGGCGATCTCACGGCTACCGCAGACGATAGCGATCCGCCGGGAAAGCCGGCCGAACCTTTTGAACAATCGACGGTCCCAGCGGCGCTTGCGTCCGACTTGTTTCGTCTGCTGCGCGGCCAGAGCAATCTGCTGTTTGCCGGATCTCGCGCCAATGTCGAGGTCTATGCCGACATGCTGCGTTCGATGTGCGACGAAGCGAGCTTTCCAAATGAGTTCTTCCCGCATCATGGCAATCTCGCAAGGGCCATGCGCGAGGAGGTCGAAGCGCGGCTTCGAGACGATCCGCGCCCGACCACGGCGGTCGCGACCACCACCCTGGAACTCGGAATCGACATTGGCGAGGTGGAGACAATCGCCCAGATCGGGCCGGGTTTTTCGGTCGCATCACTTCGCCAGCGCCTTGGCCGATCCGGCCGCAGGGTCGGAAAGCCCGCAACGCTGCGCATGTTCGTCATCGAGCCTCCCATTGGTAAGGGGCGACACCCAATTGATCGCTTACGGCTGGATCTGGTGCAGTCGATTGCGATGGTTGAGTGCCTGCGGGGGGGATGGTGTGAGCCGCCATTGCCAGCTGGCCTGCATCTTTCAACGCTCCTCCATCAAGTGATGGCACTGATAGTACAGACCGGGGGCGTAAGCCCGACGGTCGCCTGGAAACTGTTATGCGAGCGCGGCCCCTTCCGAGCCGTGGACAGGACGCTGTTTGCCGAATTGCTCCGGTGCATGGCCACGCCTGAAAACCAGTTGCTTGAGCAGTCTCCGGAAGGCTTGCTCATGATCGGATCGACCGGGGAAAAAATCACGGAATCGTACGAATTCTATGCTGTTTTCGCCACGGAACGAGAGTACCGCATCATTCACGATGCACGCACACTCGGCACCTATCCGCTGAGTTCCCCGGTTGCACGTGGCGAAACCATCATTTTTGCGGGGCGCCGCTGGCAAGTCAGCGAAATCGACGATCGCGCTCGGGTCATCATGGTCAAGCCGACACGGGCGGGAAAGCCACCGCATTTCAACGGCAAGGGGGCGGCCATCGACGATCACGTGGTGGCAACGATGCGCGCGGTTCTCGCATCCGATGACGCCTACCCCTATCTCGATCTTGCCGCCAACCGGCTGCTGGATGAGGCGCGCAGTTCTTTCCTGGACCTGCAGCTGGATAGCCGTTCAATCATAGCGCATGGGGAGAGCGTCTTGATTTTCCCCTGGGTCGGAACCAGAAAATTACAGACGCTAACCCTGGCATTGCTGTCGCGCAAGTTCAAAGCATCGCATTTCGGGCACGGGATTGAACTTCAGGAATGCGAGGCCGAGAAAGCCATCGAAACTCTACAGGACATAGCTGGTTCGCCGGCGCCAGACGGTGAAGAACTTGCTGCACGATTGGCGCAACCGGCATTGGCAAAGTTCGACACGTTCCTGAGCGATCCCCTGATGACATTGGTCACAATGGTGGAGAGAATCAGCGCCAAGGACTTGCCACTGATCGCCGCCAACGCACTGGGAATCCATACGACGCATGAAGTCGCATAACCCCCGGGATCGGTTGCTCGCACTCGGCGCTGGCAGCCTTCGCATATGTCGAAGGCTGCTATAACGGGCACGTCGACTCGCAACTGTGCTCACCAGACCAGGATGAAAACCAGCATCGATCATTTGCCGGAGCACAAGCAGGAGGAACTGGCCGCGTGGTCGACATCCTGCATGCCGAATTCGAGGACGCGCTGGCGGAAAGCAGTGCGGACTGGAAGAAGAGCGGCCGCATCCTGAAGAATTACCTCCGCCCGACATCTTTAATCACGCGTCGGGGCAGCCGAAAGAGTTCCGGAAATAGCATCAGCGCGACCCTTCCCGTAATGGACTCGGGTCCGTCTTGAATTTCCTGGCCGGCAACTGTGAATTTTTCGAACACGCTTTTCCGTTCAAAGAAAGCCTCGCCTTCTGTCATGAGAACCACCTTTCTCATGAGGCGTGCAAACCCATGCCGTCGATTAGTCGTCAGGAAAGTATTTATGACCTCGACGAGATTGCGCTGTCGTGAGCCGATCGGCCGTCTCAATGTGAATGAGAGAATGCAGTTGAGAAGCGACTCGAAGTCCGCCTCGTTCAATGCTTCGCCATCGACGCCATCCATGTTCACTCTTTTGGCTAACTCGCTGAGAAGCGTCAGACGCTCCGGCCACTGCGTTCCAATCTCCGATGTGGCGGCAAGCCAGCGAGATCGAAAGTCTTCATGCCATGGCGGGCGCGGGGCGACAGCAAACGGAAGACCGGAAGGGGGCCAAGTCAGTTCCGGAAGTCCGGTGATTTTCGATTCCCATCCCGCTTCACCTTCCCAGAAGGCACGAAGACGCAAGGCGGAGCTCGCTCTTCCGAGGGCCACCACTTCTTCGTCGAGGGAGAAGAGGTTCTTGTTGTGGGAATAGAAAATATCTTCGAATGCCGTCAGCATCCGCGATCGCTCTACCGGCTCGAAACACCAAGTCACCCATAGTAGGTGCCGGTGTTCCCGCTCGTAGAACGCTTCGCGTGCAACGATCACCGGAATTTGTGTAGTGGCAAGCTGTATCTCAATTGCAATCGGCTTGTTGTCGTGGACCGCGCGCACGTCTGGGCGCCGGCGTCCGCTGTCGGCGACGACATACTGATCGACAACGACCGATCCCGTTTCGGTAAGCGGATCACTCGTCAACAGTTCCGCGACAATGGTTTTGAGCTTGAGATGTAGTGCGCTCTCTTGCGCTCCCTGAAACTGCGCGGCGCTGACATCATTGATGGAATCAGGATCCCCAGTCCACCAGGGGCAATCGCGCGGTGCCCCTTTGCGATGCCGCCAATACGGCAATCGGGTCGTGGGTTCGCGTGGCGCATAAACAGCGTATCCGCATTTCTCGCAAACAAATACATCGCGCTTTTCATTCCGAGCGCGCGTCGCAGTTCTGCGAATGTCTTGGTACTCGTCGGGGTCCGCCCGAAGCAGGTCGTCACAAGAAATCGCCTTCATTGTGCGAAGGTCGACAACCCTTTTTAGCGTCCGTTGAAGCCGATTACGAACCTTCAAGCCCGGGTCGCGCATTGGAGCTACACGACCTCCCCGTCGGCATGTTCCACCTTCGCTTTTCGATCCTGCCAGTATTTATCGTAATCCGGCCCTCTCGAATCAGGGGCGACTTTTGGCTCATGAATTTGAACAGGCATCGGTGCGGGAAGGTCTGGCCCGACGATGATAGCCTCACCTGGTGCCAGCGTGGGAATGAACATCGCAGCGTTCTTATCGAGGTCTCCGCATGCGCGCTCGACTGCCAGACGGTCCTCGTCATTTGTAAGACGGTGAACGATCAGCGTTCCGAGCTGGCTGAGGACGTCATGAGGGATATCTCGCGGACGCTGTGTCGCCATGAGGCTCGTCAGACCATATTTGCGTCCCTCTTTGGCGATGATCCCAAATGCTTCTAGGCGCACACTGGCGTACTCGTCACCGATCGTACGGCCGAGAAACTGGTGGGCCTCATCGAGCGCGACGATAACAGGCCGGCTTCGGAACAGGCCTTTTCTTGCCTCGCTTAGCAGATAGCGGCCAATCACATTTAGCAGGATCTCGCGTGTGTTGTGCTCGAAGTGTACCGAACGGAAGGAGATGCGGATGATGTCGTCATCCTCCTTCGCAAAGAAGTCCGTCAGGACCTTAACAAGAGACGAGCCGGTTGACCCAAAAAGACAGGACAGCTGATGCGATCCTATCAGCGTTCTAACGCGTGCAACGAGGGTCTCACAATGCGCAACTGAGTTGTCCGACCCGCCCCAATTGTCGGCATTGCCGTTTGCGCTAGACCACACACACTCAGCCGTGACTTGATCCGCTAAACCTTCGATTCTGAAATTGCACAAAGGCGAGTTGATTGCTTCTTTGTGGGCATCGACGGCATCAAAAAATGGCGCACGCGGTCTGTTTGCCTTTTCGATCGTGCCCCCTTTGGTGATGGTCACTCCGTCGGGAGCTTTCGCCTTGCAAGCCCGAACCAGCTTCAAGCTCCGGATAGCTTCTCTTAGTTTTGGGCCTTGAGACTGACCAGAAGGTCGGAAGAGGGCGAACAAATCTTCCTCTGTCGTTTCCGTATAGGGAAAATGGACCCGCTCGGTGCCGTCTTCGCCTTCGTTGAAGGCATAGTGCTTTGAGATTGACGGCAAGCCCGCAAATTCGCCGGTTGGATCAAACAGGATGCATTTTCCGCCGTTCATTTTGATCTGGTCGAGTATGGCCGCGATCGTCCAACTCTTGCCGCCTCCCGTTGCACCAAACACTCCGCAATGTCGCCCAAAGAGTTTTTCGGGCGTCAGGCGCAGATGAATTCCACCACCAGCGCTCAAGAGGCCCAGATCAATCGAAAGTTGATCGCCTTTGGTCAGCGCGTTCGCCGCAAGCTCACCGAACAGCTCTGGTTGAGCTAGGTAGACCGCATCCCCAACCCGTGGGTGAGCACGAAGCCCTCGGACTAACCGTTTCTGACGCTGATCCACTGAAGCCAAAAGCTGAATACGTCCGATAGGATGCGATTCCGGCGGCGTTCCCATGGAAGGTTCGACCGTCAGACGTTCGTTATCCGGGAGTTTTACTTCGATGATGCGTCCGAGCAGTTTGACGCTTTCACAATCGATGAAAACGAAATCGCCGACGGCTCCGCGCGCCAGCGAACGGTGCTCCGGTCGTGCGGTTGCCTGCGGAAGATTCGCCTGAGCGATGGATGCGCTAACAACCGTGATAGTCCCGACATACCGGAGCGGATCGACAAGACTTTGCACTGTCATGCTCCTGCGCCGATGGGCGGTTCGTGCAAGACCTTGATACGCTCGGCGTGACGTTCGCGCTCGGTTTGAGCAACCAAATCCGGTATCGCTTGCGCCAAGTCCTGGAAACGTCCGTTTAAGAGCGAGATGCGCTGATCTCCAATGTCTGCGAGCCTCTTAAGTTTGGCAAAAAACGGACTCGCGTTCTCTTGTGCAGAGCTTTCGGCAGAAAGGATGTGGTCGGCTTTTTCCAGTTCAGTACTGGCGAGGAACGCCATATCGCATACGACAATTCGAAGGGTCATATTGGCTTCGACAGCCGCCATGATCGGCTTGCTGATATGGTCGTCATTGAAGCCGAAGCCGGACACTATCAGGGCCGTATCCGGTTCCCGAATTGCCGTTTGGAATGCGGACATCATGTCGAGGTAGGGGGATTCAAAAGCCTCTTGGTACTTGCTGTCACGCGGATAGATCAAAGCCGGCGTGCCATCGCGATCATCCCGTGACCGGAGCAGCTCTGACCCCTTGCGCCGCCAATCGATGGAACCGTGTAGCTTATGGAGATGAAAGACGTTCTCGATGTAGTCCGGACTATCTTTCCCTCCATCCCGCCGAACGATGTCATGAACGAAATGGCCTCGGTCATAAACCTGCGGAATCGAATGTGAGAAGCCATCGATGACCGTGAAACGCAGGCCCTGTGCGGCATATTCGAAGCAAAGGTCATAGTTGGTCGTAAATATGCGTACGCGGGGTTTGCGAATTCCCCGCCTTGCAATTTTGCGAATAATCGCTTGATGCGCTGTAAGATCGGTGGCTTCGCTTGCAAAATCCACCCGTGCCGCGATCGTCTTCTCGGCGAGAGTGATAAAGTCGGAGACCTCCTTTGCCTTGTCCGCGCCGAACAATTCCAAGTACATTTTGCAGTGTGTGAGGAATTTCTCTATGTTCTTGGCTTCGGCAATCGCTTTTGTGTTCGGAACTTTTGCGGCAATTGCGTCAATGGGTGCCAGGGTGGCTGCGACGACGACCGCGTCCCAAAGGTCACGCATTCCAGGGGCCTGTTTCGCGTCGTCCTTTGGATTTCTCGCACAAAAGGATGAGCCCGCTCCTGTAAGCAGAACTAGGTTTGAGGCATTCAGCGCCAGCGTCAATGTCTCTTCGACGGACCGCGCGCTTCCGCGCTCAACGACTTCGCCCTTGTCGTTTTTCTGATCTTCGCTCGCGCGCCAACCCTCACCCCGCGAGTAGTGTCGGATATTCTCTAACGCTGCCGCCTTACCATCCCAATAGCCCATCATCTCTCCCTCGCATCGCGAAGAACTATACAAATCTTTCCCACTGTCACTAAGTGTTTTGATGAAACCCTAGCGATTATGGGAAGCAAGCTCATCCAGTTGCTATTTTTCTACGAACTCTTATAAATTTGCCGGACGATCGCGAATCGGCGCTGCCTGGTACCGACCAATTCCTACTTTCTTTTATGAGGGGTTCGACTCTGGGATTGCCCCATGCGAGTCGCCGTCTCCGGCAGGCTGCGGAATGGACGAGCGTGCAAACACGCATAAGGCCAATAACGGCGGCTTTCACCTGAGACCGGATTGTCAGCCAATGACCGTCATCTTCGCATGTACGTTCCCCGGCGGCGCTGCCATCGCAGCCGACACGTTGCTGCACAATCCGGACACGATGCAGCCGGTAAAGAACTCGCCGAAAGTGCTGAGCATCAGCCCCCGTGTCGCCATCGCCCAGGCGGGTTCTTTCAATGGAACACAATCGATTTGGGACAAACTGGAGCAGCTGCCGCCGGCAAGCGCCACGCCCACCAGCGTTGCCGACGCGATCATGGAATATGGGCATCCGATCTATCGGCGGAAAAGCGCAATCGAGCCCACTATGATGCGCTACCTCGTGGCCGGGTTGGAAGCAGATGGCGTGCCCGCGATCCGGTGGCTTGAATTCGACACTGAGAAATTCGGCGGTGTGAGTGGTGAATGCCAGATTGCGGCAAGGGGCACACTGCCAAATGTCCAAGAGATCGCCAATGTCGCACTGCGCGGCAGTCTCAAATCAATCTCCAACATCGTTCGGCTGGACGAGTGGTGCAGGCGAGTTGTTGCGGCAGAGGCAACAGCCTCGCCGCAAGCTGTCGGGTTTCCTGCAATTCTGATCGTGATGAAACAGACCGGCGGCTTTGGCAAACAGATAGGCCCGGAAGAGGCGCCGGAACCCGCCTATGAGGTTTTCTGGCCTTATGGCCCCCGACTCTAGTGCTCGCCTAATTCTTCTCGCGCACTGAAAGCGCGTTTGCGTGAAGGACACTATCTTGCCGTACGAGTATTCAGCTCAAAACCATGATTGGGATCTAACGCTCCATGCCGCGGGCGAGCTGATCAAGGTCGGCCTTGCAATGGACAAGCGGCCAAAGACCGGCAACATGTCGATGGGGTTTTCCTTCTTCACCGGAGGCATGGTCTTATCCTTCGCCGCACTTGAGAGCTTCTCAGCATCCGTGGCTTTCTTGATGCGGTCGGATATTCGTTTCGGGGGCTTTGATTACCAGCAATACCGGCAGGCGAGGAGGTTTTGGGACAAGATGCAGTTGCTGATGTCTGCGGCCGGCATCGAGATTGACAAAAGCCAACGCATCTTCCGCGATATTGGGCAGATGCAGCACGGATGTTGTAGAATAGCCCGTTCTTCTCATTCGGCGGCGTTTTCCACAGCCTTCTGCCTTTCCGGCCTCGTTCGCCATCGGGAAGTCGCTGCTGCATAGGCAGCTTCCGCCTTCTCGACGCGGGATCGTTCTTCGGCGCGCTTGGCCGGAATGTTGTAGTCGAAGGCGGTGCCGCGTCTGGCATGGCTGGTCGGAAGGCCGGCACGTAGCTCGACCGATCTGTACTTGCAGGCGAGCAAGGCCGGCCGCCGCGGCCCTGCTTCGTGATGCGCCCGTCATAGGCTGGCCCCTCACCGGACTGCCGCACGCTCGGATTGAGGCCAAGATAGTCAACGAGCTTCTGTGGATCGCTGAAGCGCCGTATGTCGCCGATTGCCGCGGCAACGCTCGCAGCCACGGTGACGTCGAGGCCGGGCAACGTCATCAGGCGGCGGATTGTCGGATCCTGAAGGGCATGTACGGCTATATCCGCCTCGACCACCGTCAACGCCTCGTTGATCTGGTTAATCAAGCCGAGGTGGCGCTCGATGGCGGCGCGCTCATCCGCAGGCAATATTTGCCTCGTCAGCCATTTGCGCCCGCTGATCCCGACGAGGTTCCTATGCGGACACGGCGGGATCAGGTGGGCGTGGAGGATTGACTGGATCAGGTTCTTCAGCCGCGAACGCTGGCGAACCAGCTGTGTCCGCCTGGTGACCTGTCTTCGGAGGGCAAGGGTCCCCGGATCCGGAACCCAGACCTCCGGCAGAAAGCCCGAGGCGTAGAGCTTCGCAAGGACAGTGGCGTCGATGGTGTCAGTCTTCACCTTCGCGTGCGCGATCATGTGCACCTGCTTGGGATTGGCGATCACGATCCGATGGACGTAGGGCGACAGCACTTCAGCGACGGCAGCAGCATTGCCCGTGGCCTCGATCACCACATGATCATCGTGGGTGAGTTCCTTCCTGGCGAACTCCTCGAGCTTATTGCGTAGCATTTGAACGCGGCCGAGCTTGACGACATTGCCATCAAGCAACGACACGACCTCGGCGGCTACGCGGTGTATGTCCATGCCGATAATACGCACGGTTCCCTCCATCGTTGGTCACGTGTCGATGCCGGCTCAATACTCCCCAGAAGTGCCGTTTGAATCTTCCCCAGTATAACGCTGCCGCCGGTCTTCCGGAGCGCGCTCCGGGAGACCGGCGGCGCGTAATGGTTGATGCTTCTCCTGATGGTCGGGAGAGGGATTTCGGTGATCAAGATCGGGGAGATGATGATGATACTGGATTTGCATCGGCAGGGCCTGTCGGTGTCGGCGATCGCCAGGGAGAGCGGGATCGACCGCAAGACGGTGCGCAAATACATTGAGCGCGGGCTCGAGGCTCCGGCCTACGGACCGCGCAAGCCGCGTCAGGCGGTGATCGATCCCTTCACGGCCTATCTTCGCGAACGCGTCACGCGATATCCCGGACTCACCGGCAGCCGGCTTTTCCGGGAACTGAAGGACCTCGGCTATGGCGGCGGCTACACGGCCGTCACCGACTTCCTGTGTTTCGGCGTGGAATAAGGACCCCGTTCAGGGGTGATCGGCGTCCAAAAAGGACCCCTGTAACGCAGGGTTGTCACATTGCCTCCGGGTTCATCGGAGGCATTTGTTTTGGATGTTGGTTGTGGAGACGATTGCAAAGATACGCCGGCTGTCGCTGGTTCATGGGAAGTCGATCAAGGAGATTTGCCGCGAATTGCGGATTTCCCGGAAGGTCGTCCGCAAGGTTCTGCGATCTGATGCGACTGAGTTCCGTTACGAGCGCGAGCGGCAGCCGATGCCGAAGATCGGTCCCTGGCAGGGTCAGCTCGATGGATTTTTGAACGGCAATCACAGCAAGGTTGGGCGCGAGCGGCTAACGCTGATCCGGATCTTTGAGGAGCTTCGCGGTCTCGGATACGACGGCAGCTACGATGCGGTTCGCCGATACGCCAAGAGCTGGGCGAAGGCGCAGGGATCGGCGACGGCGCAAGCCTATGTGCCGTTGTTCTTCCCGCCGGGCGAGGCCTACCAGTTCGACTGGAGCCACGAGATCGTCCTGATCAATGGACCGATATTAGAATCCAGTTCCACCCCGGCGCATTGCATGGAATCAGGATTCAATTTTGGGGTCTCTGCGGAACGCCATCCTACGAAAGTGCCACGGGCGACCGCGACGCGGACTTTTTCAACAATATGGGCCGACAGCAGACTGTCCGGTCGGCGGAAAGGCTTGCCGCTACCAGTTCTGCTCGCGCACTGGATACGTCGCCATTCCTGGCAAGCGCCCCGGCGAGCAGCACACGAACTCGGGCCGAGTGGTAGCGGAGTGTGCGCTGGTCCACAGTTGCCGAGCAAGTGCGAGCAGCCTAAACGCTTCGGGATCACCCGGTGGGCACAGGGCTACCCGCGCCTCCGCTGCAGCAGCGCGGATGGAAGGCTGAGGCCACCGCTCAGGTTGGCTTTCAATTTCTGCAACATGTGACGCGGCATCACATGGTTTGACCTCCAGCGCCGTGGCATGTTGCTTGGGCATGCGGCTCGCATCGCTGCATTGGCCGGACGGGCGGATACGGCGGCGGCGCTCAGGCTGGCGAGGAAAAGTTGACGGAGGTCATCCGGTCCGGTGGCTTTACAAGCATTCGCAGGGCCGCGCAGCCCCCTCTGAACATGGTGCTCGAGGCGACGAGAGGATCGAGATTGCCGCGCTCACATGTTGGGCGCGGCAAAGTTCGGCCCCACACTTGGCACTACGACTAACGCCTCGACTCTATGGGTTGACGAACTCACGGCGAACGAACCCGTATTTCGATCGTCGCGTCGACCCCGAAATGATCTGAAACGAAATGCCTGTCTTTGGCGGCTGCCTTTGGAGGCTCAGCCCAACGCACACGAGAGACGTTTGTCACCACGAGTTGGTACGGGCTGTTTGTCAGCGCCGGATCGGTCACGTGGAAGATGTAGTCAATTCGCTCCTTCCCCAGACACGCTGGTCGGTACTGTGTGTCGCAGCCGCTCGTGTAGCCGGCAGTTGGTACGGTCTGCGGATGCGCGTTCAGCCACAGGTCACTGGGACTGCGCAGGATGCGAACGATGTCCTGATACCCGGGATTTCCTGGCGGGTTGGTCCGCGGCTGCGGGCCACCAATATTGAAATCCCCCATCACGATAACCGGGTTGCCACTGGCCTTACTAAATTGGGCAATCCGTGCCGCAAGCTGCCGCAGTTGGCGCTGACGCCCGGCGACATTGTCTCGGCCTGAGTTCAAATGGACAACATAGGTGTCGATGGCCAGGTCCTTGCCCGGGATTTCGATCCGCGCAAACATAAAGCCTTCGACCGCCTCGAAGAGACCCTGTTGATCGTTACCCCATCGCCAGTCGAGATCAGTCCTGATGCGGTGAAGCGTCAATACACCGACGCCTCCGTTGTGGCGCCCGTCGAACCGCGGTCTAAAGAGGCTGGTGTTGCTTGAGTTGCGGTACATGCCTGTCGACCGCGCTGCCTGGAGGAGCGTGCTGTCGTCGCATACCGTTCCGGCATCGAAGAAATGATCTTCGTAGTATTCCTGCAGTCCGACTATGTCATACGGCTGCCGGCCGGATGACCCGGCCCTTGCCAGCTGAAGCCCGAATCCCCTAGCCCGCTGATCACAAGAATCTTCATCGACGGCGTAGACGTTGTGCGTCAGGAGACGAAGCCGCTTGATCAATTTGCCAAGCGGAGCGCGATCAGGCGGCGCAACGACGCCGCCAGGCGCGGCGGCCGCTGCCCCCTGCGCCGGAGCGACTCTAGGGCGGCCGTCTGCTGCCAGCGCCGTTTCTGCGCCTATGATTTGACAGGTGGCAATCAGTCCCGCGGCTGCGCAGCGCAATCGACTGATTGCGCGCCCTGTTGATGGACGAAGGTGCTGCATAGCGCCAGTCCCTTCTGTAATGCGCTTGCATGTCTTGGTGCCAATGATGCACCTTTGTTTTCGCCAGCGAAAGGTGCAGAATTGCATCGATCTCAACTGTTCGAGGAACAATGAAAGACATACTGTCATACGTTTAAGTTGTTGTGGCGCTTGATCGACAACAAGTAGTTATCGTGAGAAAATTGAGGGGCATACGATGGCACATGGATCATATGCCGGTCTGCGCTTTATCTTGGTCGTGATAGCCGCATGCTGGCTTTGCCTGCCTGCTTCCGCTGCCACCCGGTGCGATGACAGGATGACTGATTGGGTGCGGGCGCCCATCGACCAGAACACGAAGAAGAAGCACTACGACGTGGAGGTTGCCTGCGACCTTGTCCTGGAAGCCGATAACGTCGTGCAGAAGCGGATCGTGATCTCTGGGGCAGTGTCTGGCGTGACGATCGATTGCAACGGCGCCACGCTTAACGGGGGCATTGGCAGCCCGAACGACGGCAAGGACATGATCGATATACGGTCCACCCCCTCTGGAACGGATTGGCTACGACCGACCGACATCACGATCCGTGACTGCAACGTGATCGGGTCGATACGCATCCAAGGCATGGGTCAAAATGGCGAAGCAGATGCGGTCAGAGAATCCTCCCAGAAAGACGATGGTCACGTCGGTCGCTTGCGGCGGGCTGCACCCACCCGCATCGTGCTTGACCACTTTACGATCACGTCTACCGAACGGACCGCGCTCTATGTGTCGCCTGGTGTGACCCGTGTCTCGCTGCTCAATTCCGAGTTGAATGGCAATGGCACTCGCGGTGCAATCTACCTGGACGCCGAGTCCGGCTACAACCTGATCAAGGACAACAAGATCCATGTGAAGGTGTTTGATGAGCGGCTCTTTGGCATCAACAGGCTTGGGCCCCAGATCTCGGTCGACACGTCCAGCTACAACCGCATCATCGGGAACCGTTTCTCAGCACTCGAAGGGGGAGGGGTCTGGCTCTACCGAAACTGCGGCTATCGCGGGACCGTCCATCATGGAACGCCGAGCCACAATCAGATCATCAACAACATCTTCTTTTATGACCACTATGATGGCGCCAATCCGTCCGTGCTTCTGGGCGCTCATGGCGACTGGTGGCGGTCGTTTCCTGGCCTTGGCACATGCGATGATGATGACGGGTTTGAGTGGGGGTCGAGCATAAGCAACGACGATCACGCCACCGACAACGTTGTCATGCAGAATCGCATCATCAAGCGGCTGACGCCGCTGATGATCCGGGAGGGCGATAGCTCCAACCGTCCGAACCTCATCGCGCACAACGAAACCGTCGACAGCGCAAGCCCCCGTCGGTCCGGATGCTACATCCGAAACTCCTACAAAGATCTTCTGCTTGACGGCCACAGTTGGGACGTACGTGAAGGTCCGAAAGCCATTCCAGTATGCATGAGCCAGGCCAAAACCTGCAGTGACGGCGAGCTTACATCGACGTCCACCTGTTCATTGCAGGAGAAGGTCACTGTGTGTGCGGTGGATGGTAACAACCAAGGTTGTCAGCGAACCGCGGCGTGTCCTGCTGGCAAGCGAATAGTTTCGGCTCGCGCTGCCTGCACTCTCGAAACAAGCAGCGTGACGTCCGCGCATCTGTCTAACTTGCCGGGTAACGTGCTTGCGGTCATTGAGCGCTCAGACACCGGGTACGACGGGGTCTGCTGGCTCGGAGATACCTCCAGGCGAAGTGGCCAAGCCAAAATCGTTGGTGTGCTCGGGCGCCGGAACGTGGAGATCGGCTGTAAGGAGTATGACGCGAATGGGGGAGACTGCGAGATTCGCGCGACGCTCTACTGCACGTCACCATAGCCACCGCGTTTGCCCCCGTTGCGGAAGAGTGGGCGTCCGAAGCGCTTGGACAAAAAACGGGCGCATTTCGGGAAGGGGCACGAATGCCGGACGGGAGGTAGCATCCTGTCAGTGACCTAGGGAATGCTGAACTCCAAGCGCAAAGAAGCCACGGGCGCGCTAGCTTCGTCGGAAGGCGCGCACTTCAGACAGTGCGATTTCGCGCCGCTTATCGAGGTATGAAGCTAGGTCCTGGAGATGAACGCCTTTGGCACTCTTCTGGCTTCTTTCTGCTTTGGTTAGCGGAAGCTCAATTTCTCCAATGCTCACTTTGCGTAAGAACTTGGTGAGCGTCAGGTGGGAAAAATAATCCTTGCACACGGTCTCAGCGGGGACAATCACGCGTCCCTCATACTGCGCCATGAGCAGGAAGAGGGTGTTCAATTTCTTCGCTCGCAGCCAGCCATTCGGAGGACAATCAACGGGGTTGCAGCGAAGTTCAATTGGAGCAATCGACGCCAAATGGATAGGGCGGCCGTTCAAAGCGTGTGCAAGGAAAGCACGGCGTGCAAGTTCGCAGTGAAAAAAAGTGATTTGTGCGGAGTGACGCCGCAGCATTCTGGCATGGATAACTCATAACCTGAAGGTCACAGGTTCAAATCCTGTCCTCGCAACCAAAATTAGCCCGCAAGTTCAAACGCTTGCGGGCTTTTGATTCCGGTATGCTTGCTTGTCAAGTTTGGTCCGGAATCAAACCGGAAGCACTTTGGAGCAAGCCCTGGCGCCGAATCGGCGGTAAGCTGACGCGATCTGTGGTTCAAACGTTCAAACCGCCTGCCGGGTACGAGAGACCCGGATGCATGGCGAGACCTGATTCCTGAAACTTGTAAGAGCGCGCCGCTGCAGCGGCTTTTGACGTCTCAGTCTGGTAGGATGAAGCGCTTGAGGCCCGACATCACTGGGACGAGAGTGGTCGACCGTCCGGGCACGACAATATTCCATCCTGATATCCAGCACAGGTGCGCTGCGGGTGATCCAGCGACGGAAATCAGCCTCGGCCGTTAAAGGGATGTCATTTCCGGTGCACGGTCACCGGTGGCGATCGAGCCCTGCTGTCAGTCTCGGCCGACCTCAACGAGCGCGAATGGCAGTGGCGCGCGGTACCGCCTTCCGGCCCTTCCCAATTCTCCGCGCACCTCCATGATGGATTGGACGGATAGATTATATCGGCGAAGAGGCGCGCCAAGGCATGCTAGCGATGATTTGCGAGGCCGTATCCGGCTTCGGCCGCGCCACCGACCGAGCACGCGGTAAGACGCCCAAGGCACGAGGTGGGATGAGCGGTTCATAGCGATCTCCGGCGAGAGCGTGGGGATGGTCGGCGTGGCGAAAATGCTCCAGCGGCGCATTGGAACCGCGGCCAGCAAGCTCTCGACAAGGGTCCTCCCCCCAACTGGCTTGTGGGGCTCTCTGCTCTGCTAAACCCGGCGATGCGGGGCATTCGTACCATTTGCTCGGTGTCACCCTGAACGCCATCAGCGAAGACGCCAGATGTCTGCTTGGCTGGAAGCTGGGTCACCGGAGGAGTCCATTGTGGCGACCGCTGAGAACCTGGTCCAACTGGTCTGCTCGATAGCTCGTAAGGGATCGCCTAAGAACGGTGCGCCGCGAAATCGGTAGGCGCAGCGGGTTCAAAATCTAGTTCCGAGAGGGGTGCCGGTTCGATCCCGGCCACCCGCACCATCTTCTCATCAATTGACTTAGTTGACGGAGGCCTGCCTGCCCCCACTACGCAGATCTCTATGGTGCCCGCTACCCGGGTGGGGCTTCGACAAGGATGATTGTGGATCAAAACACTTCGATTACAATTGTCATACATATCAGATACTTGTGCGACGATTTAGGGAAGCTGGGGTCGTTAGGTGGGGCGTGTATCGGGTGACCAGTTGTTTCTTCACGCTTGGGCATGATCGCATTTTCTTAGTGCTCTGACGTCCCGATCAACCGCGGAGTCCGAACGCTTATCTTCTAAGCAACGGATCGGAACGACTGAACGACTCTCTGCGAATCTAGCGGTGCCGCCTTTTTCCCGCGGCAGTTCGCGTCTGGATCTGCAGACAATGAGGATCGATTTGTCTCAGCGATCCAATCAGCGATCCAAGGAGACAGGCTATTCATTGGGGACCTTGCCGGTAATCACCTGTTCGAAGCGGCGAAGTACGTCCTCGACATCAGGCCGCAGGCGCAATCCGCTTTCGAATTCTTCGAAATAGTCAATCGGGCCGCCATAGGCGGGGCCCGATTGTGCGGCGTAGGCCTTGAAATGAATGCCGCTGTATGTGTCCGCCACGACAACCGAAAAGCCGCCATCGCGCTTGGGCAGGGCACCGAGCGCCTCGCCAATCTGACGGCGGAAAAGGCCAACATCGACAGCGTCCTTGACGGTCAGGTCCGGGTTTACCTGCCTCCGGCCGGCAAGCTTTCCGCCTTTTGCATAGGGGTCGTCGATATAGGTGAACCGCATTGCCATGCCTAGTTCTGAACCGCGGGCGCGGCTAAGGCGCCGCCCGTTGCCAGGGACGCTGCGAGCTGGCGCGCCATCTGTGCGAGCACAGTGGTGAGCCCGCCAAGTAGCGCTTCGTCGCCCGGGACTGGATCGAAGACCGCTAGCACCGTAAGGATGGCGGCGACAACCACCGCGGCGACAAGCAGAATTATGCCTACGACGATGAAGACCTTCGTCAGGAACTCGCCAATCGCTTCCAGCGCGGAGCCGATCGCGGAGACGACAGCTGAGACCAGGTCGACCATAGCCAAGGCAACGGCGGCAAGGACAAGCCGCGGCATCTCCATCTTCAGTCTGTTCTTTATCGTATCGATCACATGAGCGAGCGTGATCGCCGGAACGGTCACACAAAGAGACACCAGGATCTCCTTGATCCAGCCGCGCAGGCTGGCGCGGATCGCGTTGCGAACATGCGACAGGAGTATGCTCTTGATGCGGAAGGCGAGCGTCCTGAGGAGGTCGCGCGAGGACCCCGCCACCCGCTGATCGAGCAGCACAGCGATCTGTTCTATCGTGGCGTCGGACAGCGTGGGGATGACGCTGAGCGGCACCCCGAATGCGTCGGCGATCGCCTGCCGGATGGACGTCTCGCTCCATTTGCGCCCCAGCTGCAGCAGCTTGCGCGCGTCGAGTTCCTTCAGAGCATCGTCGAGAGGCCCCGTGATGGCGTCGGCAACGTATTTATCGATCTCACCCTGAACGGAATAGAGGATCGTGTCGATATATGAATCGAACGCCAACGTGTCGCCGCATTCCAACGTTTCGGATGCGCCGCCCGTACACCAGTAGCCGACCGCTCCGGGTGCAACGAGGCGGGCCTTCAGGGTCCTCGCGCGGTCGCCGTCGAATGGACCGATGACGGTCGTCGCGGGCAGCACGCCGTTGAGTTTTGTGAAGGCTGGCTTCGCCGAGCCACTACGGAACGACCGAACTTGACGATCGAACACGTCATCTTCGCCGACAGTCGGGGGATCAGCGGAACAGCGTCCGGTCTTCGTCACCCTGTCCTGGGCCTGGCCGGAACGCCGGATGTAATGTTCGACCTCTTCGACCGCGAGTGTATTAGCCCGGTAGATGGGCTTGATTTCCGCTAGTTCGACCTGACCGGGACCGAGGCGAAAGAGATCCGTGTAGCCTTCATGCGTGCCTGCCGGCTGGCAGCCGGTTGATGCAATCTTGCGCTTCGTCGCGCGCGGCACCTCAAGCTCGTTGAGCACGCCGCTGGTCAGTAGAGCGGCCTGGATCTGTGTGTGGGCGATCAAACCGGCTTGACGTGGCCCGTCATCGTCCTCGTCGATGGAACTCTGCGGCCCACAGCCGCCGGCCCCGCGCGTCGTGGCGCGGCGGATGTCACGTTCGGCATGTCCCTCGCTTACATGCGCGAGTTCATGGGCGAGCAGTTGGCGGCCTGCGCCGGTCCCCGGACGGTATTCGCCGCTCGCAAAGGCGATCGAATTTCCTAGGGCGAAGGCGCGCGCGCCGATCGACGTCGCTGCGGCATCCGCGGCAAGACCATCGTGGAGGCGAACCCGTCCCAGGTCGCGGTTGAAGCGGGGTTCGAAGAATGCCCGTTCGCCGGGTGGCAGCGGCCTGCCGGGTCCAAGGGACCGTACGGTGCTCTCTGCCCCGCCGCGCAGGGTTGCGCCGACCGGGGAGGGCGCCGCGCGGGTGGCATCGGCCTTTCGGCGCCTGTGTTCGTCCTCGGCCTCGCATGTCGCGCATTTGCGGCGCACGGTGTCCCCGCGGTCGTGTTTGTGATCCTCCGCTTCGCAAACCGCACATTTCCGGCGCAGGATCGCACCGACGGAGCGCGACGGCGGGGCAGGCGGCATGCTGCCGGGCGCCGTCGCCGGCATGCGCATAACCCGGTCGGCGACGCAGTCGGCCTCGACCTCCGCCGGATCGCTGACAGCGCCGACGCGCATCTTCGGGAGGATACCCGCGGCCTTGACGCCGGCCGCCAGAGCCGGCGAGATACCGACCAGCGCGGGACCGGCGTAACGAACCCTCGACTTGTGACCTGCGTGGGTCTTGGTCAGCATCTACTCACTTCTCCAGCGCTGTGTCGGTGCAGGACTAGTTGCGGAAATTGTAGGCGCTGGTAAAGCGCTCCTCGGCGTAGGACAGCCAGTTGATGAATGCTGGTCACATTACCACGGGTCAGCCGCACTTCGTAACAGACGAGGCCGTCGAGCCATTCGTTGATGGTCGGATTGGCGCCCTGGCCGTGGGATCCCTGGCCATGTGGAAAGAGCCTGTCGCCCTTCTTCAGGGTTTTATCGAGGAACAGCGTATCCGCCAGGCTTACGAACTTCTCGAACAGCCCCTGCTCCTTCTTGCTGAGAGCGTGAAGGAATGTCGAGCCGAAATGGGCACGACTCAGAGTCGAAAGGGCAAACTTCGTTTCCTCGCCGACCGGCGAATGGCCGGAAAAATGCCCGCGGAAGACATATGGGCGGGTCTCTAAATCGTCGGCGTCGCAGACCGTGCATTTCGGCCGCAATATGGCTGTGGCCGAAGGCGAGGCGCAGCTGCGCAACTTCGAAGGAACCAGAGGATGACGAACGGCCGTCTTTCGCAGCACGGTCCCCGGCAGAAGATCCATCGGTCTGCGCTTCATCATGGCCACGCGCTCGGTCACAATGGGTGTCCCCTTGACTCGGCCCCGCGAAGGTGTGCCGGCAGTGTAGTGTAGACCCGGGTTGGCGGACAGGTGCATGGAGCCTTAGAACACGAAGTTCGCCGCGATGATCTTCTTCTCGGCCTCGGTCGGTTTGAATTTCCTGATGAAATCCGTCATCGACGTTGCCGCAGCCGCCGCCTGCAGGAAGAGCTGCGCGCGCGCAGGGTCGGTGAAGCCGACGTTGACGAGATCGGGATGTATCAGGAACTTGAGATTTCGATTCGGTGGCTTGCCTACATAGACCCATGCCTCGAAGTCGCTCGGCATGCCAAGCCCCGCTTCGGAGAACGCCAGATGGACTTGGGAACCCTTGGGTAGGCCGGGGACAAATCCATCGAGAAGGCCGGCCTTGGTGCCGATAAATCGACCGAGCAGACGGATGCGAAAACGCATGCCCTCCTTGGGTGCGCACGGCTGGGGTTCAGGAAGACCCGCGAACAAATCCCGCAAACTCGGCTCGTTCGGCACGAACGTGATCTGGTTGTTCTGCGCGGCGGCCATGCCGCAGACCACCAACTGCTGGAAATTCATCCCATCATTATATTCGAATTTTGTTGGCCTCTCCGCCGTGATGATGACGACATCGTTGGAAACCGCCTTCTCAGGCAGAACGTCATCGGTGAGGTAGATGTCGAAGCCCATGAGAAATGTCTCGAACGAGACCGGTACGTCGTTTTCAAACGTCGAGCCGTCTTTCCATTTCAGCACGGCCACCGTCGCCAGCTTTGACTTCGTGCGTTCGACAAGTGTCGCGTAGTACCAGAGGCGGCCGGCATCCGCCTGTGGCGGATTGAGCAGCATCGCTCCCACCGAATGAGTGCCCAGCTTCTGCCCGAGTTTCCACCAGGCCGCCACGTAGCCTTTCGCGTCCGAGACGAGCGTGATCGTCTGCCCGGTATTCGCGGGATCGGTGACGCCGGTCAGTTCATCCCCGCTTCCGCTTGGCTCGACAGTGGCGAGTTCGACCTTCGCGCCCGCGACAGGTTTGCCGTCCTGGTCCTCCACGAGAACGGCGATCGGCCCCTTGAGGGTTTCGCCTTCGAAGCCCTCCTGGCCGGTCCCGGCCGACATGCGCAGCGCCCAATGATTGCGACCGCACAGGCGGTCGAGCGCCTCCTGCACCGTTGTCGCACCCTTCAGGTAATCGCAGGCCGTGGTGTAGGATATCTGCGACGCCTTCACATCGCACAGAAGCCGCAACGCCTCGGCGACTGTCGTGACCTTCACGGCCTGCGGGCTGTCGAAGACCGAGGAAGTGCAATCCGGTTTGAACCCGACATCACCGGCATCGAGGCTCGTCAGATCCGGGAAAGACAGTCGGCGCTTGTCGACGGACAACATATCGACGATATGCGTCCCGCCCTTGTGCTGCCCCAGTACGCAATAGTGATGGCGGATGCCGATAGGCAGGTCCGAAAGTGCACGCACCTTATCGCTCGCCGAAGCGCGCGCGCGCATCACCGCCAGCCAGTAATCGCCGGTGAGGATCGCGGCACGCTTCGAGCCTTCATTCAGCCCTGAGAAATCCAGATCGAGGACCAGTTCGGCGAGATTGATACTGCATGCGGCGTTGGCGATGGAACAGTGCCCATGGGCAGTCGGATCGCCACCTTGGACCAGGTCGACGCCTGCGTCGCGCCCGTTGAGCAGCTTGTCCTGAGCCAGGTCGATGCGGGCATAGCCGTCCCACTTCCTAATGCGGTCAAGTGCCGTCGAGGCGCCGGCAAATCCGGCGGCTGTGGAGACGATAAGGCCGCGCGCTGGCCGGTCGGCCATGCCGCCGGCGGGCATGCCCATCAATAGGCCGTGGCCTTCGTTAAAGAACTCCAGCGCCTGGCCGTCCGGCAGCGTATTGGTCGAGGCGGGACGCGGGTACTGGATGGCGCCGTTCTCGGCCGACCACTTTATGGTCACTTCGCTGGCCCAGCCGTCCGCATCGTAAACCACGTCGTGGATCTCCGCGCGGAAAAGCGCATTGCCGACATTGCGTTCCAGGTCGACTGCATCCGCGCAGGGATCGCAGGCGTCCTTGCCGGCCGGTCCGGTTCGCGGGGCCACCGCAAACTTGCCCGTTCCAATCGCTGGCAGCTTGACCGGGTCGGGTGTCAACCCGCGGTCGTCGGCGACCAGCTGATCCTTCGCGCATTGCTTGATCTGGACGCGCAAGCGGCTGACGAAAGCGGTGTGTGCGCCATGGAGGCCGGGATCGGCGAGGTCGGCGTCGTCATGGGCCGTGACCGTTTCTTCCCAGATGTCGGCATAGAGGAAGTCGAGCTTGAGCGCGGGCGGCTCGGGCAGATCCGCCTGACTCTCGTAATTGAACGGCGGTCCCTTTGGCCCGGGCAACGCCAGGGCGGCGACGCCTTCGGCTGTGACCCATCCGCCGTGGGCGGCGAAAGGCGCGGACCAGAGATGATCGACCCCGTCGGTCTCCAGGCAACCGGCCAGCAGGCCCGCGCGGCGTGGAACGCCGGAATAGTAGGCGCGGGCCGCCGAATTCTCTATGCGGATCTTAAGCCGGTCCGTGGAGGCGTTCCAGTCCCGGTCTGTGATCATAGCGCCCTGCTGCAGGTAAACGCCCGAATAGCGCGCGTGCCGCAGATAGGAGTGGTGAGAGATTTCGGCTTTCATGATAGACCTCTCAAGGCGACTTGGTGATCGCCGGCGGCGGACAGAGCAGACGCGCGTCGTACGTCACGACCGGTTCGATGCCGACCGGCAAATACTCGGAAAGCTTCCCGGTTAGCGCAGTCAGGTTGGCGGCATGCCGCCAGGCATGCCCGCATCCCATCTCACCGCCATCCTCGGCCCCGAGAGCAATCGCCGGATCGCAATCGGGTGCGAGCACGGAACAGCCCGGTTCGCCGAAGACGTCCGAAAGGAAGTGTGGCGGTAGCGTCGTCAGCCGGTTCTTCTGCACAGCCGGCGGTTGTATGGCGAGCCAGGCCTCCGGAACGCGGGTGAAGCGAACGCAATCGCCTTGCGACACCACCGCCGTCACCACCGCGCCGGCGAAGATGCAATCGCTGGCGAGGAGGCGGGCCACGCGAGTCCGGCCGAGCACGGTCGTGTACTCGGCAACGAGCAGGCGTTGGCGAATGTCCACCTCGTCGGCGAGCACGTCACGCAGCGTTAGAGTGCCGCCGGTATCGACCGCAGCAATTTCCCTGACTGCACAGCGGCGGAATTCGGTGTCGGCGGCGCCAAGTTTGATTTTTTCGACGAAGCGGAGCTTCTCGAAGCGTGTCGGCGGCGTTCCGGCGAGGTCCACCGCACCTACGATCTCGACGCTGTCGCCGGTCTTGTTGCGCCAGACACGCGCCGCGCCGTCTATGAAGACTTCAATATAGGCGCCGACCGGAGCGGCAACGCCGCCGGTCACGGGATCGTAGGCCGCGACGACATGTGACCAGTCGAAGGCGATCGGCGTCGGCGTAAAGAAGCCCCAGGGTGGCGGGAGATGGACGGTAAAACGCTTGGGGTGGCAGTGGCCCTGATCCGCGCGGGGCGTGCGCAGGTCCACCGCCCGTCTCGATACATCCTCGTAGGAACCGGGGAAGCATGGTGCGCCTGTGTGATTCGTCTGCTTCCACGAGGTATAGGGAGCACGGCGCGACTCCGGCGCGGCCGCCGCAGGGTCATCGGCCGACCAGACACGTCCGTTCCAGCCGAAGCGAGTCCATTGCGCCTCCGGGTCGTCCGCATCGGCTTGGATCGCCCGGGAGGCTAGGCGTAAGTCCGGTGTCACCGGCGACTCCGGCATACCGATTCGCGCGGTCGTTGCTACAAGCCGGAAGCCCTCGCGAAGTTCGCCTTCCACCTGGGCGATGGCTTCGACGATTTCCTCCGCCGCCGGAAGCGTGCCCTTGCGCTGAGCCCAGCGAACGGCCGAGGCCACTTCGTCGCGCTTGCCATCGGGGAAAGGCGAGCGCAGCCGCACGGCGAGCAGCTCGGCGAAGTACGGCACGAGCCATTCCTGACATCTCCTGTCATTGACCGTCGTGTCGGGGAAGGAATCGTCATAGCGCTGGTCGAGCGTGTGGCGGATCTTGTCCAGCACCTCACCGAACGCGTCCAGATAGGCTTTCAGCGGCCGGAGCGCGTTGGAGGCAGGCGATCGATCCCGATCCCGATAGACTTCCGGGAGGAGCGCGTACAACTGGTCGCCGCTGGCGTTCGGATAGGCGCTCACGAGACCACCTCGCGAATGACATCGAGGCCGCTTCCATCTCCGTCAAGATGGACCACCTGACGGTCAGTCGGACGAACAGTCCAGATCTGGTTTCCGGGACCAAGACGGGAGGGCAGGAGAGGATTTCCGCCGACGCTGATCAATGGTTCCACGGCATTTGGAAACAACACCAGTTCGGAGTTCACGATGCCGGCTACTCGTTCGACCACGGCGTATACCTCGGAGCGGAAAAGGGCTTGTCCCGGGGCGCGCCGCTCCAGCGCAAAGGTCGAGAACAGGGCCGCACGCATATCGGCCTCGACCGCCTCCGGATCGAATTCCTTGGGATTGACGCCCATGCGCACGCCCAAGCGCAACGGAACCGCGTCGAAGCGAAACACGCGGAACTGCATGCCGGGCGCGGCGAGGCTCGCCAGCCGTTCCTCCAGCACCCTGCCGAGGTCGCCCAGCGGCGCGCCGGCGGCAGGGACGACGACCACGTCGATCAGTTCGCGGCGGTCGGCGCCTTCCGATACGCGGAAAGCTCTCGCATTCCAGACACCCGGCTGGGTGCGCGCGATATGCTCGAAGTCGACCAGCGCGACGCCGCGGCCGAGCGCCGCGAGGTAGGCCGGTGCGTTGACCCGGATAACTTCGACATCCTCGCCGTCCTGTCCGCCCCAGGTCGGCAGCGGCTGGCGAACGGAATCGACGCCCGGGTGCGGACGCACCGGCTTGGCGAGCCCATCCGACGGGATGTTGTTGCCGCGTGCGCCCGTGCCGACACGGCAAAAGCAAATCACATTGTTCTTGCCGGTGGGCAGCCGACGCCCGTGGAACCCGTCGCCAAACTGGATGCGGACATGTCCGTCCTCCGTTATTCGGGTCTCGTAGTGGGCATCGTCGCTCTCCGAATCGGCGAGAGTCGACACCTCCTCGTACCGGCCGCCGTCGATGTGGACTTCGACGGCGGCACGCACGCCTGCCTCGATCGTCTGGTCGGCGACGAACGACACCTCCCGCTTGGCGATCAGGAACAGTTGGTTGGTCCGCGACGCGTCGCCATTGCCGAGGATGATCCGGGGGAAGGCTTCACCGTGTCCCACCGCGACGGCGTTGGCTCGGATGATCACGTCCGCGACGGTATATCCTTCGAAGGCATCTGGGGGACAGGATAGCGTCACGCGGCGCGTTACGCGATCCAGCTCGACGATGCTCGCCAAAAACGGCAGGCGGTCGGGCGCGGCGATCTCGGGTTCGATCAGCATCGACTTGCCGGCCGTCAACAGGCCGCTAAGCGCGCCGCTGCCCTCGATCACGAGCGCTGACAAGCCGACCCGTCTCGGGTTGCGATCCCAATCGAGAGGCCGCAGTTCCCGGAGGAAGGGACCGGAGAAGAAGGCGATATCCTCGATATGGCTTGGCCGCTCGGTCAGGACGACATAGAACTCGTCGTCGCGCTCAACGATGGATTCGACCGTCAGCACTTCCTTTTGGCGTTTGGCGTCCTCGGCGAGGACAATGTCGCCGCCGCGCAGCTTGCCCGGGCTGCCGGGAACGACGATCGTCGCCGCCGACTTGCGCCGGATCGAGGTCGCCAATTTCTGCTTATTGTCGGGGTCGAAAACCTTGAGCCATGATGCGGTGACGCCCGCCAGCCGCGTGTAACTGTCGTGACTAGCGTCATTCAAGCGCGCTATTTCCAGGACCGGCACGATCTCGCTGGGATCGAGCGAGCCCTTCGCGGTCGTGCCTATCATGCGAAGCTTCGTGTCCCCGTGGGCGTCGACCGCATCGAGCGGGAAGCGCCATTCGTTGCCATTCGCCTTGAATTGCTCGGGAGTGTTGTCCTGTACGGCATAGAATATGGTCCCCGCGGGAATGGACGACCCCGACGGCCGAACCTCGGCGAGGCGGGCGACACCCCGGTCAACCGCGTCGATGAGAGCGAAACCGGATCCGGCCTCGTTCTCCCAGAACACCGTCTGGCCCGCTACAAAGCGATTCGTGTCATCGACGGCAACGGTCTTCGGGCCATTGAGACGTGGCCGCCACACCTTGTCGGGTTCGAGAAGCAACCTCGTGTCGCCGAGGATCCAGGGGTTTGCTTTCGGCGGATCGTCGTTCGGAGCTGGGAAGAGATCGAGGCCGTCGACCTTTTCGACGACGAGCGCCACGGCCGTCGTGTCCTGAACGAGGATGCAGGGCTGTCCGGCCGACACGGCTTGTTCCTCAGGAAGGCGCCATGGCGTGCGAAAGTCCTGCTTCGTCGCGGTACGTGGCATAGGCTCGAACACGTTGGGATTGTGTTTCCAGCCCGCGATGCGTAGCCCGTTCAGGGCGGGGCCGATCTCGATGTCGGACATCGTCTCGAACACCAGCGGCGCGCCGCCTTTCGGCGGCATGTGCTGCAACTGGAACCCGGCTTCGACCGTGCCTGGATCGCCCTTGGCGATCAGCGCCACCACTGTTTGAGCCGAGGCCGGCGGCCGGGGGCGATAGTCGAGCGGCGCGACGAGTCGCTTCAGGTATTCCCATTGCGTCGCCGTTCCGATGAATCCCTCGTTGGCAAAGGCATCGAGATGCTCGGTGAGGATGTGTGCGGCCCGCGCGAATGTGCGGCCGATCTCCCAACCCAGATCCTGCCGCGATCCACCATAGCGCTCAAGCATCCGCGCGCGGCGGGCAGTGTCCGTGCCGGGACCTGGATCGCCAAGCGCGGACCAATCCGGAAAATGGCCGGCCAGCGCCGCGCGCAGCATTTCGAGATGGGAAACGGCAGTGCCATCGATGTATCGGAAGCGCTGCAGGCCCGCCCTGTTCCACCGCGTCAGATCGCGCAGATTGCCGCCGCCGCTCATCCGCTCAGGCCTCCATGCAGCGTCAAGGACAGGTATCCGCGTTCGAGCCGCGCCGGATTGTTGTCGCAGACGGGTATCTCCAGACCGTCGAGCGCGATCCGCCCCGAGGCCGTCTGATCGGGCTGGTCATTGCCGACGCGCTTGAACCGGAACACGCAGACGTTCTCGACACCATCCAGCGCCATTAGCGCGGCGATGATGTCGCTGGCGAAAAGATCGTCTCCGAAGTTCAACCGACCCGGCTCGAATAAGCCGCCAGGGCGGTCGCTGAGCGCCGCCTTGGCGGCGGACTGAACCTCGGATCGGAAATAGTTCGGTCTGACAACGATCGACATGACGAGCGCGATGCCGACGGGTATTGCGTCGTCCAGCACCACCTCGCGGCCAGCCATGCGCATCCGCTCCACGAATGGCGCCAGCACTTGCCGCAACGTCGGATGCATCGACCAATCCGGCAGGGGCATCTCGTTGCGCTTGTTGAAGCGCTCGATCTCCTCGATCAGTTGCTGCCGTTCGAGTCGTTCCTCCTCGTTCGTGGCATCGGCCGGCAGCGGAACGGCGCTGCCCAGTGAGAGACGCGTGTCGAAGGCGACTACGGCGACGAAAATTGTTTCCCACGAACCCGTCCAGAACGACCGCGCCTTGGCCCTGAGCACGAGCGGGTGATCCTCCACGCGCTCGGCGTGGTCGTTGAGGCTGACCATGCGGTGCTGGGTGCGGATGGCACGCGGTCCGGCCCGTCGCGCCTCGTCCATCTCGTATGGATTCTTTGCCCAGAAGTTCTCAAGCGCCGCGAACCTTTCCTCCGGGCGGGCCGGATCCCAACCGATCTGACCCTTGGCGCTGGCCTCTGCGGCCGCATCATAGCCGATCATCGACAGCAACCTGCGCACCGACGAGGGGATGCGGGCCGTTTCGAGATATGCCTCCGCGAAGGCGCGGTCGGCCATGTCCGACAGCTGGTCGAGCACTGTCGCCAGCGCCTCGACAAGGACGACCTCCATGTCGGCGGGCGTCCAGCGCGTTCGTTCGGGATAGCGCGCCGCTAGTTCCTCCAGCATGAACCGCCGGAAACCATCGAAATCGCGCACCCGCAGATCGATATCGTTGCCAGCGTCGAGCAGGGGCAGCGGCAAGATGGTACGGCGCTCGCCGCAGGCCGCACAGCTTCCACTGTCGGCACCGCTGAAATCGAGGACGGGAACGGGTGTGTCAGCCACCGTTTCCTCCCGTGCCGAGCGATGCGCGATAGCGTTCGCGATAGCTTATGGCCGCAAGCGTGTAGCCGATCTCGATGACCAGCCGTTCGGGAAAGTCGGGATCGGCGCCGGCTGAGACGGTGAGGGACTTCGGGTCGACTTCGCCCTGCAGGGCGGGCGCTAGTGCGGCCTGCAGCCGCCGGGTCAGCAATGCGGCCAGGGTCTGGTCGTTGGGCTCGAATACGAGGCGCTGGACGCCCGCTCCGAAATCGGGCCGGAAGATCCGCTCGCCGGGTGCCGTGAAGAGGATCTGCTCTATCTGTTCGCGGACATGTGCCGCGCGGCCGGACGTCGCCGGTCCACCGGGACCCACCCAGAAGGGAAACGACATGTAAGCCACCGATGGCAGTGTCTGAACAACCTTCGTCGGATTCGTTGTCAGCGCCGGGCTCATGCGCTCATAACCTTGGTTGACAGCGACGTCATCTCGCCTTGTGGGATCGGAGGGCCGGACGGCCCCACGCCTGTCGGATGGATGTGTGTCATGAACAAGCTGAGGAAGCTCTGCCCCTTGATCAGGGGTTCGCCGCCCTGCCCGCCAAGCAGGACCTGCTGTCCGTCCACGACGATCTGCTGGCCCCTTACGGTGATGCCGCTGCCCGCCATGTCGATGCTGTTGCCGTTGCTGTCGGTGACCTTCGTTCCCGATGACGACATAACCAGCGTGTTGCCGTTGGTGTCCGACATCGTGATCTCGCCCGCGTTGGCGTCGATCGTCAGCGTCGCGCCGTTCTTGTCGGTGATGGCGAGGGAGCCCTTTTCGTCCAGCAGCAGTTCGGCGCCAGCGCTGTGGTGAAGCGTGACCCGCTCCTCGCCGGACTTGTCCTGGAAGTAGAGCATATGGCCAGACGGTGTCTTGACGAGGCGGGCGGTCGGCTCGGTGTCAACCTCGGTGAGCGCGTCCGCGACGCCCTGCAGGAACGTACCAGTCCAGACCGGATGGGACAGGTTTCCTTCCTCGAACTCGATCCAAATCTGCGCCCCGACCTCCGGCACCATGAAGAAACTCTGCTGTGCCAGACCGCCGAAGGGAAAACACGGCAGCGCCCAGGCCGTCTCCACCTGCCCGGTGATCGAGGGGACGCGCGCCCGCACCCGGCCGACCTTGTTCGGATCCGCATTGTTGGTGACGAAGCCTCGATACTTGCCATAGAAGGTCGCTGCCTGCGCGCGCGTGGCCTGGGAGACAAGATCGTTCACCACAGCGCTCCGAGGATCGCGTCAAGCACGCCGCCGCCCGCTGCGCCGTCGTCGCCGCGGGCGTTGCGCGACAAGCCGAATGTCTGGCGGTAGCCGGTAGTAGAGAAGCTGTGGGCGACGCGATCGACGTAATACCGTCCACTCCATTCGAAGCCCGCCCCATCCACCACGACGGTCCTACCGACCTGTAGGACGTGGCCGTAGAGTGCGCCGTCCAGCTCGCCGGTGGCGGTCACCCGCATGGCGGCCTCGTTCACGCGTGCCTGCGCGAGGATCTTCGCCGCGTTCTTGTCAGGCGTGGTGGCCCTGCCGAACCGCCAGTCATTGGCGCCAGCGGCGGAGCCCTCGCCAGTCGCGGGCCTGAGGCCCAGCAGTTCGAGGTCAGGCCGGACCGTGATGGTTTCGACCGCATCACCCTCGGTGGCAGCGAGGTCGACGCTGATCGAATCGGGGTTGTGCGCGTCCTCCTGCGGTTCGAAGGACAGGCAGTTCGTCTTCCTCCCGGCGTAGACGAGTATAGGCGCCTGCGGCTCTCCCGCGAGCTGCATCGGCCCAAAATAGACGAAGCCGCCGCGCACGTAGACTTCGTAGCCGTTGGCGTTCGCCCTCTCGCGCAGGAAGGCCATGTCTGAGCTGTTCTGCATCGGCTGGATGCCCGCCTGGCCCTGGCCATTCTCCGGCGACGGCGCGAGGCCGTGCGCTGCGCATATCTGCGCGACGATGGCGCCGTCGGTGGTCGGCGCCTCGTTCTCCCACAGCTTGCAGGCGTGGTTGCGATCGAGGGGAAGCGTGTCGTCCCGACAGGTGTAGACGACACGCGCCTGGCCACGATCGCCCGGATAGGAAGGGTTGATCTGCGAGATGAAGCCGCGGAAGGCCTCGTCTGATTCCGTGCCGAAGATCGCGTCGATGACGACCTTGGCGCCGACTGCAATACCGGCCTCGTCCTGCACCCTCCATGAGCCTCGCTCGTCGACCGGCGCCGCCAGCACAATGCGCGCTGTCGAGGGGATCTCGCGGGAGTTGTTGACTGTCACATCGGTCACGAGCGGATAGAGGTCGGTGATCTCTGCGTCGTCAATCAGGATCCGGCAGCCGGCCGGCTGGCGATGGGCAGCGCTCGACATCGCCCAGTCAAACATCGCCTACTCCTTCACCCTTGGCACAAGCACAACCTGTCCGACCCGGTCGGAGCGGCCAAGCGGATCCGTGCCGGAATCGAATCCGGGACCGGGATCGAACAAAAGGTCGGGGGGGTAGAGCTCGGCGAAATTGGCGTCGGCCAGCCGGTACCAGAGACGATCGTTGTCGTAGTAGTGCGCCGCTATGCGGTCTAAGCGGTCGCCCGACACAACCATATGCTCGACGACCCCGGTGGCCGCCCCGATCTCGCGCGGACGCACGCCGCCAAACGTGCTGTTGCCGCGCGGATCAGGCGCGAATGTCGGCGTCTCGACGTATCGGCTCTTCACTGTCATGTCAGAACAGCCCCGTGATTGCTTCGGCGCCGAGGCGCGCGGTATTCGTGGCGGAGCCGAGCACTTGGCGCAGGGTTTCGAGGTCGTAGAAGGGATTCGAACTCTCTATTACCTGCATCGAGAGCGTCGCTTCCGCGCGATAAGGGAAGAGGGTCGGCAGGTGCGCCTGCTCCTCGATCTCGACCGAGGTTAGGAACACCGGAAGGATCCTGACACCCCAGACAAAGATGATGACCGAGGCGAATTCGCGCGTGGAAAGTGCTCCGGGGGCGCCAAGGCCGAGGCTCGCCAGCAATTGCACGCCACTTGGTCCCTGCGCCTTGGGCTCGACCATTGATCGTAGCGTGTCGATCTCCGGCTGGATGCCAAACATCGTCGCGATCGGCTCGCCCTCGTTCATACGGTCGGTGCCATCGAGCAGGATCGACAGTGTAAAACGTTCGGGCTCCACGGAGACGCCCTGCGCCGCACGCGCCGACTCGGTCGGCAACGCGAAGTCGTATCCGCCGCGCGTCGCGGGAGATTGCGACGTCGTCACGGTTATCGTGCGCGTGCGGCGCATCGACTGCGGATTAAAGTCGAACGCCAGCGCCAGTGGCGGGATCGCCAGCGCATACTCGACGAGGTATCCGCGCATTGAGCTAGCCACCGCCAGATCCTCCGACCCGCTTCGTGGCGTCCATGATCGCCGTGGCGATGTGGTTTCCGATGGCCGCATCGGACCGCGCGGAGGATACCCGAGCGTCGACGGCTCGCAGTTCGCCGACGTGCAGCGGCGTGTCGATGCGCTCGCGCCTCAACGCCTCGCCGACATGGTGCAGGATCGAATCCGTGCGCGACCGAAGGGAGCGCGGAAGGACGATGTTGAGCTCATCGATGCGGATCATGCGCGCTCCCCCTCGATATGGGCCGCGAGCTCGCCGAGTTCGCCCAGTCCAACGGGACGGCCGGCCTTTGCTAGTTCGCGCCAGATGGCGCGTGCGATATGGGAAAGTGTGATAGGCGAGCGGTCGGCCGCTGCCGTCACGGCGGCGTGCAGGGCTGCGTTGCGGATCGACCCGCCGGCAAGGTCGGCCGAGGCCGCGATCATCTCGATGTCTATGTTGGCGGCCATAGGCGCACGCGGCGGCAGCAATCGGCGCCATAACCGCGCCCTCGCGGCGAGGTCAGGTCTGGGGAAATCGATCACGACCTGGAAGCGCCGGGCGAAGGCGGAGTCCAACTGGTCCCGCAGGTTCGTCGTGAGGATGCAGGGGCCGTTGTGGTCCTCGATCCGTGCCAGCAGATGTGAGACCTCCAGGTTCGCGTATCGGTCTCGCGCCTCGCGCACCTCGCCACGCTTGGAGAACAGGCTGTCGGCCTCATCGAACTGCAGCACCATCGGCGCGTCATGGGCTGCATCGAAGAGCGCGTTGAGGTTCTTTTCCGTCTCGCCGATGTACTTGGAGACCAGCCTGCCCAGGTCGACGCGGAACAGCGGCCACCCCAGGCTGTTGGCGATGACCGATGCGGTGAGCGTCTTGCCGGTGCCTGACGGGCCGGCGAACAGAGCCACCGGGCCCGCCGGCGGCTGCGCGCCCCATTCTTCGACCACGGTCGTGCGGCAGATCATATAGGACAGGTACTCGCGTAGCATGTCGATCTGAGCGGCGGGCAGGATAAGGTCATCCCAGCCGGCTTCGTTGCGAACCAGCGTGGCTCCGGGTGGAGGTTCCAGGTCGATCGGCTTGTTCATCAAACGACGGAGGAGCCCCGGCGCCGGCTGAATGACCGCGAACGGTCCCTGTCCGTCGAGCCGGATCAGCCGCTCGTTGCGCAGCCTGCCCCTGTCGTCCAGCGCGTCGTAGAGCAGGGGCGTGTCCTCGGTCGAAATCCCCAGCAACTCGTGCAGGAAATGCATCGACGGGTAGGGGTCCGCTGCTCGCGACGACAGCGACTGGAACAACCAGGCCACGCGCGGGAAAATCTCCGGCGCGACGGCGCAGGCGAGCACGTCATATTCCATTCCGCTCAGCGGCTTCGCCGCGACATTTCGCCAGACGCCCGATTTGCGTGCGGTCTCCACCGCATCCTGATGCGATCGCAGGCGGTCGAGGGAACCCTGCGACGGCGTTCCGTCGCGCCGGGTTTCCGCGACCAGACATGCGAGCGTCTCTACGCGTTGCCATTCGGGATTGAGGTTCGCGAAGATCACGGGACATCCCCGTGGGCATTGACCAGCGAGCCGTCGACCCTAATGACGCGACCGTCCTCGGCAACTGTCTTTGCAGAAGGGCGGCCGCTCCAGGGGGTGATCGGAGCGACGGCGAATTCGTAGAGCAGCGACGAGCGGTAATGCACGTCTCCCTGGGTCGCCCAAATCTGGTTGAGCTCTTCCGTGGTCAGCGGCTTGAGAATGATCTGGAGAAGCGTCTGGAGGGTTTGCTGCTGTCCGTCGGGATTGGTCCGCACCACCGCGACGGTGCGAACCGGATCCTCGTGAAAGGCCTGGATGATTCCTTCCAGCAACCTCAGGCAGATCTCGCCGGCGCCAAGTGTCTCGGCTGAGCCGCCTGCTGTTGTCGACGAGGCGACTGTCGCGTAGGCGGTGATCAGACAATGGATACGGAGATAGATTGGATCGACCGTCGCTGCGTCGGGATAGAACGCCGACGGCTCGAACCGGAATAAGAAAAGGTTGATCACTGGCTGGGCGTCGGCCGCCTTGGCTTCGGCTTCGGCCGGCGGCCCGATCATGACCTGCGGCTTTCCCTCCACCGTGGTCGTGAGGTACTTCGCCAAGTCGCGAGCGATCGCGGAGATCATTCCTGGTTGCGGCAGGCCCATTGTCAGAACCGCCGCAAATAGTGCAGGCTCTCTGCGCGGATCGGCGGGAGAGCCGGCGCCTCCCGGCTTGTCGCACGGGGCCGGTCGTCGATCACCGTGACGTTGACGCGGCCGATATGCACGGCCGGTGCACTTGTCGCCCGCTCAGCAGGACGTGCCCGATTCTCGCTCGGCGTCACGATAGGGCGAACGGCATTGGTTAAGGCGAGAGTGGCGGGGATCGTGGTTGACGACTGACCTGTGGTGCCGTTTGCCATGAGGCCGTTTGCGGTATGTTCGCTCGGCAAACGGGGAGAACCTCGCAGCGCGTTCCGCGATGAAACCACTGTCTGGTTGATGGCGTGAGACACTAGGGTGGTCGTTGTGAAGACTTCATTCGTAGGGACGCCAGCAGGTGCCGCGACGGCGGTGGAAAAGCACGTTTGTGCTTCCCCATTCCTCCGGCAGAACGATTGAGCGGATGCGTGTCGCGCTCCGCTTGCCTGGGTTTCCAGCATCGCGAATGCGTCATCCGGAATGCTGGGGTGATGCCCGCCAATCCTTGGACTAGGCGCAATTCCGGGTCCGTCAGCGCCGATCGAGGCTGTGGCTTCGCCGGGCACATGCGACAATATCGTTTCGGGGCTCGACACATGTGGATGTGGGCGTGCTGTCTTGGTCGTCGGAAAGACAATGGTCGAAGCGGTCCGCGCTACATGCGCCTCATCTGCAACAAACCCCGCGAATGCGGCGGGCTGCCGGGTGTAATCGGGGGCATTTGGTCCAGCGATCGCGGTGCCATTGTCCCGCTCGCGTGGCGGCGGCGATCGCCAAGTGTCCGGAATAGTCGGTCGGGCGGGGGCGGCCGAGAAGGGAAGCTCTTCGCGGCGGCTGCGAGCCTGACTGACCAAGGACGACAAGTATGGGAAGCGTGGAGCTGTCATGGCGTCACCGCATCATGCCGGCGTCTCGATCGATGAGAGCCAGATAGGCGCGCCGCCTGTCGCGTGGCATATCCAGGATCGCCGCTTCCTGCCAATGATAGGCGCTGGCGATGCGGTGGATCTCCTCGAGCGGATCGGCCACAGCCGTAGTCGCACGTGCGAGAATCTCAATACACGCTTCAGCCGAAGCGCCACAGGATGGGCAGGCGGTCTGCGCGGTTTCCGCAATCTCGGGAGAGGCGTCCTGCAGGGACGCGTCGATCTCCGACAGATCGTCGTCTGAGAGCCATTCCGGAAGCGGGTCGACCGCACAACCGCGCACCAGGGCAACCACGGCTTCGCGCACGTCGCCGCTGGGGAGGACGTCGAAATCCAGTTCCGTGGGAATGCGGAACCGGTGTTCGCGTCCACCTATGGTAGCGCTGGCGAACGGATATCCGCCGGCTGCCTGCTTGAAGGGCAGCGACGACAGATCGATGGGGACCTCGAAAACATCCCCGCACGTATCGCATTTGACCGATTGCCAGACCATTGCCGTTCCAAGCTTGGCGGCAAGCTGCGCCAGGAGGAAGCGGCGGTCAGCCGAATTCAGCCCTCGTGCGCCATGAGGGAGCGGCATATCGCAAATCGTCTCGATGAGGGCGTCGCTCGCCGCCTCCACGTTGCTCGCCCGGCTCACCGCCTCGCACAGGGCGAATTCCAGTCGACCGTCGATCGGGCGCAGGACCACGATCTGTTCGACCTGGCCATCTGCGCGGATGATGCCACCGGGGATTCGCATGTTTATACCTCCGCCGGCTCGGAAACGGCCGCATCAAGCTCCCAGCCTTCGTGCTCAAACTTCACGGTCTGGATGCCGACGGCGTTCATCGAATTCGCGTCGAAGTCCGGCAGCGCCTGGAACTCGGAGACCCATGCCCGGTAAACCTTGAACGACATTGCAACGGCACCCTGAAGGTTGATGACATTGATGACGAGATTCGACCGGAAGTTCTTGAGCGACATGCCGGCGTCGCCCTCGATATTGTTCACCCTGTTGGCGAGCTCCAGGAATTGCTTGTCGTGGGTGAGCCCGGCTTCGAGCGAGATCGCCTCGTAATTCGTGCCGCCCGGCAGCTTCCGCTGGTGGGATGGATCGCCGGCGAACCGCCAGCTGACCACTTCGGTGGACTTTTTCAATGCGGACATCTTCGATAATCCGGCTACGACACGCCCATCGATGACGACCTGGAACTTGAAGGTCCGGTAAGGATCGAAGCGGTGCGCATTCACGGGAAAGAGGGGCGCGGCCATGGTTCTGGGTCCTCGCTATTGCTGAGCGACTTTTTGCTGGATGCGGACGATGACGAATTCGGCAGGCTTCAGCGGGGCGAAGCCGACGACGACGATCACGCGACCGCCGTCGATATCGCCCTGGACCATCGTGTCTCCCAGTCCGCAGCGAACGAAATACGCGTCGGACGCTTTCTGGCCTTGGAATGCGCCGGCGCGATGCAGTCCGTCCATAAACGCGCCGACATTAACGCGGAGCGATGCCCAAAGATTGTGGTCGTTCGGTTCGAAGACAGCCCACTGGATGCCCTGAAAAATGCTCTCTTCGATCATCAGGGCGGTGCGGCGTACTGGCACGTAGCGCCATTCCGGATCGGCTTTCGTAGCGAGCGTGCGGGAGCCCCAGATCACTGGCTCCGAGAGGATTGTGCGAAAGCAGTTAACGCCGGAGGGGTTCAGTCCGTCCTGTTCGTCATTACCAACCTTGAACTCTGTGCGCGCCACGCCCGAGAGCCCGGTCGCCAGTCCGGCCGGCGCCTTCCAGACGCCTCGGCGCGCATCAATGCGCGCCCACATGCCCGCCGCAAAACCGGAGGGTGGAACGAGGTAGGTTGCCGGCAGGTTCGGCCGCAACTCGGGGTGATAGTGAGGATTGGCCGTGAACACCCAGGGATAGTAAAGTGTGGTGTAGATCGACGTTGGCAGGCCGAGCGATGCCACGTCACTCTCCGACGTCAGTTCCCTGTTTGGCGGAGGGTCGATGAGGACCATGCAGGTCTTCACCGATTCCGCATGATCGCGCGCTTTCCCGATCACCGCTTTTGAAGGATCGGTCGCCCATTGGTGGTCAGGGATTAGGACGATGTTGACGTCGCGGAACTTCCGCAACTCCGCGAATACAGGCTCGTAGTCCGCGATCGAAGCCGGAGCCAAACCGTCGCTGCCGCCCGACAGCGTGGCCGGGGACTTGGGGCTGAACGTGTCGAAGAAGGACTGCTCGCCGGTCTTCGCGACTACGCCTGCTCCAGTGAGCTTCAGCGCTTCGGCTGCGTCCGGCGTTCCGGCGGAAATGGCTACGGACGACAGCGGCAGTTTCGTGCCGGACGTAAGAACGAGCCTGTTTTGCGACACTTCGGCAGTGAAACCTGATTTAGCCGTCGTGGCAGTGCCGCCGCGCACCACGACCTGTGTCCGTGCAGCGATGAGGGCGAGGCTGGCCTCGGTGGCGGTTAGTTCCACCTCGATGTTGGAATTGCTCTGCGCGTTACCTGTAACGCCAGCGTCGAGGGTCACGATGAGCTTCCTGCCGACCAGACCAATAATATCGGTCGGGGTGAGGGTCGAGAGGTCCGCGCCGGTCAGCCGTCCAATGTAGAACGGGATCTTCTGCGGGCCCGTGATGGTGCTGAAGGCAACCGGTTCGACCTCGATGAGGCCTGACGACTTGTTGACGACATCGGCGATGAAACCTCGATCGCCGAGCACCAGCGTCAAGTCGGAGAAAACCTCTTGGGGCATCAGGTTGTCATTCTGGTCCCTGCGGCCGACGGCCAACCTGTAAGTCGGGGGATTGGCGGCCGTGTTCACAACCGACAACTCGACGGCCAGACCGTCCGCCCACACGCCCTCGGAGGCCGCCTTTATGTTGAGGTAGTTTTGGATGTCGCCGGCGACGGTGGCATTGGCAGGGGCGGTGATCAGCTTGGCGCTCGACTTGAGCGCGCCGGTGGCGAGGCGGACGATGTAGGCCTTGCCACCGCCATTGTCGAAGAATGCCTGCACGGCATGGCCCATGTAGTGAACTGGTTTCGGCAGGCCGAAGAAGTTGCCAATTCCGCCGAATTGATCCGCGTACTGGTCCCACTTAAATAGCAGCGTCGGCGTTTTCATCGGTCCCTTGGTGGCATAACCGATAATGACAGCGGTTGACGTTCCAGCCGACTCTATGGCGCGGGCGCCGCCCGGTATCTCCTCGATGTAGACGCCTGGATGCTGATAGATGGGCATTGCGTCGGTCTCCCTGTCGTCTCAATTCCGTCTCAAGTTCCGGTGATTGGGCGCGATGGCGCGCACCCACCGCGTCACTGGCCAGTCAAGTCACTTGCAAATATTCGAAGTTACGGAATGCCGAGGCGGCAACGCCCGATGCGTGGTTTCGGCACGACGGCGCTCGGTCATTGCGTCGACGCTTGGCGAAGCCTCGCGGCGATGAATTCGCCGACGAGCTTTGGGTCGTCGAAATAGCGCACGTCGCCGCAATTGATGTGGCGTACTTGGAGCCGCCAGACGTCCGGTGTGCCGGCGAGGTTTTGGGCCTCGTTCCAGCACCGGACGATAAAGACCTGGTCGAGATCGACATTACTGACCTCACGCATGGCTTGTCGCCTGCGGTTCCCTCATCAGCCCGAATCATAGCAGGAGAGGGTTCTCGGCAACGCCACACGCACATGGCTGCGTGGTCACCATTGCGTCACCGCAACGTCACCGCTCAAATCTGGCGGAGGTCGAGGTCGCGCAGGGCAAGGAGCCAGAGCAGCGATGTGGGAACAGCAGTGCGGGGAAAATGAAAGGGCGGCCGAAGCCGGCCGGATCAGGCGTCGGGCCTTGGTATGGCGGATATCGCGGAATAAATGCGGGCGCGGCGCTGCTCGTGCTCGCGCAGGATGCCGGTCACCGATGTCGGCGTGAAGGCCGACGGAGCGTCACCGCCGTCGAGAATGTGCTGATATAAATGCGTCGTGTCCGGCATCGGATCGACCGCAAGTTCATCGCGAAGTCGTTGCTTCAATAGGCGGTACTGGATGATCGCCTTGCAGCGCTGGCCGTTCATAACATAGAGCCACATAACTTCGCGCTGGGTGGCTTCGCGCAACTCATCGACTGCAAGGACTTCACTGCCGCATTCCAGCGCGTATTCGATCATGCCCTTGGCGGCATAGTCGCGCATCATTGCGATCAGCCCGCGAATGCGGATCGAACGGAATCGTTCCTGCTCACGCGCCGCCCAATCGCTGCGACTGCCCTCCAGAAAATCGCCGGCCCACGCCGCGAGCGCATCAATCAGCCGATGGCGCACCGACTCGGAGAGGTTCAGCCCCGCTTGCAACTCGCGGCTGGCGTCCTCGACGCTGCCGGCCAGCTCAACGCAGTCGATCCGAACGTCGGTTCCAAGTGCCAGCGCGATGGTCGACTGATGCCGCACTTCTATCGAGAATGAATCATCAAAGCCAGCCTCAGAAAAAGCCTTGTCGATGCGCCAGATTGCAGTCGACAGTGCGGACCGGGACTGGTGCTCGGGCCGATCCGGCCACAGGAGTTCGGAGACCTTTTCCCGACGCTGCGGGGTCTTTCCGTTGACCGCGAGATAGCCAAGGAGATCGACCGACGTACGTGCGAGCTTAGTCGTGATCGCGAACCCCGGCCCGCGCACGGCAAAACCACCAAGCATACAGACTTTAAGCATAACTGCTCTCGTAAGATCAAAAAGTGTATGCTGCGGATCTATTCTATGACTGACACCGAACACGCGAACGCCAGTGTTCTAACGCTCGCATAGAATGCGCTCCAAGTATCAGCCATATTCAAGCAAAGGGGGACGGGTCGTCAAGATGTGGCATCGCCTGACATCGTGCGGCGCTATGCAGACGGAAAGCTATATTTGTGATGGGTGTGACGAGCCGAGACAAAAATATAACAATTTGCAATGCTTAAGATGAAGCCCTACGAAACGACTTCCAGGTAAGCTCCCTCCCGTTGGGAACAAAAAGATGAAAGTTCGCAGCATTGTTGCGTTGATGGGGCGGCATCCCGAAGTTTGCCCGCCCGATTGGATATTTTGCACGTAAGTTCCGAATGACGTTGGGTTCACTACGAGCGATGTGAGCGTTCGTAGAGAGATGACGGCGGGGATTCGCTGGACAGCATGGTTTGTTGCAGTGTTCTCTGTGTGGGCTTGGGAGTGGGGCAAATGACATTTCTTGTCGCGCTATCGGAAGTGCTCTTGGAGTTTTGGCGGTTGACGGCATTGGCCGTCAATTTTGCCTGGGTCGCTCTGAGGTCGACTGCCAAAGCGGCGTTCGTCGTCGTCGCTTTTGTCTGGACAAACATCCTCAAGCTGGTGGTGTTAGGGTGTGTGGCGATTCTGGTGTCGATGCTCGTCGACACATACCGGAATAATGTCTTCCTTCTCAACCGCGTTGATGTCGACGACGCGACGGCGGCCTTGGGGGTTCAGCCATCGGATATCGAGCGCATGATTTTCGGCCACTACTTTACCATACGCTCCTTTCAACCGTTTCCTATCACGGATGTATATCTGGGCCAAACGCAGTACATATTCTTGTTAGACGATCCGCGCGCCAAGCCCGAGGGGCGCGTCGTGCGTTCTTTATGGACCAAGCTTGCGGTTCCGGGAACCGAGTTACGCGCGGATACACTGAATGAGGTCATCGCGTATTTCTTCGGACGGCGGCCACAAGACTTCGACATCGTCATCAACTGCCCAGCGGATTGCTCGCCCGAAAAAACTTATGCCCGGATACTGTTTTACGGGCGAGAGTTCGTCGTCGCAAACGTCAATGCACCATCGGCCGACCTGTTGCTGGCATCCAACACGCTGGTCAAGTCACCACCGAGCGAGCCCCTAGACCGGCTTACCTTGGCTATTGCGTACAACTTGCTCTGCCTAGCTGAGCCATCGATGCGTGCCAGCGCCTATCTGGAGAAAAGCCAAGAGTTAGCAATTAACATGGTCGAGGTCATCAACACGCAGTCACGCCGGGTCATCGAATGTGGAGAAAAGGTCGACACGTTCGGGTTTCTTTACTTGAAGGCTCTGGCCGCGCTCAAAGCGGGATCATGGACGGAAGCCAAACGGGTCATCGGCTCCTATAATGGCAACGATCGGTTGGCTTGGGTCCGTCAACGCGTGCTGGCCGCCATCGTCGATCATCAACTCGGAGACGATGAGGCGGCGAGGTATGAGATCGGTTCGCTCGATCAAGAGATCGTCCAGCTATGCGACGACGCCGCAAATGATAGCACGCGGCGGGTTCTCAACGAGGCGGCCACAAACCTCCTGTTGATCAAACGGGAAGTTGATCCTAGTGGTAGGGCGATCGACCCCGCATCGCTGTGCATGGTTAAAGCCTCCGGCTGAAAAGGCTGATCAGCAGATAGGCCAAGAGATTCCTAGCCAAGCTTGGGGATGCGCACGGGAAGATCATGCTGTGTCTTCCCAGCAATTACTCGACATGGAACTCGCATTCGATGATCGAATCAGACCGTCACGACGAAGCGAAGCAGGACCTCACCCCTCGGGACGCAGCTGTATAGCAGATTGTCAATGTCCCCGGAGTTGCGCCGGAGATGTTCCGCCTTGCAGTATTCATCCGGCAAATAGCCGCGCGTGCCGAATATGTCGCGCGCGGGATGGAGGAAATTCGCCTCCGCCGCGGACGGTGAACGGGACAGCCGTAGAAGCGTCAGCATAGCGCCGGCCGCAGGACGGGGCGCGGGACCGACTGTCCCCGTCCGCGGTGGTCCGCATGCTGCATCAGGGATGGAAGCCGCCCGGCCGAGACCGGATGCGGGCTCGGTTTACGACAGCCCGGCCACCGATCGGCGGCGATGCTCACTGGTTGCGACCGTTCGCTAAGACACTTCGGCACCGCTCCCGCATCGGCGAGCCTGAACGCAATATGGCTAAAGAACTCGACCACGCGCCCAAACTGGGATGGCTAGGTGCTCAATCTTCGTTACTCCTGCTGAAGCTGCGCTGCCGTAGCCTCGCGCCCCAGCCGGCGCTTGCCGCCGCGACATAGATCATCGGTCACAAGACGGTAAATTCAACGGCAGATTGCGTTTCGTCGCTAGCAACAATATCGTGGCGTCGCTGGACTGCATTTCGCGAGGGGTCGAGAATGTATTTCCGTTTGCGTTCTCTCGGTTTAGCCATTGCTGGCGCCACAACAGCTGCGTTCCTTGTCTCGACAATGGCAGTGGCTCAGGAAACGCCGGTGTCCGCGGTACAGGGCGCTGACCACAGATCCCCCGTCGCAGGCGGAGGGGTTTTGACCGTATCGGGCGTAGTGACAGAGTTGTTCGGCGACGGTTTCTTCCTTCAGTCCACGGCGCCGGACAACGATCCGGCCACCTCGGAGGGCCTCTACGTTTTCCTGCGCAACGTCGCGGCCTTCCCAGTTCATGATGTCGGGAGCCTCGTCACAGTGACGGGACGTCCCGTCGAATTCCAGCCCTTCACCGAAGGCTTTCCGCCCAACCGCACTGTGGTTGCCTGCGGGACGATTGAAACGTCGACAGTCCAAAACGAAGACCGCAAAACTTACCTCACGATTACCGAACTTACTAACGTCACGACGATGAGCGTAACCGGCACTGCTGCCGTTCCCGCGCCTGTGCCGCTCATGCCGCCGGGGGCAAAGGCGTCCATCGCTTTTGCGGACGTTCCGAACACGCCGTTCGATCCGGTAGATCATCCCCGTGATTACTTTGAATCCCTCGAGGGCATGCGCGTCAGTATCGATGACGCGTTGGCCGTGTCCGCGCGGGACAACAAGATCGTCTATGTCGCTGCACGCGCGAACCTGCAGCCAGGCGAATTGACCGCCGATGGGCTGCCTATCAGTATCCCTGGCCACATCTTTCCGGAAATTATGCGCGTTCGCTTGCCGGCGACCCAACCAACGATCGTCGTCGATCCTGGCACGCTCCTTGGCGACCTCACGGGCGTCGTTACCTACGAGAATGGCGAGTACATGGTGGCGCTGGACCGCGTGATCGATCCGGCATCCCTGACGCAGCCTGCCGCGCCCGAAGCGCCGCCCGCCCCCGTGCAGGGTTTGCGCATCGCAACGTTCAATGCCGAGAATCTCGACGCGAATGACCCGCCGTCGCGCTTCACTGGCATTGCTGAGCAGATCGTGGGATCGCTCCGCGCGCCGGATATCCTTGCCCTGCAAGAAGTCCAGGACGACGATGGTGTTGATGTCACGATGACGGTCACCGCGGGTGCCACCCTCGCGAAGCTAATTGCCGCGATCGGGGCCGCTAATGGCCCTGCTCACGAGATTGTTGCTCTCGATCCACTGGTGCCCAATGCCGATGGTGGTCAGCCTGGTGGCAACATCCGCAACGTCTATCTCGTCAAGAGCGGGGCGGACGTTGCGGTCGGGGCGGTCGAGCGACTGTTCGATACAGCCGACCGGTGCGAGGAGGGTGTAAATCCGTTCTATCAGTCGAGAAAGCCGCTGCTGGCGACACTTACAGTGAACGGGACGCCTTACGTTCTGCTAAATGTCCACCTGAGCTCAAAGGTCGGGGACCAGGGGCTCTACTCGAAAGCGGAAGATCCCGTGCCGCAGTCGTCGGCAGGGCGACGCGCGCAGGCGGAAGCCATCGTCGCTGAGTTGGAGTCACGTTTTGGCACGAACCCGCCTCGGATTATTATTCTCGGCGACTTCAACGATGTCACAGAGGCCGCCACGCTTGCTCCCTTCGAGGCGGGCAGCCTTGGCCTTACTATGCTCCCGGACAGCCGGGGCGAGAACTACACCTTCTCGTCGCAGTTCCACGGCCTGCGGGAGGCTATCGACCACATAGTCGTGGGCGGTAGCCTGTCGTCGACCGACGTCACCTCGATCACCTACCTGAACCTCAATGCCGACTTCCGTGACCAAACGAGCGACCACAATCCGGTCGTCTTGACGCTCCACTAACCGCCCGTGTTTCGGGGCCGTTTTGTGTGCTCCTACCTGATCGTCACGCTCACTCAGTCGCGTCCATCGTGAGTCGCTTTGATGCACGGCGCACCACAATATTTTTGTTATCCCACATCTCAAGTTCCTCGACCGGGTACAGCACCGCTTTTCCGATTTTGACGTAGGCCGGTCCAATCCTCATGGCTCGCCAGTTTCGAAGCGTCCGCTCTTTCAACTGGCGTGGAGAATCCGAAAGCGATCGGGTTCTGCCGGATTTCGATCAACGACTTGGATTGGAGCCCAAGCCCATTGCCAAACGCTGATGCCCGGCGCGCGGGAGAACTGGATTTGCCTGCGGGTGCCTTCAACTGCAACGTGTGGCCAGGACGTCCAGAAATTTATTGAGCCAATTGCGGTGTTCGATCTTGCCTAAAACAGCGGGCCGGACCGGGTGCGAAATACCTTCAGGCTGTTTGTCGACCCTTCGCAGGACGTCGCCGATACGGGCTGCGAGTAAATGATCGCCTTGTTCGCATCAGTGCTGTTGTCGTCATGCCATGTCGTCTACAATCGACAATCAGCAACGTTGACTTCGGGGAGGAATACATGCGCCGCGCGCTCGTCTTTAGTTCCGCTCTTTCATTGATCCTGTTGTCGGCTCCCGCACTGGCCTGGTGGGACGGAGGCCACATGCAGATCGCTGCCGTGGCCTATTCAAAACTGACGCCCGAGGCGAAAGCCAAGGCCGATGCCCTGATCAAGATGAACCCCGACTATCAGACCTGGGTCGCCGGCGTGCCGGACGACAAGAAGGCGCAATATGCCTTCGTTCATGCCGCGGTTTGGGCGGACGACATCAAGGACCCTGCACACGGCTACACCAACGACGATGACACTCCCACCGGTCAAAACGTCGGCTACGCCGACAAGAACATGCATAAGTATTGGCATTTCAAGGACGTCCGTTTCTCGACCGATACGACGACATTTCCGAACCCGGATCCCATCAACGCCGTCTCTCAAATGAGGCTGTTCATCGCTGCTCTGCCGGCGGCGTCAGGCGCGACCGACGATGTGCGCTCCTATGACATGGTTTGGCTGCTGCATCTTGTCGGCGATATTCATCAGCCGTTGCACGCGACCGAGCGGTTTTCGGCGATCAACACCGACGGCGACCGCGGCGGCACGAGGTAAATGTAATGCAGGCGACCGGCGAAGCGATCGACCTTCACGCGTACTGGGATCGAATGTTCGGTGGCTACGTCTCGGCGCCTGGTGCGATTTTTGATGCCAACGACAAGGCTGGCCTTTCGAAGGTCCAGGTCGACAGGGAAAAGATTAAGATACTGGACCCGGATGTTTGGACCCAGGAGAGTTTCGTTCTTGGGAAAACGTTCGCCTATGCGGAACCCGTGCTGAGCGAAGGCACCGTGTCGGTGCTCCCCCGCTCATATGAAACCGACGCGCGCAACGTGGCGAGAAGCCAGGCAGCACTTGCCGCTGCTAGCCTGAATATCTCAAGGTAAGGGGTGCATCGGCCCCAAGAATCTGAGAAACTTCTTTTGTGACAAAGAGTTACCAGATTCAGGAACGGGGTCCGATGCA
>NZ_JAMYQT010000038.1:0-50335 GCF_040320985.1 Mesorhizobium sp. M0571
GCGCAAGCATGTCGCGGATCTGGAGGCCAGCACGACGGCGCGCTTCGAAGCGTCGGCCAAGACAGGCAAGGTCCGCAGGTTCAAGGAGTTCGTTGACGGCGCCGCTAGTTGGAGCCGCGTCGAGCGCATCATCGCGCGGGTCGAGGTCGGCGCCCAAGGTGGCGATATCCGCTTCGTCGTCACCAACCTTGCCGGTGGGAAGGCCAAGGCGCTCTACGAGGATGTCTACTGCCGGCGCGGCGCGGCCGAGAACCACATCAAGTCGTGGAAGACGCATCTTGCCGCCGACCGCACATCCTGCACCAGAGCGACGGCCAACCAGTTCCGGCTATTCCTGCATGCCGGTGCTTACTGGTTGATGTGGGGCTTGCGGGCCGCGATGCCTAGGCGCTCGAGCTTTGCCGTCGCCCAATTCGACACGCTGCGATTGCGCCTCATCAAAATCGCTGCGCGGGTGGTCGAGATGAAATCGCAAATCCGCCTGCACCTGCCGACATCGGTGCCCCGACCAGCGCATCCTGCGCATCGTCCTCGATCGCATCCCCCAACTCGCGACATAACGATGGGGGCAGACGCCCCGAAACGAACCCGTCGACCGCAACCTGCAAACCCTCGCCTGCCATCACGACGAAGCAATCCCGGCGCCTGACGAGGCGCGTGGAAAAGCACCGCAACGGCGACCACAATGTCGCTTCAGGCCGTCAAAAGCTTATCGCCGTGCATCAAGGCGGCTAGAAGCGCGCCGGCAGCCTGGCGGGGGGCTTGGGGTTAGACTGCCGGCGCACGCCACTCATGAAGAGCGGCCCCTTTTTGCGGTTCCGACACCCATAGTCAACCCGGCAGCGTCTGGATGCCCGCTGTGCTCTTTTCAGAGCGGCTCGCGATGCCGGCCATGTCGGCCGATCCTGCCTAGGATGGGGGGCCACTCTCGTCGGCCGAGTTGATGCTCCAGCCAGTATCGCCTTGCCGACCAGCATGGGTTCGCCGTTAGCAATCCATCCTCGCGAGCCAATGCTATCGTGCACGTGTCGCAGCACTCCGGGCGGCTATATCGCCTAAGACAGCATGACGAAGCGTTCCAACTTCCTGTTCGGCGAGCCCGTGTGCAGTTCCTGACTCGGACAGTGGACGAGAATTCTCTTGGCGGTACTGCGCCAGAAGGCATTCGCGTCCAACGGAATCAAGCGACGACTATCAGCCGCAAACGTCACATCACAAGAGCGGTCTTCCACCCATTGCAGATTATCCGACTGATCAGGCGGCGTCCGATATGTCCGACTCTGCCTCAAGAATTCCCACAGGTATGGACAGCGATCTCGCTATCCGATTCCGATAGCCCTTATTGTACTTTAGACCCCGCTCGATGTTTTGGATTTCCTGAGCGGCAAGCCCGCACGCGACCGCGAGGTCCTCGATTGAATACCCAAGGTGCTCACGATAAGCGCGGATGATGTGGGTCCCCTGCGACATAGCCGTCAAGACTGGCTCGGGAATGCGCGAATCCTTCATAAACATCTCCAAGAAGATGGGAGCGCCTGACAAATCGGGAGATTTCCTCCCCGACCCTGGCGCACACCCAGCAAATCAAAAAAATGGACGTCCATTCGGCCGGACCGGCCTCATCCATGGAATGGGCCACTTGAAATTGGCAGCCGGGTCGGAATATGGCGGCTCACCTGCTTCTGATCAAGTTCTAAGAACCTGCCCGCCATGAGATGGCCTGATCGGCTGTAGCGCATTCGACCTGCGATCCTACACGACTCATTCTCCCCGATGGCTTTCTTGAACAGCAACTCGAACTCTCACTGACGCCTCCAGTGGCTATTCGCGGCACCGTCCACCCAGCCTCGCGGACGCTGATACCTTCGACCAATTTCCACCGCCGATGCAGCGAAGATGGACAAGCATCGCCACCTATAAAGGTTCACAATCATTCGACCGTGACCGATTTTGCGAGATTGCGCGGCTGGTCTACATCTGTGCCCATGAAGAGCGCCGTGTGGTAGGCAAGAAGCTGTATCGGCAGCGAGAAGATCATCGGCGCGATAATCTCGTCGACAGCCGGCAGCACGAGCGTGTGCATGGTGTCGAGTTTCGATGCGGCTGCCCCTTTTTCATCGGTGATGAGGATAATCCGCCCTCCACGGGCAGCCACTTCCTGCATGTTGGAGACGGTCTTGTCGAAAAAGCGATCATGGGGCGCGATGACGATCACTGGCATGTTGTCGTCTATCAATGCGATCGGACCGTGCTTCAATTCACCCGCCGCATAGCCCTCGGCATGGATGTAGGAAATCTCCTTGAGCTTCAGCGCACCTTCCATCGCTAGCGGGAAACTGGTGCCACGGCCGAGATACAGGACGTCACGACACTTTGACAGTTCGCGCGACAGGAACTCGATCTCCGGCTGGATGCAGTTGAGTACCTGGCCCATGACGCGCGGCACTTCGGCGAGGCTCCTGACGAGCGCCTGCAGCTCGTCTTCGGTTACGGTCCCGCGGGCTCTGGCGGCGCCGATGGCGAGTGCGGCTAGAACGGCAAGCTGGCAGGTAAACGCCTTGGTGGAGGCGACGCCGATCTCCGGTCCGGCAAGGATCGGGAAGACCGCATCGGCCTCCCGAGCGATGGTCGATTCGCAGGCATTGACGATAGCGCCAATTTTCAGCCCACGCTCCTTGCAGTACCTCAACGATGCGAGCGTATCAGCGGTTTCGCCGGACTGCGAAATGAAAAGAGCCGCCGACTGCGGCGACAACGGGATCTCGCGGTAACGGAATTCGGACGCAACGTCGATTTCAACTGTCAGGCGCGCATAGCGCTCGAACCAGTATTTTCCGATCAGTCCGGCGAGATAGGCGGTCCCGCAGGCCGAGATCGCCAAGCTCGGGATCCTGGCGAAATCGATGCCAGAAACCGTGTCGGCGCGATTCTCTATGATGTTGCTATAGTGACGGAGAGCATGGGCGATGACTTCGGGCTGCTCGTAGATTTCCTTCTCCATGAAGTGGCGATGGCTGCCCTTGTTGGCCAGATCGGCCGCGGCCGTGGAGGTATGGCGCGGACGCTCGACGGGATGGCCGTCGAAATCGAAGATATGGGCGCCCGAATTGCCGACAACGGCCCAGTCGCCCTCGATGAGATAGGTAATTTCATTGGTGAAGGGAGCGAGCGCGATCGCGTCGGAGCCCAGGAACATCTCGCCGTCGCCGTGACCGATCGCCAGCGGTGGTCCGTTGCGCGCCGCCATGATGGTCGACGGATCATCTTCGAAGAGGACGGCAAGCGCATAGGCGCCCCTGACGCGTTTCAGCATGGCACGCATCGCCTCTTGCCGCCTCATGCCCTCCCGGCGGTGTCTTGCCAAGAGATGCGCGACGACCTCGGTGTCGGTGTCAGTCTGGAACTCGGCGCCAGCCGCCGCCAATTCGTCCTTCAGCTCGGTGAAATTCTCGATGATCCCGTTATGGACGACGGCGACACCGTCGGTAAAGTGCGGGTGCGCATTGCGTTCCGTCGAGGCCCCATGGGTTGCCCAACGCGTGTGGCCGATGCCGATGTTGCCGCTCAGCGGCTCTTCCTTCAGTCTCCTCTCGAGATTGACGAGCTTGCCCTCGGCGCGCCGGCGGTGCAAGGCACCTTCGGTGATCGTCGCAACGCCGGCGGAATCATAGCCGCGATATTCCAAACGCTTCAATGCGTCGACCAACCGATCCGACACCGGCTGTTGCCCAACGATGCCAACAATCCCGCACATGTTCGTCTTCCCATTCTTGCCGGCAGCTTCAGCCCACGCGAGACGGATACCCATCCGGCCGCTTTCATTGGGGATCTTGTAGTAGTATTCGGTAATATTGGTACAATTGATTGTAGGGATAACTATCATCTACCCCATGGATGAGCCCCTGATCTAAACTTCTCGTTGCGCCTGACGCCCTCATGACCGAACGCAAGCCCACACCCCGCGGCACGAAGGAACAATCGGCCATGCGCGACCATCCCGGCTACGCACCTGACACGAAGCGCCGCCGCTCGTGATCACGCGGTGATCGGCATGATCACAACTGTAGTTAGGCAGCATCAGCGACGCATGATCGGCATCATCATCATCAGCAGCGTCGGCGCCGTCGGCATGATTCACGTGTTCGTCACGTTGATCATAATCATCGTCGCCGCCGATCAAGTTTAATGCCTGCCGCTGTTGACGCGGCTTTCGCCGGTAGAGTTTAGCCCGCGATGGCCTATCAATACGCTGTTGGTCGGCATGGCCGAAACCGAGAGTCAGGCGGCGCACGCCACAGAGCACGTTCAGCGACCGTTTCAGTCAGCGCCGGCTTTGTCGGGGTTCGTAACGGTCATCAGGATTCTCGGGGCATGAATGCACTATCACGAAAGCGTTGGTTCTTAGTGCTTCGTCCATATTACTCAAACCCGATTCCCGCAGCGGAAGAACTAGGCGCGTGTCACGTTTTGTACAAGGCACAATAGCAGTGAGAAATGGAGATTGATGCCTGCCCGTTTTCGGATAAACAATCACCGAGCTGTCACCCGAATTATATCAGGAACTGTCTATAGCCACCGCCCATCAGGTAGCGGCCACGTTGGATGGCGCGACGCACCTGATCGCGAAGATGGCTACCTGGATGAGACCAATCTTCTTCGACACGGCGTCTCCCGAACAGGGCAATGGCGATCTCCTGATGAGATGCTCCCGCAAGCGAGCCATCCAAAGCCTGGAGCACGATACGCAGACGCGCTCCGCGGGGTTCCGGCGGAAAGCAAGCAGCTGCCAGGCGGCCGCAACCACTGATGTCGTTCAGGAACTGAAGGGCAGCGACATGGAACTTCAGGTGCTGCGGCTGCACGATCGCGTCGACATATAGCCGCAACGGGCGGAGAACGGATGCACCGGAAAGGGCGATCTGCAGACTCCGGCAGTCCTCCCTCAGCAGCACGTGCTGCACGCCGGCAGGTGTCAGCAGGATGTCCTTGCAGCATGAGAGCGACGAAAGATCAAGCGGTTCAAAATCGTGGTCGAGCCCAACCAGCTCCGCGGCCGCTCGTAGAATACGGGCGCAGTCGCGCGGATCCCAAAAGACCCTTGCCGACGTAGCGTCCCACTGTGGCGCGTCCGCGAAAAAGGAGGCTCCATTGTCTTAGGAAAGATGATCCTGTCGTCAACTCGATTATGTTCATGTCGGCCTGGGCTCCGACAATGCAGGCGGACGGTGCCATTTTGGCGTGGTCGCGCTGGAATTGTGGATTGCGCCGAAGAAACTCCCAGGCCCAGGCAGTGCGTGGCAATCGTCTGGCGTAGTGGTAAGCTTCGTGACAACGCCAGTCCGGCCAGCATACAAGACCGACCGTCGCTTCCTTGGGCAGACCAGCATCCTTCACGGCTCAGGTGTCCACAATGCCGCACGGGCCTAGAACCGGTTGCCACAGTACCGGTCCGCTCAGACGTCCCCTGCTGCGGATGCGCAAAAGGCTCGCGCGGGAAATCTCGAGAAACCCGGCCACCGCCTCCGTTTTGCCGACGGACTTGGGTTGTCCGATGCGCGACAATGGCCACGTCGCGAGGCGAAGGATCCGTTCCATGCGCGTGTCCGTCACCGTTACTATCCGGGTCAGATCCTTGGCCAAGCCGAACTCGATCATGCCCGCGAAGAGCTCGTAGGTTGCCTGGGCCAGTCCGCCCGCTGCCTTGGGCGCCGACGGAGGGAGATCGAGCGCGAAACGACTGCTCTCCCATATGTCGGAGGTCGAGGGCACGACGTCAGCACCCAGCAGCACCGGGAACGTGTCGCGCAACATTGTGGGTCCGGTGCTGGGCAAAAGACGCACGCAACCGCGAATTCGCCAGTCGGATCCCTTGAGGAGCAGATAGACAGGCTTCAGACCATCAAACGGGTCTGTTTCCATCTGGTCTTCGGTATCAACTTCCCAATCCAGCCTTTCCTTGAACACCCGAAACCTCAGCCCGTGCATGTCTTTGAGCTCGCTTGCGAACTCGTCGTAAAGGTCTGGTGTTATCAGCTGCATCATGGTCGCCTCCGTGCGGGATGTGTTCCCGCCATCGAAGGGCAAAGCCGGCAGCGATGCAGCCTGTAGAGGTTTACAGCTATCGTGGCCGACGAATCAGGATCTCGCCTGGCCGGAGGCAGCCAGTCGTGCAACGGCCTGGTTGATCGTTCGAACGCCAAGCTTTGCCTTGGCGTTTTCCAGATGAAAGGTCACGGTGCGCTTTGAGACGCCGAGAAGCTGGCTGATAACCCAAGCCGACTTGCCGCGCGCCGCCCATTTCAGGCACTCGAACTCCCGCGGGGTGAGCGTTACACCATCCACCACGCGATCGTCGGCGAGCCTGCGCCGGACATGGATATGACAGTTGATGGCCACCAGCTGCAATGCTTTTTCGTAACGTGTCAGTGACCGCAACAGAGGCGGGCGGGACTCGTCGGAAGCAAAGGTCAGGGCAGCAAACCGGCCGCAATGATCATGCATGGACATCGTCAGGCCGCCGCGGATGCCAAACTCAGCCGCACTCTCCAGAATTTGTTGCTGCGAATTCGGCAGACAGTGCCGAGCGCGATCCACACCCCAATCAAAGGTATCCCAGCCTTGCAGCCCGCGCAGGATGACCGGATCAAGACTGTGGTACCGCTGTTGCAGATAACGTGATGTCCAGGATGAAGGATAGTTTGAGATCAATTGCGGGGCGTCGCCGGGGGCCGACGGGTAAGTGAAATAGGCGAATAGCGGAAAATCGAAGCCGGCTGCAGCGGATGCCATTGCCTCACGGAGATCGGCAGCATCAACACTTGCAGACAGTTGCTCGACGAAGTTCTCAAACACGCGATGCATTTGCGCTTTGCGTAACCTCCGTGATCGCTCGATGCCAGGCAGAGACCTTGTTTTAAACGATCCCGGACGGATACAGCGCGTGCCGAGAACCCCGTTAATCTGTTGAAACCCGTGATATTCTGACGTTGTCTATGAGCCGTGTGCCGCCGAGCCAGGCCGCGACAAGCAAGCGTGCAGGTCGGTCAAGGCTTGTCATGGGTCGCAGATCTGCCTCGTCGCGAAGTTCCAGGTATTCGACCTCGCGATAGCCCGCAGCCAGAATTGCTGCGCGCGCTTCGGCAAGCGTTGGCAGGACGGGCGAGCCGCGGGCAAGCCGCTCAGCCGTCTCGAGCAAGACCGATGATAGCTCGGGGGCAACAGCACGCTCTGCTTGCGAGAGCCGGACATTGCGCGATGATAGTGCAAGACCGTCGGCTTGGCGGACTGTCGGGCAAGGAACAATGGTGATTGGAATATCCAGGTCCCGGGCCATACGCCTGACTAGCCGAAGCTGCTGAAAGTCCTTTTCGCCAAAGAAGCCGAAGTCAGCGCTGGTCTGCAGGAAGAGCTTGGCGACGACGGTCGCCACGCCATCGAAATGTCCCGGCCGGAAGGCACCGCACAGGCCCTCGCTGACACCGGACACCGAAACGGTCGTGGCGAAGGCCGCCGGATACATCTCCTCTGCGTCCGGCGCATAAAGCAGGTGCGCGCCAAGCGGTGCCAGCTTGGCGGCATCCTCGTCCTCGGTGCTCGGATACGCGGCGAGATCGGCCTCGCTGTTGAATTGCTTCGGGTTGACGAAGAGCGTCACGATCACCCGGTCGGCCTTCACGAGTGCCGCGCGCACCAGGCTGAGATGGCCCTCATGGAGGACGCCCATCGTTGGCACGACGGCAATCCTCACGCCCTCGCGGCGCCATGCGGCGACGATTTGGCGAAGCTGGGCAACGCTCCTGACAATCGGCACGCTCACGCTGCTTCTCCGCTCTTGGTGGCGTCCCCGTCGGCGGGCTTGGGCGCATCGGCAAACACGTGCTCGGCGGCCGGAAACTGGCGCTCCTTCACTTCCCGCGCATAGGCCGCGATCGCAGCCGCAGCAGCCTCCCCCAGTTCAGCATAGCGCTTGACGAATTTGGGCCGGAAGTCGCCGAAGAGGCCCAGCATGTCGTCGACGACGAGAATCTGGCCGTCACAGGCGGCCGAGGCACCGATGCCAATGGTCGGGGTCGCCACCTCCCCGGTGATCCGGCGGGCGAGCGCCTCGGGAACCTTCTCCAGCACGACCGCAAAGGCGCCCGCTTCGCTCACCGCAAGCGCGTCGCGCCTGATGCGCTCGGCATCCCCGCCTCTGCCCTGCACGCGGTAGCCACCGATGGTGTTGATCGACTGCGGCGTCAAGCCGACATGGGCCATGACCGGCACGCCGCGCGCGGCGAGGAAGCCGATCGTCTCTGCCATCGTTTCGCCGCCTTCGAGCTTGACGGCCGCGCAGCCGGTCTCGGCCACGACGCGCGCGGCATTGCGGAAAGCCTGCTCGGGGCTTTCCTCGAAGGAACCGAACGGCAGGTCGACGACCATCAGCGCCTGCTCGAGGCCACGGCGCACGGCCTGGCCGTGAATGATCATCATCTCCAGCGTCACACCGAGCGTCGAGGGCAGGCCGTGGAGAACCATGCCGACGCTGTCGCCGACCAGCACCACATCGCAATGGGGATCGACAAGCCGGGCGACTGGCGTCGTGTAGGCGGTAAGGCAGACGAGCGGCGTCCCACCTTTGCGCGAACGAATATCCGGCGGTGTGATCGCCTTGGTGTCACCAAACGCACTCAATGGACCCTCCTTCCCCTACGTTACCAACCGCGGGTGTCGCGTTTGCCACATTTTTGTGCAAGTGCGAAGAGCTAAAAATGGTCGTGCAGCTGTGCGGTGTTGACGTGCGGACAGGCGCGCTTACACTTAAATCGATTCAGGCGCCCCCGAGCTGGCCAACCACTTTCGCGAACATGGACGATCAGGCAAAAGGACCCAGGAAAGACGGAGCCGCCGTCAAGGCCGACGAAGTCAAAGTGGACCTGATCGCCTTTGTCGTCGCCGTAAACGACAGTGAACCCTGTGTCCTCACCATCGGCCAGGCGGACACCCTTCCCTCCGGACCATTTGCGCTTGAGCACCGATCGCTGCAATCCGGTTTGAGGGGGTGGGTCGAGCAGCAGACCGGCCATCCGCTGGGGTACATTGAGCAACTCTACACCTTCGCGGATCGGGATCGCATCGGCGCCGAGCGCCAGCAGCGCGTCATCTCCATCAGCTATCTCGCATTGACCCGCAAGGAACAGGCAGCTGGCTCGCCCAAGTGCGGCTGGCAGAGCTGGTATGAATATTTTCCATGGGAGGACCACCGCTCCGGCACGCCTCCGGTCGTGCTGGACGTTCTGCGACCGCGCCTGATTGAATGGGCAGACGGCGTCAGCGACGCGGCCACGCGACGTGAACGCTGGCAGCGGGCGACGATAGCCTTCGGCTTCGACGACCGCCTTTGGAACGAGGAACTCACGCTTCAACGCTATGAGTTAGTCTACGAAGCAGGCCTGGTCCAAGAGGCCGGAAGCGGACGGGACGCGACGCTGCCTCCGCTGGTGCCCAGCAAGTCTATGGTCGCCGATCATCGCCGCATCGTGGCGACCGGCATTGCGCGGCTGCGCTCCAAGATCAAATACCGGCCGGTCGTCTTTGAGCTGATGCCGCCGGTCTTCACGCTTTTGCAGCTGCAGCGAACCGTGGAGGCGCTTGCCGGCAGGCTCGTGCGTAAGCCGAACTTTCGCCGGCTGATCGAGCAGCAGGAGCTGGTCGAAGAGACCGGAGAGGCAACCGCGGAGACCGGCGGCCGGCCAGCGAAGCTTTACCGGTTCCGCCACGCCGTTCTCGACGAGAGGGTCATCGCCGGGACAAAATTGCCGCTGGCGCGGGGTTGACATCGCTTATACTCACAGCAAGTATATGCTGGTTATTTTCAACTAGAGTATAAGCTGGAGGGGTCGATGAGCGCCATGCTGCCTGCGACCGCGTTTCTCTACGAGCGCGTCCGACGAGTGATCCCGCCGATCGAATGGCCGGCTTTCGTCGAGGATATCGAGGCGATCCTTGCACTGAAGCGCGAGCGCAACGCCATCATCCTGGCGCACAACTATCAGACCCCCGAGATCTTCCATTGCGTGGCCGACATCGTCGGCGACAGCTTGGCACTGGCCCGCACGGCTGCGACGATCGAGGCGCAAGTCATCGTGCTGGCCGGCGTACATTTCATGGCCGAAACGGCCAAGCTGCTCAATCCGCAAAAGACGGTGCTCATTCCCGACCTGCGGGCAGGCTGTTCGTTGGCGGAATCGATCACGGCAGAAGACGTGCGCTTGATGCGCCAGCGTTATCCCGGCGTGCCGATCATCACTTATGTCAACACGTCGGCCGAAGTGAAAGCCGAGTCGGATATCTGCTGTACATCCGGCAACGCCAAGGCGGTCGTCCAATCCCTTGGCGTTCCCCAGGTGATCATGCTGCCGGACGAATATCTGGCCCAGAATATCGCCGCCCAGACCGATGTGCAAATCATCGCCTGGAAAGGGCATTGCGAGGTGCATGAGCGCTTTACACCGGCCGACATCCGCGAGTTGCGCGAAAGCCATCCCGGCGTGATCGTGCTCGCGCATCCCGAATGCCCGCCCGACGTCGTGGCTGAAGCAGATTTTTCCGGCTCGACCGCTGCCATGTCCGACTATGTCGAGAGGCAAAGGCCGGCACGTGTCGTGCTGATGACGGAATGTTCGATGAGCGACAACGTCGCGTTAGCGCACCCAGAGGTCGAGTTCATCCGGCCCTGCAATTTGTGCCCTCACATGAAGCGGATCACGCTTGCCAACATCCGCATGGCGCTCGAGCAGAACCACCATATCGTAACCATCGAACCCGGGATCGCCGGGCGCGCGCGGCTTGCGGTCGAACGGATGCTGGCAATTTGAGCGCCGATATCCGCAGCTTCTTCGGGCGGCCCATCATCATCGGCGGCGGCATCGCCGGATTGATGACCGCGCTTCAACTGGCGCCGGAGCCGGTGCTGCTTCTGTCCAGGACGCTGCTGGGAGCTGACAATTCGAGCACCTGGGCACAGGGTGGTCTGGCTGCAAGTTTCGGCGAAGACGACGATCCGGAACTGCACCTGGCCGATACGCTTGCCGCCGGGGATGGTCTCTGCGACACAGACGTGGCGAGCCGCATCCTCCAAGCCGCGCCCAAGGCGATAGAGGGGCTTGCGGGCTTTGGGGTTCCCTTCGACCGTACGCCGCAAGGATCACTGTGCCTCGGATTGGAGGCCGCACACAGCCGACGTCGCATCGTTCATGCGCATGGTGACGGCACCGGGCGTGAGATCATGCGTGCCCTGATCGCGGCTGTGCGTTCCACTCCGTCGATTGTTGTCGTGGAGGGCGCGGAAGCGCGCCGGCTGGCGGTGCGAGAGAATGCGATCCGAGGCGTCTGGGCGAGCGGTTCGATAGGACCTGTCTTCTTCGGCTCACGGCGGGTCGTCCTCGCCACCGGTGGGATCGGGGGACTGTTTCTCGACACCACCAATCCTTGGGGCAGTTACGGACAGGGCCTGGCGCTTGCGGCCCGCGCTGGAGCTGTCCTTGCCGACCTCGAGTTCATCCAGTTCCACCCGACCGCGCTTGACGGCCCGGAACGCCCTATGGTGCTGGTCAGCGAGGCCGTCCGCGGCGAAGGTGCTGCCCTGATCGACGAAACCGGCCAGGCTTTTCTCCAGAGCGTGCCAGGGGCGGAACTTGCGCCTCGTGATGTCTTGGCGCGCGCCGTCTGGAACCATCTTGCCAACGGCCACCGTGTTTTTCTCGACGCGCGGCAACGGCCTGGCCCGGAATTTGCTCGACACTTCCCGACAATCGCATCAGCCTGTCGTGGAGCCGGCATCAATCCCGCGCGCGATCTCATCCCCATTCGTCCGGCCCAACACTACCACATGGGTGGCGTTGCCGTGGACGGCTCCGGTAGGACCTCCGTCAAGGGGCTGTGGGCCTGCGGCGAAGTCGCTTCGACAGGACTGCATGGCGCCAACAGGCTCGCCAGCAATTCCTTGACCGAGGCCGTCGTGTGCGCGCGCTGGGTCGCTGAAAGTGTCGCCGGAACGCCTGCTCGCAGAACAAAGCCTGCGTTTGCGGACGTTTACCCATCGCCCGCGCCGACACCCGTGCGTGTTTTCCTGTCGCGCGCACTCGGCATCGTCCGGGATGGTGAAGGTTTGAAAGCAGCCGCATATGCCTTGTTGCCGCTCGCCGAAAGCAAGGACGCGGCCTCGGATCCGGCGGCTGTCGGGCTAATGATCGCGGTTGCCGCCCTGTTGCGCGAAGAAAGCCGCGGCGCTCATTACCGGACAGACTTTCCTCATCATGCGACTGTCGCCCGACGGTCCGAAATCACCCTCGAAGCCGCCTTGGCCGCTGCGCGGGAACTCGGACACTCGCCAAGCCTCGAAGGGGCAAAGTGATGACGCTCTCACCGCTTCCCACGGTCATGCTTGAGCCGCTTGTAAGGGTAGCTCTTCTTGAAGACCTTGGCAGAGCCGGCGACTTGACCACGGAGGCCATCGTGCCGAAGGCACACCAAGCGGGAACCGTGCTGGCGGCGCGCCAGTCCGGAGTTGTCGCTGGCCTCGATCTGGCGATGCTCGCTTTCCGCTTGATTGATCCTGATGTCGAAATTTCGGTGGAGCGGGCAGACGGCTGCAATGTCATGGATGGAGAGGTCATTGCATCAGTGGTTGGCCCTGCCCGGGCCATTCTCACAGCCGAACGGACGGCACTCAATTTTTTGTGCCATCTGAGCGGCATCGCTACAGCAACGGCATCGATCGTCGCTGCGGTTCGTGGATATGGCGCGAAGATCGTCTGCACGCGCAAGACGACGCCCGGATTGCGGGCAGTCGAAAAATATGCCGTGCGCGCAGGTGGCGGATCCAATCACCGCTTCGGCCTCGACGACGCAATTCTGATCAAGGACAACCACATCGCCATCGCAGGCGGCGTTCGCCCGGCGCTCGAGCGAGCACGAAGATGGGCCGGTCATCTCGTCAAGATCGAAGTCGAGGTCGATACGCTGGCCCAGTTGGAGGAGGTACTTGGCTTCGCTCCCGATGCGGTTCTGCTCGACAACATGTCCCTCGCCGATCTTCGCCGCGCCGTCGCAATCGTTGGCGGCCGTGCTATCACCGAGGCTTCTGGCGGGATCGCATCCGATACAGCGCGAGCGATTGCCGCGACCGGCGTTGATCTGATTTCAGTCGGCCGACTGACCCACAGCGCGCCGATCTTGGATATCGGCCTCGACTATTGGGGCTCATGATTGCCTGAGGAACGGACAGGATCGAATCAACTGTCCTTTCCGATCGTCATCAATCAGACAGCAAAGCAAGGCAGAACCGGAGGAACAGCATGGACATGCAAACAGCCAGTCCAACGCAGACATCGCCACAGGCTCAATCCCCTGACCCTGGAGCGTGGACCCTGGAGAAGGCTCGGGCACTTCACGATGCCCCCTTCAACAATCTCCTCTTCCTCGCGCAAACCGTGCACCGCCAGAATTTCGATCCCAACAAGGTCCAGCTCAGCCGGCTGCTCAGCATCAAGACGGGCGGATGCCCGGAGGATTGCGGCTATTGCAGCCAGTCGGCGCATCACGAGACCGGCCTGAAGGCGTCGAAGCTGATGGAGGTCCGGCGCGTCGTCGCCGAGGCGAAGAAAGCGCGTGACGCTGGCGCAACCCGCTATTGCATGGGAGCCGCCTGGCGAAACCTCAAGGCGCGCGACATGGATGCCGTGGTGGCGATGGTCGAAGGCGTCAAGGCGCTGGGCATGGAGACCTGCATGACCCTCGGCATGCTCGATCGTGAGCAAGCCGCTCGACTGAAGCAGGCTGGTCTCGATTTTTATAACCACAACATCGATACGTCGGAACGCTACTATAGCGAGATCATCAGCACGCGGAGCTTTGCCGAGCGGCTCGAGACGCTCGAGCACGTTCGCCAATCCGGCATCAAGGTCTGCTGCGGCGGCATTGTCGGCATGGGCGAGGAGCCGGTGGACCGCATCGGCATGCTGGTGACGCTGGCCAACCTGCCGGAACATCCGCAAAGCGTTCCGATCAACATGCTGATCCCGATCCCCGGCACCCCGCTTGCCGACGCCAAGCCCATCGAGCCGATTGAATTCGTGCGCGTGATCGCGCTGGCCCGCATCATGATGCCGAAATCGCATGTCCGTCTTTCCGCCGGCCGCACCGCCATGACCGACGAGATGCAGGCGCTGTGCTTTTTTGCCGGCGCCAACTCGATCTTCGTCGGCGATACGCTGCTGACTGCGGACAATCCGGGCGAGGACAAGGATAGCCTATTGTTCCGGCGTCTCGGCATCGAGCCGATGGAACTCGAGGCGCAATGAACGGGGCACCGCTTGCCCGCTATGAGGCGACCTTGGAGGGACTGGCGCGCAAGGACCGGCTGCGGACGCTGAAGCCGCGCGCCGGGCGCGACTTCTCGTCGAACGACTATCTCGGGCTTGCCGCCTCCAAAAGACTTGGCGAAGCGGTTGCGGCGGCGATTGCGCGGGGCACGTCGGTTGGCGCCACCGGGTCGCGGCTGTTGCGCGGCAATGCACCGGAACACGAGCAGCTCGAGGCAGACGCGGCGGCATTCTTTGGAGCCGACCGCGCGCTGTTCTTCGGCAGCGGCTACATCGCCAACTTCGCTCTGCTGACTGCGCTGCCGCAGAAGGGCGACCTTTTGGTCCTCGATGAGCTCGCCCATGCCAGCATGCATGAGGGGGCACAGGCCGGACGTGCCGAGTTCAAGCTGGCCGCGCACAACGACGTCGATGCTGTCGAGGACGCGATCAAGCGTTGGCGCGCCGAAGGCGGCATGGGATGCGTCTGGATTGCGGTGGAAAGCCTATACAGCATGGATGGCGACTGCGCGCCTTTGGAGAGCCTGGCCGCGCTTGCCGATCGGCACAACGCATTCATCGTCATTGACGAGGCGCACGCGACCGGCGTCTGGGGACCGGACGGCCGGGGGCTGGCCGCCGCTTTCGAGGGCCGCGACAACATCGTCGCGCTCCACACCTGCGGCAAGGCGCTCGGCGCATCTGGTGGGCTCGTGACCGGGCCGAGGACACTGTGCCAGTATCTGATCAACCGTTGCCGGCCATTCATCTACGCCACCGCGCCATCGCCGCTGATGGCGGTCGCGGCGCGCGAAGCGCTCGCAATGCTCGCCGACGAGCCTATGCGGCGTTTTCAGCTGCATGAACGCGTCGCCCTCGCAGGCCGCCAATTGGTCGATCGCTGCGGCGTGATACCAAGTGGCTCTCAGATCCAGCCCTTGGTGATCGGCGATGTCAGGCGCACCATGGCAGTGTCGGCGCGCCTGCAGGCCCGCGGCTTCGACATACGCGGCATTCGTCCGCCGACCGTGCCCGAGGGCACGTCACGGCTGCGCATCTCACTGACGCTCAATATCGGCGAAGCCGACATTTCCGCCATGGTCGAGGCGCTCGTCGAGGTGTTGGCCCAGACATGACCGGAGGCGACATGACCAAGCGCATCGTCATCACCGGAACAGACACCGGAATTGGCAAGACGGTGTTTTCGGCCGGGCTTGCCGGCCTGCTTGACGGTTTCTACTGGAAGCCGGTGCAATCGGGCCTCGACGGCGAGACCGACAGCGAGGCGGTTGCGCGACTTGCCGGGCTGCCGTCGGGGCGCGTGCTGCCGGAAGCCTACCGCTTGAAGAGCCCGCTTTCGCCGCATCGTTCGGCCGAAATCGACGACGTTTCGATCGAGGCTGCCGATCTTTCGTTTCCGGTCCTGCCGACACCGCTCGTCATCGAAGGCGCCGGCGGGCTGATGGTGCCGCTGAACCGCCGGACAAGGTTCATCGACATATTCGAGCAATGGCAGTTGCCGGTCATTCTGTGCGCCCGCACCGCGCTCGGAACAATCAATCACACCCTGCTGTCGATTGAGGCCCTGCGGGCGCGCGCTATCCCGCTGGCTGGCATCGCCTTCATCGGCGATGAGATGACCGATACGCAACGGACGATCGTGGAATTCGGCGACGTGCCGCAACTCGGCAGGCTGCCGCACCTCGATCCGCTGACGGACAAAACGCTGAGACAAGCGATGATTGCCGGCTTCGACCTCGCTTTGATTGCCGGAGGCGAGTGATGTCGCATTCCCGTGTGTGGCATCCCTTCACCCAGCACGCGCTCGAGCCTTCGACCCCTAAAATCCTGCTGACTGAAGGGGCCTATCTCCACAAGGCCGACGGAGCGCGCATTCTGGACGCCATTTCCTCCTGGTGGGTCGTCACCCATGGCCACCGCCATCCCCGCATCATGAAGGCCATCGAGACGACCGCGTCGAGCCTCGATCAGATCATCTTTGCGGGCTTCACCCACGAGCCGGCCGAACGGCTGGCCAGGGCGCTTGTCGACCTCGCACCCGCCGGCCTCGACCGGGTGTTCTATTCTGACAGCGGCTCGACCGCCGTCGAAGTCGCGCTGAAGATGGCGCTCGGCTATTTCCGCAACATCGGCGCGCCGCGCTCGCGCCTCGTCGTCATGGAGCACAGCTATCATGGCGACACGATCGGCACGATGAGCGTCGGTGCCCGTGGCGTGTTCAACGCCGCCTACGAACCCTTGCTGTTCGAGGTCGACACCATTCCCTTCCCGGCCGCCGGCCGCGAGCAGGAAACGCTGGATAGATTCGAGGCCGTCAGCCGCGACCGGCGCGCCGCCGGGCTGATCGTCGAACCGCTCGTGCTTGGCGCCGGCGGCATGCTGATGTATCCGGCCTGGGTTCTGTCCGAGTTGAAAAACATCACTGAGGCCTCCGGCACACTGCTGATCGCCGATGAGGTGATGACCGGCTGGGGGCGCACCGGAACCATGTTCGCCTGCGAGCAAGCGTCCATCTCTCCAGACATCCTGTGCACCTCGAAGGGCCTGACCGGCGGTGCCGTCCCGCTGGCCGCTACGCTCGCCACCGATGCCATCTTCCAGGCTCACTATTCGGCGGATCGCAAGAAGACGTTTTTCCACTCGAGCTCCTACACCGCCAATCCGATTGCCTGCGCGGCCGCACTCGCCAATGTCGAGATCTGGCGCGACGAGCCGGTGGCCGAGCGTATTGCGGCCTTGAGCGCGAGGCAGGCCGCCGGACTTCAACGCTTTCGCCACAATCGCTACTTCACCGACAGCCGGGTGACCGGCACGATCGCGGCCCTCGATCTGCGCACAGCCTCAGCCGGCTATCTGGCCGAGATCGGACCTAAGCTGCGGGCCTTTTTCCTCGAGCTCGGACTGCTTGTGCGCCCGCTCGGCAATGTCCTTTATCTCCTGCCGCCCTATTGCGTCACCGGCGACGAGCTCGATCGGCTCCATGACGCGATCGAGGAGGCCGGCGAACGCTTCGGCTCAAAGCCATGAGCAGGTTGTCGCGCCTTCTCGGGTTTGGCCATCATGCGCCTGGGCGAAAGGTGGCGAATGCCGAAATCGAGAACAATCTCGGCCTGGAACCGGGCTGGATCGAGCGGCGTACTGGAATCCGGTCGCGCTTCTGGGCAACGGACGAAGACACGCTGTCTGGTCTTGCTGCCCAGGCCGGGGCCATGGCGCTGGCCAGCGCCGGCATTGCGCGCCACGACATCGGTCTGCTGCTGCTTGCCACCTCGACGCCCGATCACCTCCTGCCGCCCAGCGCGCCCCTGGTCGCACATCGGCTGGGGCTCGGCCGCGCCGGCGCTGTCGATCTGACCGGCGCCTGCGCCGGGTTCATCTATGCGCTGATGTTTGCGGACGGATTTACCCGCCTGCACGGCAAAGCGAGCCTTGTTATCGCCGCCAATATCCTCAGCCGCCGCATCAATCCCTCTGAGCGCGCCAGCGCCGTGCTGTTTGCCGATGCCGCCGGCGCCCTCGTGATCGGTCCCTGCGAGGATACTGATCGGGGGATTCTCGGTGCCTCCGTGGATTCGGACGGCTCGCGATACGGGCTGATCCAGATTCCCGCAGGAGGAAGCAACAAGCCGTTCCACGGTGACCTCGACCTCGCGCAAACCCGAATGACGATGACCGACGGCCGCGAAGTGTTCGCAAAGGCCGTCGAGATGATGACCGATTGCTCGATAAGCGCGCTAGCCGCTGCCGGAGTGCGACCACAGGATGTCGACCGGTTCGTGCCGCATCAGGCCAATGCTCGCATTTTCGATGCGGTCGGGCGAAACCTCGGCTTTGCCGATCACCTGATCGTCAAGACGATCGCCGAATATGGCAACTCTTCCGCCGCGACGATCCCGCTCTCACTGTCGCTCGCCAATCAAGCGGAGCCGTTTCGGCCGGGCGAGAAAATACTCCTGGCGGCGGCAGGTGCGGGACTCAGCGGCGGGGCGCTCGTCGTCGGGATTTAGCCCAGCGAAGCTGCTCAACATCAGGACTGACTTTGTGAGATGAATAGGACAACAGGACCAATGCGAAAATAGTCGCCGGCAAGCTGCACGGCATCCACGTCACCGAGCAAAGCTCAACTACCACGGTTCGATACTGCTCGACCCTGACCACGCGAAGAACCCGGGATCCTGCCAATGGATTCGTGGAGACATGGAGCAAGACTTCCGGCGCGCGAATCTCGACCTATGTCATCCTCGGCGAGCGCGGCTCTCGATGCTGCATCCTCAACGGCGCGGCCGCCCGGAACCTGCCAGCCCACTCCATCCATCTGGACGAAGCGCACATTCCTGTCTGAAGCCGCGGATCGTTACGTTCGTCATCAACAATGTCGTCGGCTTCTCGCCGATGGCAATGCGCTGACGCGGACGGCGTTGACGATTACATCGGCAGGGGCGCTTCAGCAGAACTTTCGCCGGTTGATGGAGCAGCAGGAACTGGTGGAGGAGACCGGCGAAAGTGCTTTTGATACCGGCGGTCGGCCGGCGAAGCTTTATCGCTTCCGCCACCATGTCCTCGACGAAACGGCGGTCGCCCGGACAAAATTGCCGCTGGCGCGGGCTTGACATCCTTTATACTCAACGTAGAAATATACCCTTATAATCAATTCGATTATAACGAGAAATTCATTCGCAAGTCCAAACCCACGGTCTCGCTCGGGAAGCCCGTATGAGTGGATCGAAGTGATCTTGGAAATGAAACGCCCGAGGACGGGCTTTCAACCTTTGTCGTGAAGGAGGTGCCGCGCGAGTGGGCCAATGCCTTGCGGCAACGGTGAAGGATGTATACCGCCAGTAAACACGTGCGTCAAAGTCGCTGTCGAATGTACAGTTCGTCCAAATGTGCGATACGTTCGATTTGTGCAAGTAACAATGGAAAAGTGTTGCATAAAAGAAACGTCTAATTATATAAAACTGGCAAGCTAAACTTTAAACTTGCACAAATGAGCATCGCGGATAGCGTCCCACTGTGAAGCGTGCACTGCGATGTGCGTCTGTTTCGATCGTGGGGGGCAAGACGGTCGTCAATTGATGTTCTTCCCTTTTTATTGAGAGGCAAAAGTTGAAGCCGCAAGACGGCTGCTAGGTTGCGCGCATACGAAAACGCAACACATCGCCGTCCCCCCAACTTCATGTCTTCAACGCTCTTTCGGAGGCTTGCTGAGGGAATGCTATTGGGAAAGCCAGATATGTCCGCGTCGAGTGATCTTGGGGATGAAAAGCGCCAGACCGAGCTTTCAAGCTTTGTCATGAGGGAGGTGCAGCGCATTCTTGCCCAATGCGATGAGGCGAAGCAGGGTGACAAGGCTGCTGTTGCGCCTTCTGGTTCTCCTTCCAACGAATTGACCGTCGTGGCCGCCGAATTTCTTGGTAGGCTCGAGGCCGAAGCAGCGCGACGGCTAAACGCCCAGGCGGGTGAGATCGCTTCGCGACCACGGGCAGCCGATCATCCGCTCGGGCATCCGGTTCTGAAAGATTGCCCGAGAGAAGGCGCGCGCATTGCAGAATGGGCCGGTCCAGTTGCGGGGTCGACGCATCTCGAGAGACGTTTTGGAATACCGCGGTCCACTTTGTATTGGTGGCAGCAACACAATGATGTGGTTGCCTTTCGGAGAGGCTCCCGTAAGCATGTATTTCCCCTGGCTCAGTTCATCGACGGCAGGCCTATGCCCGGAATCAGGCAGGTCCTTTCCTCGATCTCCGATCCCAGACTGGCTTGGCTGTGGCTGATCAGCCCCTCGCCTCTTCTCAAGGGTCGCGTCCCTATCGAATTGCTCAGAGAAGGTATGAACACAGAAGTTGTTTCATCCGCCGCCCAGGCTGTTTCTCTGATTGAATCTATCTGACAATTGGCCGGATGCCGATGGCTGTCCGCGCATTATGTAAGTGCGCACAAGCAGATGTACCAATTGTGCGATTTGTGCAAATGTATAGTTGTTCAATTTGTGCAAGTAATACAATAGATATAGTGGCAATAATGCAACGGATACTTCTATATATGGTTGGCAGACGGAATTTGAACTTGCACTAATTCGCCCAGCGAATAGCGTTCGAGCCGGGAAGGATGCATCGCGATGCGCATCTTTTTCGATCGTGGGGACAGGGAGCGGTTCGTCCATCGACGTCCTCGCCCTTTTCAAATCATTGAATGGAGATCAATTATGAACATCAAGAGCCTTCTTCTCGGCTCCGCTGCGGCTCTGATCGCAGTTTCCGGCGCCCGCGCCGCCGACGCGGTGACCGTCGCCGAGCCGGAACCGGCTGAATACGTCAAGATCTGCGACGTCTACGGCTCGGGCTACTTCTACATCCCCGGCACCGAGACCTGCCTGCGCATCGGCGGCTATGTCCGCTACGACATCGGCGTCGGCGACGTTGGATCCTACGACGGGGCGCGGACCCACGACGTCCAAGACGGCAGCGACCAGGGCACCTGGCGCAAGAACGCCCGCTTTGACCTAAGGACTTGGACCGGCCAGGAAACTGAACTCGGTACTTTGAAGACATACACCGAGACCAAATTCAATTTCGGTAACCGCAACGCCTATTCGGGTCCCGACAGTCCCCAGAACTATGCCTTCAACAAGGGCATCACACTGAACTTCGCCTGGATCCAGCTTGGTGGCCTGCGCGTCGGTAAGGACGAATCGGCCTTCGATACGTTTATCGGCTATGCCGGCAACGTCATCAACGATACGCTCGTTCCCTACGGCGATTTCGACACCAACGTCGTGCAGTACTACTTCGACGCCGGCAATGGCTTCTCCGCCGTGGTATCGCTCGAAGAGGGTTCTGGCGTCGTCGGCACGATCGACAGCTACGTTCCGCATCTTGTCGGCGGCGTGAAGTACACGCAGGGCTGGGGCGCCATCACCGGCGTGATCGCCTACGACAGCAACTACGAAGAGGTAGCCGGCAAGGTCCGCTTGGATGTGAACGCCACCAACGAACTGTCGCTGTTCATTATGGCTGGCTATGGGACCGACGACAACCTAACGGATGGGACCTACGCTATTCCTGCCGGCGGTCGCGGCTTCTACAAGCAGTGGGGTGGCAACTGGGCCGTCTGGGGCGGCGGCACCTACAAGTTCAACGAGAAGACCTCTTTCAACCTTCAGGCGGCGTATGACGAGTGGAAGAACCTCGGCATTGCCGCCAATGTCGCCTACGATATCGTTCCTGGTCTGACGATCACGGCCGAAGTCGACTATCTCCACGCTGGCAAGTTCGGGGATGTGGACTTCTCTAACTGGACCAATGCCGACAAGAAGAACAGCGTCGGCGGTCTGCTCCGCTTCCAGCGCTCGTTCTGAGGATTGAAGAGCCCGTTGCCCCGCGTTCGGAGCGCTAACTGCGAGCCTAATTTGCGGCCGAACCATTGTGGTGAGGCTTGTAGAGGTTTTCGGCGAATTGCTTGATCACGGACCTCCAATCCGAGCATTTCGTCGATGAGAAGGGCGCCCTGTTCCCGGGCGCCCTTTTTTAAGGGTTATCATCAGACTCTCTCCCGGGGGAATTGTGGGTAAGAAACAACGCATCGTCCTGCAGGCAGCTGTTGCAGCTGTTTTGGCGTCTGCCTTTGGCTTTTTTCTGCTGATCCTGATCGTGCAGATGGTCAGTTTTTTGGTTGACTAGGCACGCGCAAGCGGGATGGATCGCGCAGAGACACGCGGAAGTTTTTTTCGCCAGCGAAACCCCGACGACCTGATGGGGAGTCGCGCCAGCAGGGTGGGCGCCACGTCCAGTGCCACCGACCATGCGAGATGCCGATTGTTGGCGCGTCTGTCAGTTCGCGCGGCCATATTCATTCTGGTGCCAATCTGTTGCCTTTTCTGCTTTTCCCATGCGTTTTAGGCCGAGCCATTTGTGAAGCGGGCGGTCAATGGATCTGCGCCTCGCGATTGCCTGCCGTTGCCTGGTTGATCTGGGCGGCATAATCCGAGAGCGAACGCTGCAACCGCGGTTCGAATTGCGCGAAGTTGAACCGGACTTCATCCGCCGTCAGGAACTGGTGGGTTGCGCCGGGAAAGCCGGCGACCATCACAAGGTCGCCTTCCTTGACGCCTTCACAGGCTATGGGTAGCCAACTCTTCGGCCGGTAAGGCACATTGTCGCGCGCATATGGCCGGGAGCAATCATCAGGAGCGACATAGGCGCGATAAAAGCCGAAGTCGCCTGTGTGGCGCGGCCACATCCAATTGTCCGTTTCGCCGCCGAAGTTACCGATGCCGAGCGCGGGCGCATAGACAAGGCGCACGTCCTCGATTTCGAGCTTCTGCTGGAGATAGTAGGAGGCGCCGCCATAATAGGCCCCAACGTCGCAGCGGCGATTGGGCTGTCCTTCACATGCGGCGATCAGGGCCTTGCGGTTCGTGGCGAGCCGCTCATAGCGGGCAAACCATTCAGCTTGTCCGAGACGCCCTTGAGCATTTCGGCGGTCACATCCCGCATGTCCTCGATCACATAGATTCGGCTGCCTGGCGCCGCGGGCAATTCTTCACCCAGGGCTCTTCGCCAGAAACCCGTCTGTGAGATAGTCCTGGCCCTCCTTGCTGTGGTATTGGATGGATTCGAACACGCAGTGATGATTGGTTGCGACCAGCCCTTGTGGACTGACGAACGAGGCGGAGCATCCGCCCAGTGATACGATCGCGTTGAGCGGGTCAGCGTCCAGACGGCCCAGCTGGGCGGGATCGATCTGGAGCCCATCCGCGCGCATGGCCGCGCCCACTTCCGCAGTCTGGCCCGGCATCCACATATCTTCGTCCGCCGACGTAGCCGTGACCGTCCAGAGCAAGGCGATGGCAGTTGCTTTGGCCAAACATTTCAAATTCGAGTTCATGCTGACTGTCGCTCTCATCTTGCCTCCTGTTCTCCGCAGATTGGATTGGTGACTATCGGGATGGCCGGAGTCCTGGCGCCCGCGCGGCGGCCACACCGTAAAGACCGAGTGGACCGTTAACCGCAAGAGTCCTGATGGCGCTCACCTCTCATATTTGTCGCGGGCAACGTTTGCGGATCATCCGCTGCACCAATCGTGCCAAATAAATAAAGCCCTCAGTTACAAATGGTGAGCCGCCCCATCCATGTCCGATCTCCGACGTCGTCTACGTAAAGGGCTCAGTGCTTCCACGCTCGTTTGCTCTTCGCCGGTCCCTCTTCCGTCTTGACTAGCAGGAGCCTACGGCCTATCTGACTGCCGCGTTAGCACTCGCTTCTGGTGAGTGCTAAACACGCTCCGGCAACGGAGAACCGTTCAACATCCGCACCAGGGAAATCCAAAAATGGCAAAGTCGAATTTCCGGCCGCTGCATGACCGCGTGGTCGTTCGCCGGGTCGAGTCCGAAGCGAAGACCGCCGGCGGGATCATCATCCCCGATACGGCTAAGGAAAAGCCGCAGGAAGGCGAGATCATCGCCATCGGTTCCGGCGCCCGTGACGAGGTCGGCAAGCTCGTCCCGCTGGACGTCAAGGCCGGCGACCGCATCCTGTTCGGCAAGTGGTCGGGCACCGAAGTCAAGCTCAACGGCGAAGACCTTCTGATCATGAAGGAAGCGGACATCATGGGCGTCATCGGCTGACACGCCGCCGCCTTTCATCCGCACCATCCAATCTGAATTTCGGGCGAAATGCCCAGGAGTAAAAAATGGCTGCCAAAGACGTAAAATTCTCCCGCGACGCTCGTGAGCGCATGCTGCGCGGCGTCAACATCCTCGCCGACGCGGTGAAGGTCACGCTCGGCCCCAAGGGCCGCAACGTCGTCATCGACAAGTCGTTCGGCGCGCCGCGCATTACCAAGGACGGCGTCACCGTCGCCAAGGAAATCGAGCTTGAAGACAAGTTCGAGAACATGGGCGCGCAGATGGTCCGCGAAGTGGCGTCGAAGACCAACGACATCGCCGGCGACGGCACCACGACCGCGACCGTTCTGGCGCAGTCGATCGTCCAGGAAGGCCACAAGGCGGTTGCCGCCGGCATGAACCCGATGGACCTCAAGCGCGGCATCGACCTCGCCGTCGCCGACGTCGTCGCGACGCTGATCAAGAACGCCAAGAAGATCAAGACCTCGGAAGAAGTTGCCCAGGTCGGCACCATCGCCGGCAATGGCGACGTTTCGGTCGGCTCGATGATCGCGGAAGCGATGCAGAAGGTCGGCAACGAGGGCGTCATCACCGTCGAGGAAGCCAAGACCGCCGAGACCGAGCTCGAAGTCGTCGAAGGCATGCAGTTCGACCGCGGCTATCTCTCGCCCTACTTCGTCACCAACGCCGAAAAGATGGTTGCGGATCTGGAAGACGCCTACATCCTTCTCCACGAGAAGAAGCTCTCCAACCTGCAGGCCATGCTGCCGATCCTCGAGGCCGTCGTGCAGACCTCGAAGCCGCTGGTCATCATCTCGGAAGACGTCGAAGGCGAGGCCCTGGCCACGCTGGTCGTCAACAAGCTGCGTGGCGGCCTGAAGATCGCCGCCGTCAAGGCGCCGGGCTTCGGTGATCGCCGCAAGGCCATGCTGGAAGACATCGCCATCCTCACCGGTGGCCAGGTCATCTCCGAAGACCTCGGCATCAAGCTCGAGAATGTCGGCCTGAACATGCTCGGCCGCGCCAAGAAGGTGTCGATCTCCAAGGAGAACACCACCATCGTTGACGGCGCCGGCAAGAAGGAAGAGATCCAGGGCCGCGTCGCCCAGATCAAGCAGCAGATCGAGGAGACCACCTCGGACTACGACAAGGAGAAGCTGCAGGAACGTCTTGCCAAGCTGGCGGGCGGCGTTGCCGTCATCCGCGTCGGCGGTGCGACCGAGATCGAAGTCAAGGAAAAGAAGGACCGCGTCGATGACGCCCTCAACGCGACCCGTGCGGCCGTCGAAGAAGGCATCGTTCCCGGCGGCGGCGTCGCATTGCTGCGCGCTTCGCTGGCCATCACCGTCACCGGCGCCAACTCCGACCAGACCGCAGGCATCAGCATCGTGCGTCGCGCGCTGCAGGCTCCGGCCCGTCAGATCGCGGCCAACGCCGGTGCGGAAGCATCGATCGTCGCCGGCAAGATCCTCGAGAACAAGGGCGCGACCTTCGGCTACAACGCCCAGACCGGCGAATATGGCGACATGATCGCCATGGGTATCGTCGATCCGGTCAAGGTTGTGCGCACGGCTCTGCAGGACGCGGCCTCGGTCGCCGGCCTGCTGGTCACCACGGAAGCCATGATCGCGGAGGCTCCGAAGAAGGAGTCGGCTGGCGGCGGCATGCCGGCTGGTATGCCCGGCGGTGGCATGGGCGGCATGGGCGGTATGGATTTCTAATTCAGCCAATCTCGCAAGCTTACGGACAGGGCGGCAGCGATGCCGCCCTTTTTTATGTGCCGAGCATGATCGACAGCTTTAGACGTGCAAGTCCTCTACGCAGCCTGATGGCGGCGAAGCGCAACGGCGTCGTCGTGAGACGGGGTCTGGCCGTGTCCTTTCGTTCAGCCGCTGGTCGAAACTCACGATGATCGTGCTGCCTTCCGCCGTGCGTCGATCTTTACAGGGCTGCGAGAAGGCCTTGCCAACGGCTGGCAGACCCTGGTTGCGGTAGAACTCATCGCATCGTTCGAAGGGCTCCGATACCTGATGGCCTATGGTCGTCAGCTCTTTCAATTGGAACTCGTCTTTTCGGCCATGATCGTGGTCGGCCTGACCGGATTGGTGATCCACGGCCTGCTCACGCTTGCCGAAAACTATCTGCAACGCTGGCGTCCGGAGACCCCACGATCAGCCTGATCACGATTGCAGGTCGGGATAGGCTGTCGCGGCGCTTCCATCGCACCGCCGGCCTTCCGCTTCATCGGCCGACATCTGCGGCCGCTTGCGGTGCTGATGGCGCTGCTCGCGATTTGGGAGTTGCTCGCCCATGCCGGCGCTGCTGACCCACGTTTTCTACCGCGGCTGGAAGAGGTGGCGGCCCGCGGCATGGCAGAGTTCAGCCGAGGTGGCCTCGGCTCCAATCTTCTGGTGAGCCTGGAACGTGACCTGATCGGTCTCGTGTGTGGCAGTGTGGCGGAATCGCGCTTGGTCTGGTGATCGGATTTTCTCGCCTCATCGAACGCCTGAGAGGCTCGTGGTCGCGGTTGTATTACCGCTATTACGTGACCTGATCACGTTGACGATGCCAGCACCTTCATTGGCCACTTTCTGGACCATGTACGTCACATCAGGCCTCCCCCGCCCGATCGACACGAGCCGGCTCTGTAATCAAGCCGCCGTCATATGGCGGTTCCACGACGGCACTGGCGGCAGTCGTCTTCTCAGCGGCAACAGGTGGACGTTTCAGCAGCCAACGAATACGATGGTGGCAAGGACAGGCAGACCAAGCACCGCGTACAAGCCGTACTCCGCTGGAGTGCGCCTCGGAAGTGGAGCGGCAAGGGCCTGATTTGTCTTGCCATGCCGACATTGTCAGCACGCTTTTCGAAGCCTCTGAATTCCTTAGTGTCCATCCCAGCTCGACCTCCGACCATCCCCATTTCCGGCTGCCCGCGGCACGGCAGCCCTTGGCCTCTAGCTGCGCTCGAGCGAATCAGCGTGCCGTCCGCCTCCTCTGGCTGATCAAAATGTCTGCACCCATTTGGCAATGGCCGTTTCGCGCAAAAGTATTCCCCCGTGAGCCGGCTTTCCGAATTGGCTTAACTTCCAAATCTGTGGCTTTGCCTGCATTGCGGAGCGCGGAGTTCCGACCACTCGCCCAAGGGTATGCCATGGCGTTTCGTCTCTTTGTTCCGATCCTTGCCGGTGCAACGCTGCGCGAGCGGCTGCTCGCCTGCATCGGGGCCATGATCGGCATCGCATTGACTGGCGTGATCAGTGCGCTGGCGAACGGGTCTGGCCCACATGTCGCACTGCTGGTTGCTCCAATGGGAGCATCGGCCGTGCTGCTCTTTGCCGTGCCTTCAAGCCCGCTCGCGCAACCTTGGTCGATTATCGGTGGCAATACGATTTCGGCGCTGGTCGGGGTGATCGTGGCGCATTTCGTGCATGAACCCGTCCTTGCTACCGGCATTGCGGTGGCGCTGGCCATCGCCGCCATGTCGTTCACGCGCTGCCTGCATCCGCCGGGTGGCGCCGCCGCCTTAACCGCGGTGTTCGGCGGACCGGCCGTCTTCAGCTCGGGCTTGCTGTTTCCCTTCGTTCCGGTAGCGCTGAACTCGATCGTGCTGGTCGCACTCGGCTACGGCATCCATAAACTGTCGCGGCGCAACTATCCGCATGTGGCGGCCCCCGCCTTTAAAAGCGCGCATGGAACCATCGATCCGCCGGCGCGGGAGCGGGTCGGCTTCCAGCCCGAGGATGTCGATGCCGCGCTCGGCGCGCTGGAGGAAACCTTCGATATCGACCGCAACGATCTTGAGCGGCTGCTACGGCAGGTCGAGTTGCAGGCGATGGTGCGCTCCCACCGGACCCTGCTGTGCGAGGACATCATGTCGCGCGATGTGATTTCGGTCGATGAACATGCGCCTGCCGACCAGGCGCGTCATTTGCTGCTCGATCACAACATCCGGACGCTGCCGGTGACCGACGCCGAGGGCGGGCTGGTCGGTGTAGTTGGCCTGCGCGAGCTGACGAAGGCGACCGACACGGTGAGGGCTGTGATGTCGAAGGCTAGCACCGCGTCTCCCGATACGCCGGCGATGAGCCTGCTGCCGGTGCTCACCGACGGCCGCAGCCATGCCGTGGTCATCGTCGATACCGAGCGACGCATTATTGGGCTGATCACCCAGACCGACCTGCTGACAGCGGCAGCGCGCGTGCACATGGCCGACACAACGCTGGCAGCGGCATAAAGTAGTGATCCGGACTTGCTCAATCCGGGAACCCGATGGGGCGCCAATAGGATAGCGGTATTAAGTGCGGCCTTCCGCCTAAGACAATTCCTTTTTACGAGTAGATCAACCCTGAAACGCGACCGCGTGCTCAGGCATCTGGTTCACGTAGGCCAAGTACGACTGCAACAACGGACACTCTTCAACCTTGCCGGTGGCCAGAGCCAGTCCGCTATGTCGACTAAAGGCGTGCGGACTACAAGTGCAACCATCTGGTGGACGGCTCCTCTGCAACGATGGTAGCGCGGTTCGCGTGTCCAAGGCTGGGTTGAAGCTCTACGTCGCGGGTTGAGTGATCGTTGGCAAGGCTCGCGGCTCAGACGCCGAGGACGCGGTTCGCAATTCCATGCAGGTGGTCCTTTCCTTTGGTTCCTGCATTTCGCCTCTGGTGAGGCGCGGCCGACTCCCGTCATGCATCACGCCGACGACCGCCGCTTCCTCGCCGCGCCAAGGGTTTGACTAGGCCGACGATAGACCATGCGATAAGCAATTCCGAAACGATGTGGCTTCCTTGCGCCAAGTCGGCTCTGTCGAACAGCGATGTCAACATGATCCTGAGTTCCGAGGGTTCGCCGCGCATCAATCCTATAACCTTGATGACGTTCCTGACTAGGAGGATGAGGCTGCTCCAACACGTTCACGGTGTTAGGAATTGCCATTGCACGAGTTGATCTCGGACTTCTTCGTCGCGCATCGCCAATTTCCAGCCCAATACCGCGCCTACGCTTGGTACCCCAACCACGCGGCCTATCGCCCTCATGCCCACTTCGAGGACCCTCCAGGATCGGGCCTGTTCGGATAGGTGTGGGAGGCCGAGGCATCAGAGGGAACGGCCAGACGCTACCATGAGGATGCGCCATCTGCCGAAGAGCCGTACCGTTACCTTCGTCACTGTGCGGAACGCGGGGCGACCGTCGCGTCAGCCATCCGGCTTTGGGTGTCATTTCTCCCCTGGCGGAGTCCACCGCCCCGACAAAAGCCTGACCTTTGCCAGTCTTCTACGGGCAAGCGTTCGCGCCAAAAGTTCAAAGCCGTGTCCATAACATTCAACAATGAAAGCCAGCCTCATCAGATCGAGCAGAAAGTCGTCGATGGCATGTGTGAGCGCGTCAGACTTTTGTTCAAGCTGAAGCAGCAAGGCGCGCGCCTCTTCGATCGCGGCCCGGCAACCGTCTGCGTTTATCAGGAATCAATCCTGTCTAAGATCTGCAAGCCCTCACCTCGCCCCAAGCCAGACTCAGCGCATCGAACGCCGTTGGAGAGAGTTTCCGACGAAAGAACATCGTCGCGTTTCGCGAAAAGGCATCGCTCGGCAAAGTGCCCGTTGATGAAGCATGCTGCGTCAAACGACAAGCAAGATCCGGGCTCCACCCAGTGATGTCTTCGAAGGCGGGGTGAGCCGGCTCGGGCATGCGTCTCGGCCGCAACCCTTAATCACGAGGAACTGTGCCGCAAGGCAAACAGTTTCTCTCTATTCTTCTAGCCGCCACGGTTCAGCCTAGATTACATGGGAAACGACAATAACGGGAAGCAAAGGGTCGCAAAATGAGTAGGGTGGCTGGATTAAACGAAGATTTGGCTGCACCAACGACCTTTGGGCCACTTTTGCAGCCCACCTTTCGTTCGATCTGGCTCGCCACGCAGGTTTCGAGTCTCGGCTGGCTGATGCAGACTGTCGCCATCAGCTGGCTGATGGCAACGATCTCGACTTCGGATCTGATGGTTGCGCTGGTGCAGGCATCATCGAACCTGCCCGCTTTCGTCTTGTCCGTCTTCGCCGGGGCTCTCGCCGACAATTTCAGCCGGCGCCGGGTCATGTTCGCCGGTCGGTGCCTTATGGTGATTGCGTCCGCGATGCTGACCGCGTCCGTGGCGCTGGGCTTTGTTAGTCCGTGGATGATCCTTGGCTTCAGCTTCTTGATCGCATGCGGCGGCGCTCTCAACGATCCCGCCTGGCAGGCGTCGGTTGGCGATATGGTGGACCGGCGCGATGTTCCCGCTGCCGTTACCCTGCTTTCCGTTGGCTTCAACACCGTACGGACCGTGGGCCCGGCGCTCGGCGGCATTGTGGTTGCCTCATTCGGCCTCATGGCGGCATTCGCCGTGACCACGCTCACCTATTTCGTACCCTTGGTCACTATTTGGCGCTGCAAGTGGAAGGTTCGCTCGTCCCCTCTTCCACGCGAGTCGATGAGGACGGCGATCTACGACGGACTGCGCTTCACGGCGATGTCATCGGAAATCAAGGCAGCGATCGCGCGCGGAACCCTCTTTGGCTTGGCGAGCATCGCCATACTCGCGCTGCTGCCGGTGGTTGTCCGCGACCAGCTGGGAGGAGGTCCACTCGCCTATGGCGCGCTCATGGCTGGCTTCGGGACCGGTGCCGTCTTCGCCGGCCTCTCCAACAGCCTGTTCAGACGGAGCTTGTCGCAAGAAAGGCTGATGAGGCTCTCCTGCCTCGCCTGCGCGGCGTGCTCCCTCTCCCTGGCTCTGACCTCTTCGATCGCTGTGGCGGCAATTGCACTCGCCCTGGGCGGCGCCGGTTGGGTCACCGCCTGGTCGGGGGTTGGCGTGAGCGTGCAGCTGGCGAGCCCGCGCTGGGTCGTGGGTCGCACAATCTCGATCTACTACGCATTGATAGACGGCGGCATCGCTGCCGGCAGCTGGGTATGGGGCACGGTTTCCCAGAACCATTCGCTGACCTGGGCGCTCGAGGGTTCCGCTGTAGCCCTTCTGATCGTCGCTGCAGCCGGCGTTCTGTTTCCTCTTCGCGAGCGCCGTGAGTCCGAGCCCGATCCTTTGGAGGAATTCGACGCCCCAGCTGTCGCTCTCAGTTTGAAGCCGAGAAGCGGCCCGATCGTGGTCAAGATCGAATATCTGATAGCCGAGAGAAATGTCGAGGCCTTCCTCGACCTCATGCGGCAGCGGCGTCATGTACACAGCCGCGTCGGTGCTCGGAACTGGACGCTCCAGCGCAACCTTCAGAAGCCTATGCAGTGGACAGAAACGTTCCGCACGCCGACCTGGACCGACTACCTTCGCCTCAATCATCGTCTCACGGAAGTAGACAAGGAACTGGACGAGCGTGTCTTCCAGTTACACGCGGGAGAAGAAGCGCCTCAAATGACGCTTTCGATTGAGCGGCCGACAAGCTCGGCCCGGAAACCCGACCAGTCAATCCTTCACCTTCCCCGTCATTGAAGCCTGACCTTCCCATATCTGGGCATCAGCGATCGTTAAAGATCCGGTGATGGATGAGAATCTCGGCGGCATCCGTGTCGTGCGTGCCTTCGCCGCGCAGCCGCACGAGCTGGAAAAGTTCGACCGCGCCAAGCAGGACGCGCCTTGATCTCGCCAATGAGCGCGTCGACATCCGTGTCGGCAACACCAGCGCCATGAATTTCTCGTTCCTGACCGCCATGGGCCTGGTGCTCTGGTTCGGTGGCCAGAAAGTGATCGCAGGTCAAATCAGCGTCGGCACGCTGGCCCTGTTGCTCACCTTCATGACCATTCTACAGATGCCGGTGCGCTAGCTCGGATTGATGGTCAACTCGTTCGCGCGCGCCTCGACCTGCGGCACGCGGCTGTTCGAGTTGCTCGACGCCGAACTTGACATCGAGGACGCGGCGGGCGCCAGGGATCTCGTCGTCACCGACGGCGTGCTGCGCTTCGACAATGTCGGTTTCTGCTACGCGGGCTCGGGCGGCCGCCCGACGCTCTCCGGCATCTCCTTCGAGGCGAGCAATGCATCGCCGTCTAGGCAAGGCGAATGCTCCGGACTTCCCAGCCTTTCTTGCCTTGCCCGCATTCGACAAACACCTTCTGTCCCGCCACCAGCACGCTGAGCCCTGAGCGCGTCAGGGCGCTGGCATGAACGAAGACGTCCTTCTCACCGTTGTCAGGAGCAATGAAGCCGAAGCCCTTTTCGGGTTTGTACCACTTGACCGTGCCCCCGCTCTCCAGCTGCGCACCGGTTTCAACGAAGGTCCCTCCAGCGACACGCGTATGTGACGGAGTTTTCGCGCGGTGATCGCCGATCTCCAGCACCTGCGCGACTTGATGACCTTTTGGACTTTTTTCGACCGTGATCTTGAGAGGCGTTCCCGCGGCAACATCCCGGCTTCCGGCCGCCTCTAACACTCGCACGTGCAGATAGGCCTCCGTGCCGTCCGACAGTTTGACGAAGCCAAAACCCTTGCTGACTGTGAACCACAATACCTCCGCATCGACAGGATCTGCCGTCACGGTCGGCGGGCGCTGAAAATAGCTTGGCTCGGAAGTCCGTTCCGAAAAGGAAACGGGGTCATCGTCATAGCGATGCCGGCGTGGCTCGCGATGGTCTCGATATTTGCCCATGATCATCTCGACTGGCATGGATGGCGCACTGCGCTACCGTCAAGATAATCTCAATCGGGCGACGCGTTTATGTCAAAAAGGCCGTGAAGACCGCAGCTGTGCCCGGCCTATCGGCCGAACCCTTTGAAACTAGATTCATTTCCCCTGAAACAATAGTGCCGGCGAGTCGATTTACTGACTCGCATAGGTTGTGTTGGAGCGAGAGTGCGATGATGCTGGCGCGGGCGCACTGGAAGGGCTTTATCAGGCATTGCGGAAAGCCTGCTCCGGGTTTCTTCAAAAGGAACCGAACGGCGGGTCGACGACCATTTGCGCCGGCTCCAGGCCACGGGGCAGGCCTGACCGTGCATGATCATCATCTCCAGCGTCACGCCCAGCGTCGACGCCAAGCCGTGGAGAACCATGCCGCGCTGTCCCGACGAGAACAACGTCGCAATGTCGATCGACGAGCTTTGAATCGGCGCACTCAATGGGCCTCCTTCCCCAAGCACGGATGTCGCGTTGGCACTTTTTGTGCAGCTGCGAAGAGCTAAAATCGCCACGACGGGTGGTGTTGACGCGCTGACAATTATCAGACAAAAACGGAATTCAATCGGTTCAGCCGCCTACGCGGCAGGGCTCTGCTCAACGACGTCGGGGACCATGGACGATCGCGCAAAAGGGATTAGGAAAGGCGGAGCTGGAGGCAAGGCCAACGACGTCAATGCGGACTTGATCGCCGTTGTGGTCGCCATGGACAGCAGCGCCCCCTGCGTTCTGACCATCCCGCAGGCAAACGCCCTGCCCTCCGGCCCGTTCGAGCTTGCTCACCGTTCGCTGCAGTCGGGCCTCAGGGGATGGGTGGAACAACAGACCGGCCAGCCGCTCGGCTATATCGAACAGCTCTACACCTTCGCCGATCGCGACAGGGTTGGCGCTGACGACCGCGTGGTCTCTATCAGCTATCTGGCGCTCACCCACCAAGACGAAGCTGGCGACCCGGCCGGGCGACACTGGGGAAGCTGGTACGACTATTTCCCGTGGGAGGATCACCGCTCCGGCACACCGGCGGTCGTGTTGGACGAATTGCGGCCGCGCCTGATGGAATGGGCGGATGGCACTGACGACAGTACGACACGCCTCGACCGACGACGGCGGGCGGCGATCGCCTTCGGCTTTGACGACCGCCATTGGAACGAGGAACTCGCGCTTCAACGTTATGAGCTGCTCTACGAAGCCGCCCTGGTGGAGGAAGCAATACGCGCCGGACATTCCGCTGCGCCCACCTGGGTCTCGGGCAGATCGATGATCGCCGATCATCGTCGCATCCTGGCGACCGGCATTGCGCGGCTGCGCTCCAAGATCAAATATCGGCCGGTCGTATTCGAACTGATGCCGCCGGTCTTCACGCTTTTGCAGCTGCAGCGCACCGTGAAGGCGCTTGCCGGCAGGCTCGTGCGTAAGCCGAACTTTCGCCGGCTGATCGAGCAGCAGGAGCTGGTCGAGGAGACCGGTGAGACAACCGCGGAAACCGGCGGCCGGCCGGCGCAACTTTATCGCTTCCGTCACGCCGTTCTCGACGAGAGGGTGATAGCCGGAACAAAATTGCCGCTCTCGCGGGCTTGACCCGCCTTGCGCCAGCAGCCCTGACGATGTCGCGGATGGCTTGGCCCTTGTGAGAACCGGGATTGTCGAGAATGACGATGTCGCCCGGATTCAGTGTTTTGTTGAGTTCGGTTTCGACATAGACGCGAAAGGCCTGCGTATTGATGGGTCCATCAATGACCCAAGGCGCCTCCACCCGATCATGCCGCAGCGCGGTGATGAAGGTCATCGTCTTCCAATGGCCATATGGTGCGTGGGCCATCAGCCGCTTACCGCGCACACCCCAGCCGCGCAACGGCGCCATGTTGGTCTTGACCCATGTTTCATCCAGGGAGACCAGGCGCGTAGGGTCAATGCGGGTCTGATAGCGCATCCATTGCGCACGCCCGCGCATCAGCTTTGGCTTGAGCTGCTCGGCCGGCAGAACGGTTTTTTTGAAGCTCTTGCCCTCGCGGTGCAGGAAGCGACCGACGCTCGCAGGAGACCACGTTCAGCCAGTGCCGCCGTCAATTGATGAAGCGTCATGTTGGCATCTCGCTCAACCTCGCCCAGGACGAAAGCACGGTGCTCCCCGTCGATCAGATAGGGCCGATGACCACCCATCTTGCCGGGTGCCGCACTGCCACGGCGACGCTTGCGGCCTCGGGCGTTTCCTGGGCGAAGGCGGTGGCGATGAAAGCCGAGACGACGCCACAGACTGGGCTGGCGGATAGTAGTTCGCGAGTCAGCCACGGTAGCGGTCGCTACGAAGCGCGCAGCACTTTGTCATCGGTACATTCCGTCCCATGCCTGAAATGAGCAGTGCAGCCATGTCGCCTCCTCCGCAGTCACCGTGGCGAAAGCAATCCTTCCGCTGCCACACGGACCTAATGTCGCCTGGCACTAGCTTGCTTCAGCAAACCACTTAGCGCAATTCTCAGGAGCTACCGTGCCCGCACCGCAGGCGAGGTCCGGGGAGGCTTGCTCACTCAGTTTGCCATTCTGGAAAGTCGCGTTCTTGCCAACGCGCATATTCGAGATATTCTCTCGCAATCGCCTCTACAAGATCTTGTTGGAGCTCTTTGCGAAGGCACGGCATTTCGCTGATTGCCAAGCTGTGCTCTCTCGCAAAACGAATGGCGCAACGATATCCGTCAACGTCTTCCAAAGTGAGACGGACTGCATCTTCCTTCCACTGATCCGCAAGTTCCTGCAGCAATGAAGGTTGTCCTTCTCTTGTGACAAACATGTCTGTGACCCGACGCTTGGCTCTCTCCAGAAAGGCGTCCGAGTTGCCGAGCCGCAACCGCCTTACATGCCATCGAAAAGCGCCATCCCAATGCTGACTTCGCGCCATTAAATTGAGAAGGGAGATCGAACCGCCTTCGAGGATGAGCCCCGGCTGGGAACTACGCTCATCCACTTGCATTATCAGCTTACGATGGGCGGTCTCGGCGTCGATGATGCCCGCGGTTAGCGGGCGCGAATCCAAGTAGATCCGCTGGGTAGATTGCAGTTCGGAATCCGAGGGACGCCCGCTGCCGGTGGCGATTTGAGGACAGCATTGTACACGATCCAGCGCAATGACCGGCCATCCGGTCTCTCGTGCAATTTGGATTGCCGCGTCTGTTTTGCCGCTGCAGGTCGGCCCGTAAATCAAATAGATTAGCATGTGTATGCCGCTTAGTTTATCGGAACTAACCGCCCCCCAAGCACAAGATACTCGGTAGGCTTTCACCGGACTTGTCGCAAACATTTTGACAAGCGGCGATTATGCCCTGAAACGACGCCATTTTCGAACTTTGTGAAGTCCGAAAGGGCGCAAGCAGCCCGTTCTGGTCGTTCAGTCCAGTCACCAACGCCTCTGTTTGACGCTTGACGACGGTCCACTTTGCACATCTCATGCCGACTGTGACGCAACGCGGCACCGCAGGATGGTGACCTCGTTGTCTCCGGCAAAAGATCCTTGCGCGTCTTGGGTTAATCGAGGCGGCGGCGCACGGGCGCCTTATTGTCTCGGAACATGGCCAGGAAGGCGGCTGATCAACAAAAGTGGAAGACGGTGTCCCGACGACCTCACCGATTTGTGAGGCGACCGAGGATCTGCCCGACATCGTCGATCTCGTCCTCGAGGTGGGCCGTGTGCCGGCCGCGCCGCCAAAGCCTCCTCCCGGCTGGAAGCCTCGTCGAAACGGCACAGGAGTACACCAAAGCCGCCAGCGCGCAAACACACAGACCGCCGGCGCCAAGGATTTGGCGCTTTTTGCGTGGCGTCCGCTCCGATCTTCCGGAAGGGGAGCTGACTGCTGTTTTCTGGGCACTCGCTGCGCATCGCCGCTGCGCAACGCCGAACTGGACATCGAGCGGCTACGCGATGAACCGCATGGTCTGCCATTGTGAGGCTCTTGCTCGACACTAATGGCCTCTCCGAGGTGACGAGGTCGAGCCCTGACGCGCGCGTGCTGGAATGGATGACGGGCTCGATGAAGACCGCTCATTTATCAGCGTTGTGTCGATCGCCGAGATCCGGCGCGGCGCTGCCCTCATGGACAAAGGTCGGAAACGTGACGCACTGGCCGGATGGCTCGCCCGGGACCTGCCGCAGCGCTTCGAGCCGAGAGTCCTGCCCGTGGACGAACTGGTTGTCCTGGCCTGGGGCGACCTGACGGGCCTCGCGAAGCGGCGTGGCCGCGGTCTGTCATCGATGGACGGGCTGATTGCAGCCACCGCGATTTCCTGACCCATCACATGGCGGGGATATTCATGCGCTGACGGCGAAACACCCAGATGCCCCGCACCTACCACGATCAATATGGAAACGCCTCGGTGGCAGCCACGAGGTCGATGTCATTGAAGATGAGATGAAATAGGCGGATCAGCTCTGCTTTTCGCATCCTTGACGCGCGCTTCATGACAGGCCTCGGCCAAGGGCGTCGGGTTTAGCTTCCGGTTGGATGCTTGCCCTCACCTGTGGCTATACTTACGGCCATCCCGATCGAGAAAAGCATCGAACGCGGCAGCGACAGCGCGAATTACAAAGCGATGCTCCCGCCGTACGCGGACAAAACCGTTTTCGAAGTCCACTATCCCGTCCTCGGCCAGCATCGCCAAGCGTTCAGCTGAATCGAGAAGACGGATCGGATCAGATCCGTGGGCGGCACAGATTGCCTGCACATCGGCCTCGAGATCGCACATTAGTCGCTCGATAATTGCGGCTCGAACGCGGTCGTCGTCGGTGAGGCGATAGCCCTTTGACGTCGCCAGACGGCCAGCTGCGATGTGCTGGATGTAGGAATCCCGTGTAACTTCGTTTTGGACGTACCCCTCGCCGACGCGGCCGATAGCCGACGCGCCGAAACCGATCAGGGTTCTGCAGGTGGTGGCCGAGTAGCCCAGCGAGTTACGCCGCAGGCGACCCGTTTTCTGTGCCAGCGCGAGCTCGTCGTCCGGCAAGGCGAAATGGTCGAGTCCGATCTCGCGGTAGCCGGCGGCAATCAGCGTCGCGGCCACGGCCGCATACTGTTCGGCGCGGGCAGCGCTGCCCGGAAGAACTGCCTCCTCGATGAGGCGCTGATTCTTTATAAGCGACGGGATGTGCGCATAGCCGAACACCGCAAGCCGGTCGGGGCGCATTGCGACCGCCGCCCTCGCGGTCTCGACGCAGGACTGCACCGTTTGATGCGGGAGACCGAAGATGAGGTCGAAGTTGATGCGGCTTACTCCATGCCGGCGCAGCATTTCCACGGCAGCCGACGTCTGCGCCTCACTCTGAACCCGGTTGATTGCTTTTTGAACAATGGGATCGAAGCTCTGCACGCCGAGACTCACACGGTTCACGCCGGCTGCTCCTAAGGCCTCGGCCATCTCGGCCGTGAACGTGCGCGGATCAATCTCGACGGCAACCGTAGCTGTTTTCGTGAGAGCGAAGCGGCGTCGCAGGAACTCCATCAGAGCCAGGAACTCGGCTGGTCCTATGAGAGACGGCGTTCCGCCGCCGAAATGCATGTCGCTCACGGGCAGCGTCTGCGGCGCTCGCTCCGAGACCAAACGGATCTCGTCACGCAGGGCCGCCAGATAGTTGAGGATCGGCGCATCATGGCGGGTGATGGTGGTGGGGAAGCCACAATACCAGCAAGCTGATCGGCAGAACGGAACGTGGAAATAGAGCGACACCGGATCGTCAGCCGGCAGGTTCCTGAGCCATTCCTCATAAGCCTCGGCGCCGACCGCCCCAGAGAACTCTGACACAGTCGGATAGATAGTGTACCAAGGCAGGCCGGCCTCGCGATATTTTGTGGTCTGCAAGAGTTACCGTCCCATGCTGATAACCGCCAACCTTACCGCTGCGCTCGCCTGTGTCTTTGCGCTATGTCAGTCCGTTCCGCTTTGGGCTCGAGACTTGTATTTCTCAGCAATAGCGGCCGTTCAGTCTTGGCTGGACGGTCAGCGACTGGCCATGGCTGTTCCCGCCGCGACCCTCACGCGCACCGTTTGGTTCCACCATCCCTTCCCTTCAGCCTGCGCCTGGTCGAGTAGATTCTGCTGAGCGCGGCTGCCGCATCCAACGAGATAACACGGCGTTGGGACCAGACTTTGCTCGCCAGCTAGCGCAGCCCATAGTGATCTCTGGCATCTCGATGAGCTCGTTGTGTGAATTGCTGGCAAGAAGCATTAGCTGTGGCGCGCCGTCTATCAGGACGAGAGGCTGCTCGACGCGACCGTCAGGTCGGCCGCAATGCCAAGGCCGGCGCGCCTACTGACTCCGTGGTGGAGGCAAGGCTGCGCGTCAGCGCGTGATTACCGATCATCGCGCTCGCCAAAATGACGGCGTCGTACCGAGCGGTGCCGCCGCATGATGTCTCAACGTCGGGGCTCACAGCAGACAAAGCTGTCGCCATTGAACGAAACTGTCGCGAAGCGAACAGACGAACCGTAGCCGAAACGTTTGCCGTTCGTGCTTGGGTTGATCCGCAAGGCAAAAAGGAAGGAAGAGCGAACCAAGGTCCGCCGGCACACTTGAGCTTCAAGCCGCAGCTGCGTCGTCAGGATGGCACGTCATTTGCAGTAGAAGCCTTTGTGACGGCCCGCCCACAACTAGCGGAGATGACGGGGATGATTTGTACAGAAATGTTGGATGGAGTCGTTTCGGCGATTATTATATTTGGAATAACAATCGCATATTTGTAACAATAACACCCAATCATATTCTCAATTTCTGATGAATATCTGGCGTGACGAGCGCATCAAAACTGCTCAAATTCAACTCAATGCGCATCGTTATCGACTGTTTCCTTAGCACGACTTCATCACTGACGTCCATTCCTTTTACTCTTTGAACGGAGATCAACAATGAACATTAGGAGCCTCCTCCTCGGCTCAACTGCGGCACTGATTGCCGTTTCCGACGCTCGCGCCGTGACCGCCGTTGCCGAGCCTGACCCGACTGAGTACGTTAAAATCTGCGACGTCTACGGCTCGGGCTACGTCTACATTTCAGGCACTGAGACCTGCGTACGCATCGGCGGCTATGTCCGTTACGACGTCGGCTTGGGCCATGTCGGATTGGTTGATCACGCAAGAACCTCGGATGTGAGGACTGGTGAGGATCAGGGCACATGGCAAAACAACACGCGCTTCACATTGAAAACTTGGACCGGCCAGGAGACCGAACTCGGCACGTTGAAGACCTACACCGAAACCCGCATGAACTTCGGCAACCGCGGCGCTTCGGTTTCGGACAGTTCTCGGCCCTATGCCTTCAACGGAGACAGCACTTTGACTTTCGCCTGGATTCAGCTTGGTGGCCTCCGAGTTGGTAAGGACTGGTCGGCCTTCGACATGTTTATTGGCGGCGCAGGTGACGTACTCAACCAGACGCCGGTTCCGTACGGCCCTTTCGATACCAATGTGGTTCAGTACTACTTCGACGTCGGGAACGGCTTTTCGGCCGTGGTTTCGCTCGAAGAAGGCTCGGGCGTGGTCGGCACAATCGACAGCTACGCACCGCACGTAGTCGGCGGCTTGAAATACACACATGGCTGGGGCGCGATCACCGGCGTTGCCGCTTATGATAGCAACTACGAATCGGTGGCCGCCAAGGTCCGTGTCGACATCAATGTCACCAACGAACTGTTGCTGTTCGGAATGCTCGGCTACGGTTCCAACGGCAAGCTCAACGACGACTCCACGAACGCCATCGACGCTCATGGTCGCGGCTTCTATAAGAGTTGGGGCGGGAACTGGGCTTTCTGGGCTGGCGCCACTTACAAGCCCAACGAGACAACTTCGTTCAACCTTCAGCTCTCCGGTGATCAGCTCAAGAACCATGGTGTCGCTGCAAACGTCGCCTATGCGTTTCTTCCAGATTTCACAGTTACGGCGGAACTCGACTATGGCCGATACGGTAACTTCGCCGTCGGCAAGGTGGACGGCGCTTCCAACATGAATTGGACCAACGCCAACAAGAAGAGCAGTGTCGGCGGAATCCTGCGTTTCGAACGCTCATTCTAACGGATGAAAGGGCGCTGAGGCAGGCATCGCATGTACTTGTCGTCGGCGGATCGGACTCCAGTTGGGGGTGCCGGAATCGCGCGCGATATCGAGACGCTCTCCTCCATGGGCGTGCGCAGCTGCCTTGCCGTCACTGCGGTGACGGTGCAAACACACGACAGCGTCACGGACATCCTTCATCTGCAACCCGGTCTGGTGGCCGATCAGATGCGTGCAGCGATCTCGCGGGCGTCGCGGCGTAGTGAGCGCGGGCGCGGCCGTGATGATCGTGGCGGGAGGGAGAGGTAAGGAGCGTCTTTCCTTTGAGAATTCGCGTTTACGGGTACCCACGATGCACAACGGGCGAGTTTTTTAGAGGCGCGTCCTCCTTCGAAGCGCTTCGGAGGGCCAGGCTCTAGGCTCGCCCCGAGCCCCTGCGTAGCCTGCGGGGGAGCTGGGTCTCGGCCCATCCGGGTAACGATCCTTCGTGCGGCTATGGAAACGATCGCATTTGCCGATTATCGCATAAAAAACTTGTTGTCGCACGACTAAAAAAACTTGCAACTCCACAGCATCATTGACTTGTCGCCTATCAGCACTATATACTTGTAATCGCACAGCTCTAAAAACTTGCAAAGGCACGGCCATGGCCAAGCCCCATGAAAAACTCGCTGTATCACTGGCCGGCCTCAAAGAGCTGCAGGAGGGTGGGCGGCGCATATTCAAATCAGATAAGCTGACCCGCGTCCACCGGGAGCGGCTGCTGCAGAACGGGTTCCTGCGCGATGTTATCAAAGGCTGGCTCATGTCGACCGGCCCGCAGGCACGGCAGCAAGACACCACCCCTTGGTACGCGAGCTTCTGGGAGTTCTGCTCCCTTTACTGCAATGACCGGTTCGGCAAGGACTGGTTCCTCTCACCGGAGCAGTCGCTGCTTCTGCACGCGGAAGCGCCCACTATTCCGCCTCAGGTGGTGGTGAACACCCCCAAAGGCACGAATAACAAAATCGACCTGCTGTTCGGCACTTCGCTCTATGACCTCAAGGTCAAGGAGATGCCGGCCGAACTGACAGAGAAAAACGGCCAGCGCGTGTTCACTGTCGAGGCCGCCCTTACCCGGGTGCCGGAAGCGTTCTTCCAGCGCGCCCCTATCGAGATGCAGATCGCCATGGCGTCGGTGCGCGACGTATCAACCGTCCTGGCTCTGCTGCTTGATGGCGGCCATTCCGCCGTGGCGGGACGGCTTGCGGGGGCCTTCCGTCGCGTAGGACGCGACTCCTTTGCCGATGAAATCGTGGCCGCCTTCAAAGCCGCCGGCTATGACGTGCGCGAATCCGATCCGTTCGCGGGACAAATTGGAGTGACAACTATTGCGGCGGGCGTACCGCCGTTGGTCGCCCGCCTGCGCGCGATCTGGCAATCGCAGCGCGAAGCCATCATCGAGATATTCCCGAAGGCACCCGGACTGCCGTCCGACAAAGACGCCTATATGAAGTTCGTCGAGGATATCTACGAAAGCGACGCCTACCATTCGCTGTCGATAGAAGGGTACAGCGTCACCCCGGAACTCATCGACCGGGTGCGCGAGGGGAGCTGGAATCCGGAGATTGATGAAGAGGACCGCAAGAACCGAGATGCGCTTGCCGCGCGTGGCTACTACCTCGCATTCCAGAAGGTCAAAGACTCTGTTGCCGCGATCATCAACGGCAAGCCAGCCGGCGCGTTGACGCGGGACACTCACCGGGAGTGGTACCGGGAGCTGTTCGCGCCGTCAGTGACCGCCGGCATCCTCAAAGCCAGCGCGCTTGCGGGATATCGCAATCACCCTGTGTACCTGCGCGGCTCGCAGCACGTGCCGCCGCGTACCGAAGCGGTGGCCGATGGTATGAATGAGCTGTTCGACCTGCTGGAGGCGGAGAAGGAGGCCTCCGTGCGTGCCGTGCTGGGGCATTGGCTTGTGGGCTATGTGCACCCCTATCCGGACGGCAACGGACGAATGGCGCGGTTCCTCATGAACGCGATGCTGGCTTCAGGCGGTTACCCCTGGACAGTCGTCAGAGTCGATGACCGGAAGGCCTACCTCGCAGGGCTGGAGGAGGCGAGCGGCAATATGAATGTGAAAACGTTCGCCGCCTTTCTCGGCGAACGGGTGAAGTGGTCTATGGAGAAGGCGGCGTGAGGTCGGTGGTGTGCCATGTTTAACTTGCTTGTCTCGAGCCACGGCGAGTGGTGGGAAACGCCGCCGTTCACGTCAACCATTGACCGGTTCAAGGAATCTAGCGGCGCCGAGGCCGAGGCTATCGACCTCGCGCCCTGAAACATTGCGCCGGCTGGAGGAAATCCCGGCGCTTTTGATGTACGAAGTCGGGGCGGGAGGCCCGCACGCGCGCGTGGTCCGGCACAGCCGCATACGCAATATCGTTCGGCGCGGACACGAACTGGCCTTCACCTTCGAGCCCGATCCGAAACATCCCTTTCTCGACCGGTCAGCGGTGTTGAGAATTGCGGACCGGCTGGGCATTCAACAGTTCGAACAGCACCGTACGCACTGGGCGATCAAGGATGGTGACATTCCGGCCGAGCTGATTGCCACCAGCACCGCTGAACGGGCGCAGCGCACCGTTGCCGTGGTTGCGGCAGAATATGTAGAAGCGCGCCGCGAGGGACGAAGGAGAGAAGCTGCCGAACTGGCCGAAGAACTGGAGGATTTTCCTCCCTCGCTGGAGAAAGCACTGTCGCTCGTGCCGGCGCGTATCCTTCAGCAGCCGACACCCGAATTATACCCGATCCTTGGGATAGAGCCCCGCACGCCCGAAGGCCACAACGCCGTCGTGGCCGTCGTCGCAAGGGATCACAATGGGCAGGACTTGCCTGCCGACTGGTCTTATTCGCTGGCGTGGTTCCTGGACCTTTACGGCAGCGCGACGGAAGCGGGGCGCCTTGACGGCGCGCTGGCCGAATGCGCATCGCATATGATCGCGCTCGGCACTGGCGAGGGAGAAGCCGCCGCCCCGGTTGAAGATATCGGCTACGCACTCTGGCGCTGTTCGCGAAGCCCGAAACTTATCGGCGATCTGCGCCGGGAAATTGCGGTCCTGACTGATCGCCTCGTGCGCCGCCAGGAGGGTGGGGGCTACTGGAATGAAACTAGAGAAGGGGTTCCCCGGCCCGGCCTGCGCGCGACGGCCCTTGCGACAGTCGCCCTTCAGCGGCTTGGCGATGACCGCTACCACGACGCAATTCGGAAGGCCGTGTCATGGCTGATCACACAAGTTATTCCTGACACAGGCGCGCTTCCGCGCGACGCGGGCGACGACGATCCCGAGGTCATCGCCACGACACTCGCGATGGAGGCTATTCGCCGGTCTGATTTTGTCGATGACGTGCCCCACGTGCTGGCGGCTGGAGATGCCTGGCTGGTCTCCGGTCAGACCGTGCTGGGAGGCTGGCAGGCAGAGCCGTGGGCAGAGGATTTTGTCGCGGCCTTGGTGCTTGAATATCTCGCGCGCCAAAACGAGATGCTGCCGCAGGTCGATGGCTTTCTCCTGATGGCGCGCGACTTCTTCCGCAAGGCAGAAGAGCTGCAGCTGGAAGGCGGCGCCAATAATCGGCGGCTTGCTGCCATAGCGACCGTGCATGCTGTGGAAATGTTCCTCTATGGGCTGTTTGAGCGGCGGGAAGATTTGGCGCTGTCAGCCTTCCGCGAAAACGGCACTGAGACGCTCGGCCCCCGGACAGCGCCTGGGTTCAGAGGACAAAATTGATCAGTGGTTCGATGCCAAAACCAAGGCCCTGAATGACTGGCAAAGGGATGAGCTAAAAAAGAAATGGGGCACGATGTAAAACGTGCTCAGCTCGCGATCCCGCATGGATCGTGTCGTCAGCGACATCGTCTTCGATTTCAGCGTGAAGCCCCGCCTGTCAAGCGAACGCGGCAACGCAATTCTCGTCGCCTCCAGCATCTACGAAGCCTGCAAGTACTTCGAGCTTTTTCAAAAGACCCGTTCCGCAACAAGTGCGCCCTGATCAAATCGTACAATCCGAATGCGCAGGACATCACAAAGGAAGGGACGGGCGCCAACACCGATACCGACCGGCAGGTCATTTACAACACCTACACCGAGTTGCTGAAGGGCGTTGAGGCCAAGGGCGGTTTGTCCAAAACCGAGGTGTACGAGGAGGCGGCCAAGGCTCTTTTCACCAAGGAGCCGGCGAACATGAAGCTGCTGGTGGTCGTCGACAAGCTGCTCACAGCTTTCGATGCGCTGCACCTATGTCTACATAGACACGTCTATGCAGAGCCACGGCCTGTTCCAAGCGATTTGCCGGACCAATCGGCTTGACGGCGAGGACAAGGATTTCGGTTATATCGTCGCCTACAAGGGCCTGTTCAAGAAGATTGAGAATGCGATCGCGGTCTATACGTCGGAACTTGATCATTCCGACGACGGGCCGGCTCCGGATGTGCTGCTCAAGGACCGTCTGAAAAAAGGAAAAGAATGTCTCGATCAAGCCCTGGAACGCATTGTCCTGCTTTGCGAGCGTGTGGAGCCGCCGAAAGGAGAACTGGAAATACATCCACTTCTTCTGCGGCAACACCGAAATCGCGTCAGACCTTAAATAGCGTGAACCTCAGCGCGCGGCCCTGTACAAGGCAACCGCAGGGCTGCTGTGGGCGTATGCTAATATCGCGGATGAAATGGATGCCGCAGGCTACAACAACGCCCACGTTGCCCGCATCAAGAAACAGGTCGAGCATTACCTGAATGCGCGGGACACTGTGCGTCTGGCCAGCAACGAAAGCCTCGATCTGAAGGCCTACGAGGCTGATATGCGGCACTTGATCGACACATATTTCAAAGCCGATGAGCCTCGCAAAATCTCACCATTCGACGGCATGAGCCTCCTTGAGCTCAGCTCGTTTGGTAGGACGTGCTGGACGATAGGGTCACCATTCCCCGCAAAATCAAGCAGTCCAGCGAGCGTAAAATCCAGGATCAAGCTGACCGCACATGGAATCTTCTCACTACGCTTTACTACAAGGGGACAGGCCGTATCCCTTGGCGCCGGAAGAAGATCGGATTGAAAGGGAACTTTCTTTGTCATCTTTGCATCACGGTCAGTCTGCTCGAGATTGACCGCTGCAAACCGGGAGCACGAGCGGGCTGGGCAAACGTTGCAACAGATCCTTCAAGGAAATTCATTGACTCTTAGCAACTCCGGTTCGCTGTGAATGGTAGGCTTATTGCAACGTCTGAGGTCAGTGGGGTCCAAACCGTGGCGCCGCTTATTCTCCGACCCGCCGAACTGCGTGCAATTTCGGCTAAAGGCAATGGCAAGAAGAGCGCCCATCTTGTTTGTTCGACACAGCCATATCGGCTCAAAACAGTATCTTCACGGCCACCGACATTGTCCGGTCGGTGGACAATCAACCATATAATTTGGTTCGAAAGCCGCAACATCTGTGGAGAACGCGAAATGACAAATTCAGTAGGACGAGTGCCTAGGCTTTCCAAGTGGCTTGGTCCTGACCAATGCTGACACTGGTCAGTCGCCTACGGACGGCAGCGCATTTAGATCGCCTTCGAATCCTAGGTCTTTGCGCGCACGCGGACCTAACTGTCTGCCAGCTAGCGGAGATTCTGGGTCTGCGTCGTGAGCACGTTGTACGACACGTCCGGCTGCTGGCCAGAGCCGACTTTCTCTACTGCAACGAACAACGCCCGTGGTGCTCGTACCATCTCAAAGCAGCAGGTAAGGACGGCGGGCTGGTTCAGTTGTTGGTTGATCTCCTGCCCCACAGCGATGGCTATCACAAACGAGACCTTCAACGGCTCGAAGCGACACAAGACGCGCCGTCGAAGGGGATCGCATGCTTGACCGTGAAATAGATCCAATTGGAGCGCGAAACCACCATGGACAACTCCGCCGACGGCGCCATCGCGCCGCCCGACACTTGCGGACGGTCTCGCTTGGCGGCCTCTGGCCCACGCGCTTCTGGACCGAGGTTATGACCTGGTCACCGGGGGCACTGACAATCACATGCTGATCCTTGATCTTCGCGATCGACCACTATCAGGCAAGGCCTATGCCGAGCGGTTAGCGAAGGCAGGCATCATTACGAACTTTAAATGGTGCCTGGCGACCCGCGGGATCCGGCGGTCACAAGCGGAATTCGCTTGGGGTCGCAGCAGTGACGTCCATCGGCATGCGCGATGTGGAAATGGTGCAAATTGCTGGCTTCATTGACTGCGTCCTCCGGCGGCCTGATGACGAAGATCTCCATGCCTGCGTGCGAAGAGACGTTGCCGATTTGTGCGCTGCGTTCGAGGTCCCGGGCATCACCAACAGCGCAAGGTGGGCTAAGCAAAATGCCCCATACAACTCCAACACCCGAAACGAGGCATTTCATGGCTAGGCAGTTCGTGTTCTCTTCCGAATCGGTTGGCGCGGGACACCCGGATAAGTTGGCCGACAACATCTCGGATGCCATCCTCGATGCCATCCTCCGCACCGATCCCAAGGCGCGCGTCGCCTGTGAAGCGTTGGTAAAATCAGGGATAGTCGTTCTGGCTGGCGAGATTACCAGCGATGCGCGGGTGGATTATAGCCAAGTTGCGCGCGATACGATTCTCGATATTGGATACGACGATGAGGCCGTCGGCTTTGACGGCCGGCGTTGCTCCGTCGTTCATGCACTCACCGAGCAATCGCCCGACATTAGCCAGGGCGTTGACGAGGGACGAGGGCAGGACCTCCAGCAGGGAGCGGGAGATCAGGGCCTCATGTTCGGCTACGCATGCCGCGAAACCGATACCTTGATGCCTTTGCCGATCCAGCTCGCTCATCGCTTGACGAAACGACAGGCAGATGTCCGGAAAGCACGACAGCTTGGCTGGTTGCGTCCTGACATGAAATCCCAAGTCTCAGTGCGCTATGAGGGGTTGCGCCCGGTCGCCCTGGATACCATCGTCGTATCGACCCAACATGACGAGCAGGTCTCGCAAGAGACGGTCCGCGAGGGCGTCATTGAGGAAATCATAAAGCCTGTCCTGCCGACCCACCTGGAGACGGAAGGCATCAGAATTCTGGTCAACCCGACGGGGAGGTTCGTAGTCGGCGGGGCGCGCGGCGACTGCGGTCTCACTGGACGCAAGATCATCGTCGATTCGTATGGTGGGATGGGTCGTCACGGCGGCGGCGCTTTTTCGGGCAAGGACCCGTCCAAGGTTGACCGCTCAGCTGCCTATGCGGCCCGGTATGTCGCAAAGAATATCGTCGCTAGCGGACTTGCGGACGTCTGCGAGGTGCAGCTTGCTTACGCAATCGGCGTGGCCAGTCCGGTTTCTGTCATGGTCAACACGTTCGGGACAGCGAGGGTTGAGGAAAGAAGGATCGAGCGCCTCATTCTTGAGTTGTTTGATCTCAGACCGAAGGGCATTATCAAGATGCTTGATCTCTTACGCCCTATATACCGCAAGACCGCGACCTATGGCCATTTCGGCCGTGAAGAGCCTGACTTCACCTGGGAGAAGACAGACAGGGCCGACGAATTGCGTCGCGAGGCAGGACTTGCCGCCCCGTGAGGGCTGGCGCCGAACGGATTGGCAAGCGGAAAGCCCATTCCCACTGGCCAGACCCGCCCGCGCCCGGCGTGGCAGAAAGCCGGTGGGTTTTTGGCGGAGACATGAATTGATGCCGGACTATGACGTGCTTTGTATCGGGAATGCCATCGTCGACATCATCGCCCAGTGCGACGAGGCGTTCCTGGAGACCAACGGCATCATCAAGGGCGCGATGAATTTGATCGACACGAGGCGCGCCGAACTGCTCTACAGCCGCATGGGCCCGGCCATTGAAGCCTCGGGCGGCAGCGCCGGCAACACGGCGGCGGGCGTGGCCTCCTTCGGCGGTCGCGCCGCTTTCTTCGGCAAGGTCTCCAACGACGCGCTCGGCGAAATCTACGCGCATGACATCCATGCCCAGGGCGTCGCCTTCGACACCAGGCCGCTTAACGGCGAACCGCCGACAGCGCGCTCGATGATCTTCGTCACGCCGGACGGCGAGCGCTCGATGAACACCTATCTCGGCGCCTGCGTCGAGCTCGGCCCGGAGGACGTCGAGGCCGACAAGGCGTCGGGCGCCGCGGTCACCTATTTCGAGGGCTATCTGTGGGACCCGCCGCGCGCCAAGGAGGCGATCCGGCAGACGGCTAAGCTCGCCCACGCCGCCGGGCGCGAAGTGTCGATGACATTGTCGGACTCGTTCTGCGTCGATCGCTACCGCGACGAATTCCTCGATCTGATGCGCTCCGGCACCGTCGATATCGTCTTTGCCAACAGCCACGAGATCAAGTCGCTCTACCAGACCGCGTCCTTCGACGAGGCGCTGGCCCAGATCCGCAAGGATTGCAAGATCGCCGCCGTCACCCGCTCGGAAAAGGGCTCGGTCATCGTGCGCGGCGACGAGACCGTGACCATCAATGCGACCAGGATCCGCGAGCTGGTCGACACCACCGGCGCCGGCGACCTCTACGCTGCCGGCTTCCTATACGGCTACACGCAAGGCCGCAGCCTGAAGGATTGCGGCGATCTCGGCTCGCTGGCAGCCGGGCTGGTCATCCAGCAGATCGGCCCAAGGCCACGGCAGAATCTGCGCCGAGAGGCCGAGCAGGCGGGATTGCTGTAGGTGGCGAGCCAAGAACCAGCTGCCCACCCTCCTTAATCCAGCCCGAGCCTTTTCTTCAGTTCCGCATTCTCCTTGCGGAGACGATCGGCAAGCAGGCTCTTTAGCCGCTTGTTTTCTTCCTCGAGCGCGACGAGATCCTTCAGCCCGTCACTGTCCGCCGGCGGCGCCGCCTTCTTCCAAAGATAATATGTCTGTTCCGAGATGCCGGCTTGCTTCACCGCACTCTTGAGAGTAGCGCCGCCGCCGATCGAGGTCTCGATCTGCGCCAGCTTCTGGGCACGATCCTTCGCGGAGTAGCTCTTTCGGCCTGTTCGCGCTGACGGCGGTGCTTCAGTGGCCGCGGATATCGGCTTGGCGCCGTTCTTGCGGGCAGGCGAGCTCGCCTCAGCTTCTGGCTTCCTCGACCGCCGCGCTCTCGCCTTCGGTTTTGGCGTTTCCGTTTTGTCTGCCGGTTCGCTAACTACTGCTGACTCGGTGTCCAGGGGATTGGCCATGAAATGCTCCACTCGCGGTTCGTGCAAAGGTTCAGCATCAAGGACCACTACAGTAGAGTCAACAAGCTGACGATTTAACGGCTCGACTTCCTTTGTTGTCTCGGCCATCGCCGCGGCGATGTCGAAATTGCCCCAGATGGAACGTGCGGATTTTTGATAATTGCGCTTTTGTTTGACTTCCACGGTGAATGGTCGCGTCTGCCGCCTCATAGTTCCTTCCTGAATAGGAGAATGAAGTCGCCGCTCGAATTTTTGGCGCTTCCTGCTTAGCGCGGAGCATTATCGTATAGCCGCTCAACGGGCAAGTGATGCCGGTCTTCGATGGCTGACCCATCTGGGGAGATTTGAGCGGCTTCGCGCGTCCTGCGCATGCCTGTAAGTGTCCGTTCCAAAAAGAGTTGAGTGATTTCAGCAGGTTGTGATTCTGTCGGATTTGCGAGATTCGATGGAGATCACGATGGCCTGGACTGAAATCACCCGT
>NZ_JAMYQT010000039.1:0-48074 GCF_040320985.1 Mesorhizobium sp. M0571
CCCTTGCCCCGGGGGCCCGCCCCACCCCCCCCCAATGGGGGCCCCGCCCCTTATTGGGTGCTCACCGGGCCGGGGCTTTCAACAGCCCGGGGGCGGCGCGCTGCGATATGCGCGCCGAGATTTCACGCCGCGCCAGCGGCATGACATGGGCCACCGCCGGAACGACCGTCCTGGCCAGGGGAATGTTGATGCCGCAAGGTCCGAGCGCGAATTCGTCGCGCGTGCCGAGCTGGACGGCGCGGCCGATCGCGGCATTGGCGTTGGCGTAGGTGAAGGAAAGCTGGCCGCGCACGCAAGCGACCGAAATGTTTTCGGCGAGCAGCGCTTCGGCTGACGGGTTGGCGAAGATGATGGTCATGTCTTCAGCGACGATCAGCACCGGATGGTCGAGGCTTTCGATGATGGAACGGAAGATTTCGGCCTTGCGCCGCTCGGCTTCGAACAGGTCGCCGATGGTCACCGCACGCCGCACATGCGGCGCCAGCAGGCAGACAAGCTCGAGATCCTCGCTGGAAATCTGGCGCCTGTCCTTGTCGGTAACCACCATCAGCGTGCCGATCCGGGTCGGCCGCTTCATCAACGCCACCCAGAAGAAATCGTCCAGCCGGTTGGGTTGCACCCATTCGCGCACGATGCGGCTTTCGAGCCATCTCTGTCGCGTATCCGGACCTTGCAGGGCGTAGATCGAATCGACGGTGAACGGCACGTCGATCTCCATCTTGGGAACCGCCGCATAGAACGGCACTTGCGAGCCGTAGTCATGCTTCAACGGCTCAAGAACTGCGGGATCGCCGCAGGATACCGAAAACCGCGCGGAGCTGCTGATCGTATCGATGACGGCGAGCATGGCAAGCTGGCCTTCCGCCAGGCTGCAGATGGCCTCGAGTGTCGCCTGCCAGCGGTCGACATCGGCAATCGAATCGTAGATCGCCTCAACGACCTGCGGCAATGCGCGACCGGCCGTGCCCGCCAGCGATGACATGAGCCCCTCTCATTTGCCGCCCTTGAGGCGACGAAGCATCAACTCCTAGAATAACGCCGCGTAAGGTTGCCAACAACCCATTTCATCTGCTTCGGGCGGTCGCGAAGATCCCAAAAACGCATCGCTTCCCCGCCAGCCATTTGCTCGTCAGTTGCGGCAAGACCCTTGCCTTCGTAATGCCATGACGCCATAAGCAGGAACAGGCGCCGCCGCAGCCGCCGCGAGGACTTGCTACAAGGACTTGCCACGAGGATTTGGATGAAAACTTTCCTTCTGCAGTTTTTCACCTGGTGGAACAGCCAGACGCTGGGAACGCGCTTCCATACCTGGCGGCACGGCAAGATGGTCGGGCAGGACGAAGTCGGCAACGTCTACTATGAGGGCGGCGTCGACTCAGAAGGCCGCACCCGCCGCTGGGTCATCTACCGCAACTATTCGGAGGCCTCGGCGATCCCGCCCGGCTGGCATGGCTGGATCCATCACCGGGTCGACGTCGCGCCGCCAAGCGAAGACTACAAGCCGCGCGACTGGCAAAAGCAGCATTTGCCGAACCTCACCGGCAGCCCCGCAGCCTATCGCCCGAAGGGCTCGGTGCTGACCAATCAGCATCGCCCGCAGGTGACGGGCGATTACGACGCCTGGACGCCCGGTTCGTGATCGATCGCCGAGATACGGCACGGTCCTTTGTCGCCACAATTGCTGTTTAGCTGTTTGCTGATCCGACAGCAGCAACTAGCCTTGGCGTTAAGAGAATCACCCGGGCGCAAACCACCGGACTTTGCATGAACATGTTCAGCCGAATCTTGACAGGCGGACTAACCGCGGCCGTCGTCGCTTCGACGGCTACGCTTGCTGCTGCGCAGGAGTTGGCGCCGCCGGACGCGCCGGTGGCGCCTGCAGCACCCGCAGTATCCGACCGCGTCACCAATCCCGTTGCTGAATTCGCCGGAATCGACAAGATCACCGGCCGTATCATCACCTTCGACGTCTATATCGACGAGACGGTGCAGTTCGGTGCTTTGCAGGTGACGCCGCGCATCTGCTACTCGCGGCCGGAAAACGAAGAGCCGAAGACGGATTCGTTCGTCGAGGTCGACGAGATCACGCTCGACCGGAAAATCCGCCGTATCTTCACCGGCTGGATGTTTGCCGAAAGCCCCGGGATCAACGCCGTCGAGCACGCCGTCTATGATATCTGGCTGAAGGGCTGCAAGCAGAAGTCCGACGTGCCGGCGCCCGCTGCCCCCAAAACCAACTAGAGTCTGTCAGCCCGGCGGCGGATACACCGCGCCTTGCGGAACCGCCTTGTTGTCCGTGCGTTGGGGCCTGTCTACGGAGGAGGTTGCCGTGATGATGGCCAACAAGAACGAGCTTCTCGACATCGAAAAGGGATTCTGGACCGGCGACACGGCCTATTTCAAGGCCAATGCCGACACCGAGTGCCTGGTGGCCTTCCCGCAAATGGCGCAAGCGATGAGCAATAGCGATCTTGCCGAAACCGCGACGGACCCGAACCGCTGGCGCGATCTCGACATCGACCTCAAGGGCATCATCGAGCCGGGCAGCGACATCGTCATGCTGACCTACGAGGCGCGGGCGACGCGGCAAAATGGCGAACCTTATGCGGCGCTGGTCAGCACCGGCTATGTCCACCGCGTCAATGGCTGGAAGATGATGTTCCACGCACAGACGCCGCTGGAGATCGCAGCGAAAGGCTGACCGGCCGCTGGATCACGGAAAAAACACAGCCTCGCCCTTCAGTGCCTCGGCGAGCATCTTCTCGTACTTGCCGCGCGGCACGTCGATTGCGCCGAAACGTTTGAGATGCTCGGTGGTGAACTGCGTATCGAGCAGCGCAAAGCCGCGCGCCTTCAATCGTTCGACGAGGTGAACGAGGCAAGCCTTCGAGGCGTCGGTCTCCCTGGCGAACATGCTCTCGCCGAAAAACACGCGGCCGAGCGATACGCCGTAGAGGCCGCCGACCAGCCGGTCGTCGTGCCAGGCCTCGACGGAATGGCAATGGCCCATCCGATGCAGCTCGACATAGGCTTCGCGGATCGGCGCGTTGATCCAGGTCGACCGCCGTTCCTCGCGTCTTTCGGCGCAGGCGTCGATCGTCGCCTCGAAATCGAAATCGATGCGGAACTCGAACGGGTTCTTGCGGATCGTCTTCCTCAGGCTCTTCGGTATGTGGAACCCGTCGAGCGGGATGATACCGCGCGTCTCCGGCCGCACCCAGAACACTTCGGGGTCACTGGCGTTTTCGGCCATCGGGAAGACGCCGGAGGCATAGGCTTTGAGCAAAAGGTCGGTCGGGATGCGATAGCCGGGTGCGTAGGGACGGGTCATCGCGTCGCCCCTGTGTCACTCGCCTTCGGCCAGGTATTTTTCCAGCCAATGGATGTCGTAGTCGCCGTTGGCGATGTCGGCGTTGCCGACGAGGTCGCGAAACAGCGGCAGCGTCGTCTTGATACCGTCGACGACGAATTCGTCGAGTGCGCGCCGCAGCCGCATCATGCATTCGACGCGGTTGCGGCCGTGCACGATCAGCTTGCCGATCAGGCTGTCGTAGTAGGGCGGGATCTTGTAGCCGGAATAGACGCCGGAATCGACACGGATGCCGAGCCCGCCCGGCGTGTGGAAATGGGTGATGGTGCCGGGCGAGGGGGTGAAGGTGCGCGGATCCTCGGCATTGATGCGGCATTCGATGGCATGGCCGTGGAAGCGGATATCTTCCTGGCGCACCGAAAGCCCGCCGCCCGAGGCGACGCGGATCTGCTCGTGCACGAGGTCGATGCCGGTAATCGCTTCCGTCACCGGATGCTCGACCTGCAGGCGCGTATTCATTTCGATGAAATAGAACTCGCCGTTCTCATAGAGGAATTCGATGGTGCCGGCCCCGGAATAGCCGAGATCGGCGATCGCCCTTGCGCAGACGCCGCCAATATGGGCGCGCTCCTCGGCATTGAGCGCCGGCGAGGGCGCCTCTTCCCAGACCTTCTGGTGGCGGCGCTGCAGCGAGCAGTCGCGCTCGCCGAAATGCACGCCGCGCCCGGCGCCGTCGCCGAACACCTGCACTTCGATATGACGCGGCTTCTGCAGATACTTCTCGATATAGACGGCATCGTCGCCGAAGGCCGCACCCGCCTCCGAGCGTGCCGTCTGCAGCGCGACCTCGAGGTCGGCCTCGCTATGCGCCACTTTCATGCCGCGCCCGCCGCCGCCGGCCGACGCCTTGATGATCACGGGATAGCCGATCTCGGCGGCAATGCGCTTGGCTTCCTTTTCCTCCGTGACCGCGCCGTCGGAACCGGGCACCACGGGGATGCCGAGGCGCTTTGCCGTGCGCTTGGCCTCGATCTTGTCGCCCATGATGCGGATATGGTCGCCGGTCGGGCCGATGAAGGTGATGTTGTGCGCGGCCAGGATATCGGCGAACTTGGCGTTCTCCGACAGAAAACCGTAGCCGGGATGCACCGCGTCGGCGCCGGTAATCTCGCAGGCGGCGACGATCTGGTGGATGTTGAGATAACTGTCGCGCGACGGCGGCGGACCGATGCAGACGCTCTCGTCGGCGAGACGCACATGCATGGCGTCGGCGTCGGCGGTCGAGTGCACCACCACCGTCTGGATGCCGAGCTCCTTGCAGGCGCGCAGCACCCTGAGGGCAATTTCGCCGCGATTGGCGATGAGGATTTTCTGGAACATCTTTCGCCTGTTCCCGGCTCTACTCGATCACGACGAGCGGCATGCCATATTCGACCGGCTGCGCATCTTCGAACAGGATCGCCGTCACCGTGCCGGCGCGCGGCGAGGGGATCTGGTTCATCGTCTTCATCGCCTCGATGATCAGCAGCGTCTGGCCTTCCTTGACCTTCTGGCCGATTTCGATGAACGCCTTGGCGTCGGGCGACGGTGACAGGTAGGCGGTGCCGACCATCGGCGAGGCGACGGCGTTCTTCGACATTTCGGCCGCTGCCGGTGCGGCGGCTGCCGCAGGCTGCGCGGCTGCCGGCGCATAGGCCGGCGGCGCTGCGGCGACCGCATGGACCGCCGGCGCCTGCCGCGACACGCGCACCTTGAGGTCACCCAGCTCGACCTCGATCTCGGTCAGGTTGGTGTCGTTCAGTATGCCCGCCAGATCGCGGATCAACTGCTGGTCAACACCGTTCTTCTTTATCGACATTTTCGAGCCTTCTGTTTGTTGGCCGGTCATAGGCGTGCAGCCAGCGCCTGCAGCGCCAGCGTGTAGCCGAGCGGCCCGAACCCGCAGATCATGCCGACAGCGACCGGCGCGACCATGGAGACGTGGCGGAATGGTTCCCGCGCGTGGATGTTGGAGAGATGCACCTCAGCGACCGGCAGCGGCGCGACGGCGCGGATGGCATCGTGAATGGCAATCGAGGTGTGGCCGTAGGCGCCCGGATTGATGACGATTGCGACGGCCTTGTCGGCGGCCTCCTGGATCCAGTCGACGAGGTCGCCCTCATGGTTCGACTGGCGGAAATCGATCTCCAGCCCAAGTGCGGCACCCGCCTGCTTGCAGTCGTCGGCGATCGCGGCAAGCGTCTTACCGCCATAGATGCCCGGCTCGCGCTTGCCGAGCGCGTTGAGATTGGGGCCGTTCAGGACGAAAACCGTTTTCAAAAAATGCCGACCTTTCCCGGCGCGGCTAAGCCGGCGCGCCGGACCCTCTATAATGGGCATAGACGCTGGCGAAAAGAGCGCAAGTGCGTTCTTTCGCCGTCCACAACAGCCGGAAAACGGCCCGCGCCAGAAACCCCCAGCCTAATCGAAACTCGGAAGCTAATCAGAGCGCGGCCTTTACCGCCTCGATCTTTTCGGCCAGCACTTCCTGTCCAAGCGCGCCGAACACAACCTCGTTGCCGACGACGTAGGACGGCGTTCCGGTGATGGCGAGCTTGGTGGCGAGATCATAGGTCTTGGAGAAGGCCTCCGTGATGCTCGGGTCCTTCATCTTTTCGCGCAGCGCCGCCTCGTCGACGCCGAGCGACAGCGCCACCTTGATCGCCGCTGCCTCGGTGGCGCGCCCCTGGCCGCCGAGCAGCGCGTTGTGGAATTCGCCGTATTTCTCCGGCTTCATCAAATGGAAGGCCATCGAGACGACGCTCGCCTTCTGCGAATCCGGGCCGAGGATCGGGAACTCCTTGAGCACGAAACGCAGGTCCGGATCGGCTTTGGTCAGCGCCTGCATATCCTCGATGGCGCGTTTGCAGTAGCCGCAATTGTAATCGTAGAACTCGACGATGGTGACCTTGCCGTTCGGGTTGCCGACAACACCGTCGAAGGCGGAGTTGAAGATCTGGTCCTTGGCGTCTTTGATGACGCCGAGACTGGCGAGCCGCTGCTCTTCCTTCTGCTTGGCCTCGAGCGCCTGCTGGGCCTCGAGAAGCACTTCCGGGTTCTTCAGGAGATAGTCGCGGACGATGCCTTCGACTTCGGTGCGGTCGAGCTTGGTTTCCGAGGATGCCGTCTGGGCAAGCTGCGCCGTACCGGCCTTCGCCGTCTGCGGATTTCCGGCGACGAAGCCGAACGCCAGCATGGCGAGAGCGGCTGCCACTCCGGTAGTGCCCAGCAGGATTGCCTTGTTCATGATCCTCGATCCTCTTGCCTGTGTTCGGGTCCGCTCGGTTCGGCTGTGTCGCAGCGTGCGTCCGAAAGGTTCACTTCTTCTTACCTGATGGTGCGTAGTTTATAATGTCCTGCGCGCGAAGCCAGCCCGGCTCGCCCCGCTTCATGCTCTGCTGCGCCCGCATGGCGAAGATCTTCGCGTTCTTGTAGTCGCCGGAATAGAAATGCCCTTCGGCGGTCGCGAGCTCGGCGGCCGGGATATTGCCGAGTTCGCCATAGGCCTGTGCCAGATAGCGGTATCCGGCGGCGTTTTCGCGGTCGCGCCCGAGGCCGGTGTTGATCTGCGCCACTGCCTTCTTCAGCGAATCCGGCGTGCCGATGGCCATCAGCGCCTGGCCGTAGGAGACCGGCAGCAGCCCGGATCGCGCCGGATCGAGGCTGACCGCCTTGGCATAAGCTTCCGCGGCATCCTTCGGCCTGTTCGCCTTCATCAGGATGTCGCCGCGCAATTCCTGGAAATAGGGATTTTTCGGCTGTTCCTTGATCAGCGCGTTGGTCTTGGTGAGCGCCGAGGCCAGATTGCCGAAAAGATAAGTCATCTGCGCGTCGCCATAGCGCGCGGCGAGGCTGCCGGGGTTCTTGCGCATCAATCGCGACGCCGCTGCCTGGCCTTGCATATAGGCGGCGATCTTGATGCGCATCATGTCGTGGCGCTGCTGCAGTGCCGGCGGGTCGACCTTGTCGACGTAACGGCTCTGCTTCACCAGCACTTCGAGATTGGCGATACGCTCCTGCGGCATCGGATGGCTGATCCTGTAGGGATCGACATGGGCGCCCGAGAGCGACAATGCGTTCTGGAAACGGTTGAACGTCTTCAGCATGCCCATGCCGGACTGGCCGGTAGCATTGAGATAAGCGATTGCCGAACGGTCGGCGGTCATCTCTTCGGTGCGCTGATAGGCGAGGATGCTGCGTTGCGCCATCTCGCCGCCGCCGGCCATCACGCCCATGCCGGCCCCGGCGAGGCCGCGGCTGTTGCTGGTGGCGCCGGCCACCATGGCGCCGGCGCCAAGCAGCGTCGCCAGGATCGCCATCGTCTTGGCGCGCTCGAGCTGTTCGCGCAATTTTTGCTGGTGCCCGCCGGCGATATGGCCGGCCTCGTGGGCGATGACGCCGATGATCTCGTTGGGCGTTTCGGCCGTCATCAGCGCGCCGGTGTTGATGAACAGACGACGGCCGGCAACGAAGGCGTTGAAGCTCTGATCGTTGACCAGCACGATGTTGATGGCATCGTTTGACAAGCCTGCTGCCTTGAAGATCGGCCGCGCGTAATCGCGCACCAGCGCCTCGATCTCGGCATCGCGCACCACCGGCACATTCTGCGCAAACGCATTGACCGAGCCGGCTATAGCGACCACCGCGGCAAGCGAAAGCGTCGCGAAAGAGCGCGCTGTCCTGGCGATCGTCGATTTGGGTCGGCTCAACATGGCAGGTCCACTGGTAGACGAGCGGGCGAAGGATGAAAAGTCGGCACCTTAAACTTACCGAACTTGTGATCCCCACATCAATCGGGCATTTGTGCGGCGCGGCGAGCATGGCCGGCACGTGCGGACAAGTGTGGTGGATTGAAAAATGGTTGTTTCGCTTTCGCGCCGCGGCGCGGTCGAGCCGTTCCACGCCATGGACATCCTGGCCGAGGCGAATCGGCTGAAGGCCAAGGGCGTGCCGGTCGTTTCCATGGCTGTCGGCCAGCCCTCCGACCCGGCGCCGGCCGGGGTTCGCGAAGCGGCGGCCAATGCCTTGAAAGCAGGCCGCATCGGCTACACCGACGCGCTGGGCCTCGCCGGCTTGCGCAAGGCGATCGCGGCGCATTATGGCGAGCATTATGGGCTTGATGTTTCGCCCGAGCGGATAGCCGTCACCACCGGATCGTCCGCCGCCTTCAACCTTGCTTTCCTGGCAATGTTCGATCCAGGCGACCGCGTCGCCATCGCCGCGCCCGGCTATCCGGCCTATCGCAACATTTTGGCTGCGCTCGGCATCGACATCGCCGAGATCGAACTCGACGGCGCCGCCTATCTCCATGCCGAGCACCTGAAAGACGCGCACCGCGAAAAACCGCTGAAGGGCGTGCTGTTCGCCAGTCCGGCCAACCCGACCGGCGCGGTCATCCCGGCCGGCGATCTCGAGGCGCTGGTCAAGATGGCGCAAGAGCTCGGCATCGCTGTGATCTCAGACGAAATCTACCATCGGCTGGCCTATGCAGCGCCCGACACGACGGCGCTTTCTTTCGGCGCGGATGTGACGGTGATCAACTCCTTCTCGAAATATTATTGCATGACCGGCTGGCGTATCGGCTGGATGGTGCTGCCGCAGGAACTCGTACGGCCGGTCGAACGCATCGCCCAGAGCCTCTATATCTCGCCGCCCGAACTGTCACAGATTGCCGCGATCGAAGCGTTCAAGGCGACGCAAGAGCTGGAAGCGGTGAAGGCGCGTTACGCCTGGAACCGCGAGTTGCTGATGAAACGCCTGCCGGAACTCGGCTTTGCGCTGGCCGCGCCCATGGACGGCGCCTTCTATGCCTTCTGCGATGTCACCCGGCACACCAATGACAGCATGGCGTTTGCGCGCCGGATGCTGGCCGAGGCGCATGTGGCGGCGACACCCGGCCGCGATTTCGATCCGTTGCAGGGCCATCGCACGATGCGCTTTTCCTACGCCGGCAGCCACGACGACATGGTCGAGGCGATGGCGCGTATCGAACGCTGGCTGAAGTAGCGGGGGCGACGATGCCGGAGCTTGAACAGGCGCCCCAACTTGAACAGGCGTTGCGCGAGGTGGCCGCCGAAATGGCGGAGCGTACTGATCGCGGCGACGTTGCCAGTTATATTCCCCAGCTGGGCAAGATCGACCCGAAAAAATTCGGTATTGCCGCGGTGACCAATGACGGCCGCGTGCTGACCGCGGGCGACGCCGACGAGGCGTTTTCGATCCAGAGCATTTCGAAGGTGTTCACGCTGACGCTGGCGCTCGGCAATGTCGGCGACGCACTGTGGCAGCGGGTCGGACGCGAGCCTTCGGGCAACCCGTTCAACTCGATCGTCCAGCTCGAGCATGAGAACGGCATTCCGCGCAATCCGTTCATCAATGCCGGCGCCATCGTCGTCTCCGACATCCTGCTCGCCGGCCACCAGCCGCGCGAGGCGATCGGCGAGATCCTGCGCTTCATCCAGTTCCTGGCCGATGACGATACGATCATTATCGATCGCGAGGTCGCGGCTTCCGAACGCGCCACCGGTTTTCGCAATTTCGCGCTTGCCAACTACATGAAATCATTCGGCAATCTTTACCACGCGCCGGAGCTGGCGCTGGGTGTTTATTTCCACCATTGCGCGATCGCCATGAGCTGCCGGCAACTGGCTCTGGCCGGGCGCTTTCTCGCCAATGGCGGCAACAATCCGGCGACCGGGCATTCCGTCGTCTCAGCCGAGCGCGCCCGCCGCATCAGCGCGATGATGCTGACCTGCGGCCACTATGACGGCTCCGGCGACTTCGCTTTCCGCGTCGGTATTCCCGGCAAGAGCGGTGTTGGCGGCGGCATATTGGGGATCGTGCCGGGCGTCGCCTCGCTTGCCGTGTGGTCGCCTGGCCTCAACGCCAACGGCAATTCCAGGCTGGGTTCGATCGCGCTGGAAAAACTGGCGAAAACGATGAACTGGTCGATCTTCGCGCCATAGTGTTGTCGCCCGGAATCGGACAAGAAAAATCCCGCGCCGCCGATTGGGCTGCGCGGGATTCTTTGTCAGAAAATCAAGATAAGCTACGGAAAGGCTTAGAAAAAGCCCTTCCGCTGCCACCAGCCGGCACGCTTCGGCTTCTCCTCGGCTTTTGGCTCCTCAGTCTTTGCCTCGTCGGGGACGATCGAGGAGACGACCGGCACGACCGGAGCATCCACCGGTGCGGGCTTGCGCCGCGACGGCCGGCCCTTCGGCGTTTCCTTGGCAGCCGCCACTTCGGTCTCCTGCGACACCGACGCAGGGGTCTCGTCGGAAGCCACCGACGCGGCCTCGGCAGCCGATGTCTCGGCGCCCGCAATCTCGGCAACTTCTTCCGCCGCAGCCTTCTTCGGCTTGGCGGCACGGCGCGGCTTCTTTGGCTTTTCGGCGCTCGGCGTGTCGTCGTTCGCCGGAGCACGCGCCGCAAGCTCTTCGGCAGGCGGCGCCCCTTCCGGCTCGCCGGTCACGGGCTCTGCTTCCGACACGGCACCTTCTGCCATGTCGGCCGGCTCGCCGGCGCTGGCTTCGACGCCGTCTTCGCCGTCTTCACGGCGATTGCGCTTGCCGCCGCGCTTGCCGCGCCGGCGTTTCTTGCCGTGACCGTCGTCCGCCGCCTCCACCGTTTCGGCAACACCGGCCGGCGCTTCACGTTCCGCTTCGGCGCCTTGATCGCTGGAGGCTACGAGGGCGTCGTCCGTCGGCACCGAGATGGAAGCACCTTCCACAGGAGCGCCAAGCTCGCGCTCGCCGTGCTCGCGATCGCCATGTTCGCGGTCCCCGTGTTCACGATCCCCATGTTCGCGGTCCTTGCCGCCGCGCCGCCTGCGGCGCTTGCGGCGCTTGCGATCGCGGCCTTCGCCGTCCTCGCCGGACCTTGGCTGCTGCGGCTGCTGGGCAGTGCGTGGCTGCTCAGCCTGCACCGGTGCCTCGTCTTCCTCCTCGATGACGATCTCGTCCTCGGGTTCTTCCGGCTCGACATAGGCCGGGAACGCGCGGGCCTCGACAAAGCCTTCCGGCTTGTCGGCCAGCGCGCCGCGGAAGATGGCATAATGCTGCGCTCCGACTGTGTCATCGGCTTCGATGGTGATGGTCACGCCGAAGCGGTGCTCGAATTCCACCAGTGTGCCGCGCTTGTGATTGAGCACATAAAGCGCCGTCGCCGCCGGCGTCCGCACCGTGATGTGGCTGCGCGAATCCTTGAGCAGGAATTCCTCGATCGCTCGCACCACCATCAGCGCGACCGACGAATCGGAGCGCACATGGCCGGTGCCGCCGCAATGCGGGCAAGGCTTCATCGTCGATTCCAGAACGCTGGCACGGATGCGCTGGCGCGACATCTCCATCAGGCCGAAATGCGAGATGCGGCCGACCTGGATGCGGGCACGATCGTTCTTGAGGTGATCCTTCAGCCGCTTCTCGACGGAGCGGTTGTTGCGGTTCTCCTCCATGTCGATGAAGTCGATGACGATCAGGCCGGCGAGATCGCGCAGCCTCAATTGCCGGGCGACTTCCTCGGCGGCTTCCAGATTGGTGTGGAGTGCGGTGTCCTCGATCGAGTGCTCCTTGGTGGAACGGCCCGAATTGACGTCGATGGCGACCAGCGCTTCCGTCTGGTTGATGATGATATAGCCGCCGCTCTTCAGCGTCACCTGTGGCTGCAGCATGCGGTCGAGCTGCGCTTCGATGCCGTTGCGCACAAAGATCGGCGTCGTGTCGCGGAACGGCTGAACCACCTTGGCGTGACTCGGCATCAGCATGCGCATGAAGTCCTTGGCCTCGCGGTAGCCTTCTTCGCCGGAAACCAGGATCTCGTCGATGTCCTTGTTGTAGAGGTCGCGCACCGAGCGCTTGATCAGGCTGCCTTCCTCATAGACCAGGGCAGGGGCCGTCGATTGCAGCGTCAGATTGCGGACGTTTTCCCAAAGCCGCATGAGGTATTCGTAGTCGCGCTTGATCTCTGCCTTGGTGCGGCTTTCGCCGGCCGTACGCAGGATGACACCCATGCCTTGCGGCACTTCGAGATCGGCGACCACTTCCTTCAGCCGCTTGCGGTCCTGCGCATTGGTGATCTTGCGCGAAATGCCGCCGCCGCGCGCCGTGTTCGGCATCAGCACCGAATAGCGGCCGGCCAGCGACAGATAGGTAGTCAGAGCCGCGCCCTTGTTGCCGCGCTCTTCCTTGACGACCTGCACCAGCAGGATCTGCCGGCGCTTGATCACTTCCTGGATCTTGTACTGGCGGCGGACCGGCTTGCGGCGGTTGCGCACTTCTTCCAGCGCGTCCTCGGCACCGACCGATTCGACCTCGTGATCGTCCGGATGCGAGGATTGCACCTCTTCCAGCATGCCACGGTCATTGTCTTCGGACGTCGCTTCGCCGCTTGTCTCGGCCCCGCTTGTCTCGACTTGTGGGACGGCTTCGGAGATTACGTCGGCATCGACGCTGGCGGCGATGGAACTCGATCCGCCTTCGGACGGCTCGGTCTCGCCGCGATCGACGACTTCATCACTCTGTCCGGTGGCATCCTCGCTCTGTCCGGCAGTGTCGGACATGGTGTCGCCATTGTCGGTAGCGGCATCCAGGTTTTCTGCGACGGAATCTTCGCCGTTCTCGCCATTCTCACCGTCGGCCGCGCCTGCCTCGCGCCTGTGCTCGCCACGGTCGCGGCTCTTGCCGCCGCGCCGGCGTCCGCGCTTGCCACGGTCGCGGTTCTGGCGGTCCTCGCCTTCGGCGGCTTCCTCGTCCTCTTCGTCCTGGGCTTCCTGTGCTTCCGCACGCAGCAGCGCCTGACGGTCGGCGACCGGAATCTGGTAATAGTCGGGGTGTATTTCACTGAAGGCGAGGAAACCGTGACGGTTGCCGCCATATTCGACGAAGGCTGCCTGAAGGGAGGGTTCGACGCGCGTTACGCGGGCGAGATAGATATTTCCTTTGAGCTGCTTCTTGTCCTGGGATTCAAAGTCGAATTCTTCGATACGGTTACCGCGAACGACGACAACGCGTGTTTCCTCCGGGTGGGAGGCGTCTATCAGCATTTTGTTGGGCATTATTTCGTTTCCCCCCGGCAGCCGTCGGCCGCAGCTTGCGGGGCAATGCCCGCTGCCGTGGACCTGGAACATGGGTGCCGGACAATTGAACGTCCGCCGGCCGCTGCCTGAGCGCCATGGCGGTGCCGCCCGCAGCCGTAGTGGCGCGGTTTGTTGCGGACCTTTCCATGATTGCGCTTGAAGCCATCGTAACCAGCAGAACCTTTTGAACCAAAGCCCGGGAAAAACCGGACCAGCTTGTTTGCTCATACAGAGCCGGCACGGGACAATCCCGGCCGTTTTGCTCACGCAGGCGATTCCCCCGCCACGGGAGCACGCCTGCGAAAATCGTCGCGATCACCGATGCCTTCTTCGCCTGAAGCGAAAGGAGCCGTCTTGCGTCTGACCTGTAGCAGGAAGCTGCGGAGGAGGACGGTTCCAGGATTGCAGTGATCCACCATCGCTTTTATGATTTGGCGGGTTGGAAGGCAACCCCGATTCCCGATGCCGGCAAAAAGCCGTTCCGCAGGGGAAGCAGAGGTCTCACGCCTTCCATGAAAAGGCTTGGTTAACCTTCTCTGGATACCAATCGTTAATCGAGTTCGCGGCCTGACCGTCACTTCGACAGTCAATCGGTCATGACGCCAAACGGGAGCGACTGGTAGAAAGATGGGACTGGCAGGCTTCGCAGACAAGGGCCGTCATAATGGAGGCTGGTTCTTCCGCGCCGCTTGCCTGCTGCCGCTGATCCTGGCTTGCCTGGTCTTTTCGCCGCTTTCGCGTGCTGCCGACGCACCGCTCGGCGCGACAAGCTACAAGATGGCCGGCGATGCGACCAAGATGCGCATTGTCATCAATTTCGACCGCGAGCCCGATATCAAATGGTTCCTGCTGCGCGGCCCCGATCGTCTGGTCATCGATCTGCCGGCCACGAGATTCGCCCTCAATGCCAAGGATGTGAAGCCGCGCGGCCTTGTCCGCGCCGTGCGCTATGGCGATCTCGGCAAGGGGAAATCGCGGCTGATTCTCACCGGCAAGGGACCGTTCGCCGTCGACAATCTCGACGTGCTAAAGAATGATGACGGCAACGGCTACCGCATCGCCGTCGACATGTCAGCGGCATCGCAGCGGGAATTCGATGCAGCGCTTGCCAATCAGGCGTTGACCACCGGCTCGACGGTCTCCGCCGACAAGGCCGGCAGGGTCGGTACTGGGCCGGTCTCCAATCCGGGCCATCGTTTCACCGTCGTCATCGATCCGGGCCATGGCGGCATCGACGGCGGCGCCGAAGGCCTGAACGGTACGGTCGAGAAGAACGTGACGCTCGCCTTTGCCATGGAACTGCGCGACAAGCTCGCCGCCAGCGGCAAATACGACGTGTTCTTGACGCGTGAGACCGATGTGTTCCTGCGGCTCGACGACCGCGTGCGCATTGCCCGCCAGCATGAGGCCGACCTGCTCATCTCGATCCATGCCGACACGATCAGCGTCAAGGGCATTCGCGGCGCAACCGTCTACACCGTGTCCGACAAGGCTTCCGACCCGCAGGCGCAGGCGCTTGCCGACCGTGAAAATCTTTCCGACCAGTTCGCCGGCATGGAGATCAAGGACGACAACAAGGAAGTGACCGATATCCTGATCGACCTGATCCGCCGCGAGACGCATAATTTTTCGATGAGCTTCGCCCACACTCTTGTCGGCCAGCTTTCCACCAGCGTCGGCCTGATTAACAACCCGCAGCGTTCTGCCGGCTTCAAGGTGCTGAAGGCGCCGGACGTTCCGTCCGTGCTGGTCGAACTCGGCTATCTGTCGAACGCCAAGGACGAGGCGCAGTTGCTCAGCGCCGATTGGCGCAGCAAGGCCACCCAGAGCATAACCAACGCCGTTGCGCTGTTCGCTTCGGCCAGGAGCGGAACGGGGGCCGGAGGCTGAAATGCCCGCCATCGCCCACAACCTGAGGCAGCGTTGCACGGCGACAACACCCAGTGCTTTTATTTTCGGCATTCGAGACCGAAATTCCACGCTGCCGTATTTTGCCCACATGGTCGCGACATGGGTTTGCGATTACGGGTTGGGATCGTCCCGAAAGCTTGCGCGAAGGGCGGCTTCGTTTAGGAAATTCCCGAACCAAGGACTGGAGCGGGTATGATTCGTCTCATTGGCTATTTCTTCGGCATCGGCACGACGCTGGCCCTTTTGGTCGCGGCGGGCGTGGCAATTTATATCAGCCATTTGTCGAAGGACCTGCCCGATTACGAGGTGCTGGCCAAATACGAACCGCCGGTGACGACCCGCATCCATGCGTCGGATGGCGCGCTGATGGCCGAGTATGCGCGCGAGCGGCGGCTTTATCTGCCGATTCAGGCGGTCCCGGATCGTGTCAAGGCGGCCTTCCTGTCGGCCGAGGACAAGAATTTCTACAATCACCCCGGCATCGACGTGACCGGCCTTGGCCGCGCCATCATTGTCAACCTGCAGAATCTTGGCTCGGGCAAGCGCCAGGTCGGCGCCTCGACGATCACCCAGCAGGTGGCGAAGAACTTCCTGTTGTCTTCAGACCAGACCTACGAGCGCAAGATCAAGGAGATGATCCTCGCCTTCCGCATCGAGCAGGCCTACTCGAAGGATCGCATTCTCGAGCTCTACCTCAACGAGATTTTCTTCGGCTTCGGCGCCTATGGCGTCGCCGGTGCTGCACTCACCTATTTCGACAAATCGGTGAACGAGCTCACCGTGGCCGAGGCCGCCTATCTCGCCTCTCTGCCGAAGGGGCCGAACAACTACCATCCCTTCAAGCATGCCGATCGCGCCTTGGAGCGCCGCAACTGGGTCATCGACCAGATGGTCGAAAACGGTTACGTCACGCATGAAGAAGGCGAGAAGGCCAAGGCCGAGCCGCTCGGCGTCACGCCGCGCCGTACGGGCAACTATCTCTTCGCCGGGGAATATTTCACCGAGGAAGTGCGTCGCCAGATCATCGCGCGCTATGGCGAGAATGCGCTCTACGAGGGCGGCCTTTCCGTCCGTACGACGCTCGATCCAAAGATGCAGCTGATTGCCCGCAAGGCCATGCAGAACGGTCTTATGAAGTTCGATACGCTGCGCGGCTACCGCGGGCCGGTCACGAGCATCGACGTTTCCGGCGACTGGGGCGTGCCACTGGGCAACGTCAAGCGACTGGAGGACGTGCCGGAATGGTCGCTTGCCGTCGTGCTCGACAGCTCGGCCACCGGCCTGTCCATCGGCCTGCAGCCGACGCGCCAGATCTCCGGCGAAATCGTCAAGGACCGCGTCGAAGGCACCGTCAGCCGGGAAGACATGAGCTTTGCCATGCGCCACGTGGTAAACGGCAAGACCGTCAAGGCGAGGTCGCCGGCGGACGTGCTGAAGCCGGGCGACGTGATTTTCGTGCAGAAGAACGAGGGTTCGGACAACAGCTACAGCCTGCGCCAGGTTCCCGAAGTGGAAGGCGGACTGATCGCCATGGATCCGCATACCGGACGCGTCCTCGCCATGGTCGGCGGTTTCTCTTACGCGCAGTCGGAATTCAACCGGGCGACGCAGGCCATGCGCCAGCCGGGATCGTCGTTCAAGCCGATCGTCTATTCGGCCGCCCTCGACAATGGCTACACGCCCGCGTCGGTGATCATGGACGGGCCGATCACCATCCAGAGCGGCAACACGACCTGGACGCCCAAGAATTACGACGGAACGGTGGCTGGTCCGGCGACCTTGCGGTCCGGCATCGAGAAATCGCGCAATCTAATGACGGTGCGGCTTGCTAACGATATGGGCATGAAGCTGGTCGTGGAATATGCCGAGCGTTTCGGCGTCTACGACCATCTGGCGCCGTATCTGCCGATGGCGCTGGGATCCGGCGAGACGACGGTGATGCGCATGGTGTCGGCCTATTCGATCATGGCCAATGGCGGCAAGTCGATCAAGCCGTCGCTGATCGACCGTATCCAGGACCGCTACGGCAAGACCGTCTTTAGGCAGGACGAACGCGGCTGCGAAAACTGCAACGCTGCCGAATGGCAGAACCAGCCCGAGCCGGAGCTGGTCGATAATTCCGAGCAGGTGCTCGATCCGATGACCGCCTATCAGATCACATCGATGATGGAGGGCGTCGTGCAACGCGGTACCGGCGCCACCATCAACGAGCTCGGTCGTCACATCGCCGGCAAGACCGGAACGACCAACGACGAAAAGGATGCCTGGTTCATTGGCTATACGCCGAACCTCGTTGTCGGCCTTTATATGGGCTACGATCAGCCGAAAGGTCTTGGCAAAGGCGCGACCGGCGGCGGCCTTGCTGCGCCGATCTTCAAGGATTTTATGCGCGTGGCGCTGGACGGCACGCCCAATGTCGACTTCAAGGTTCCCGAAGGCATGAAGCTGATTGCGATCAATCGCAAGACCGGCATGCGGGCCAGCGCGGGCGACGCCGGAACCATCATCGAAGCCTTCAAGCCGGGTACCGGTCCCGCCGACAGCTATTGGGTGATCGGCATGGGTGCGGACGGCTCCAACGCCACCGGCGGGGCGCTGTCGCCGCAGGCCAACCAGGCCATCCAGTCGGGCGGCGGCGGGCTCTACTGACAATCGTTACATTCGGTCGGGCCCGGCTTGACGATCATGGTCGAGACGGCCCATTCCGCTTTACAGGGGCCGGTGCTTTACAGGGGACGGTGCCGTCCCTATGTATCGCGCCACCAAGCCGCCATTCAGCAACAGGACAGAACAGCCAGCCATGCGCGCGGAAACGCAAAATATTGTCGACGAGATCAGGCAGGCGATAACCCTGCTGAGGAGGCATCTTTGACTGGGACCAAGCCATAAAGCGGCTTGAGTACCTGAATGTCCGTGCCGAGGATTCGAGCCTCTGGAACGAGCCGTTGGAAGCGCAAAAGTTGATGCGCGAGCGCCAGGGCCTCGAGGAAGGCATTGCCGCGGTCAAAGGCCTCACCCAGGCGCTGGAAGACAATATCGGCCTGATCGAGCTTGGCGAGGAAGAGGGCGACGAGGGCGTCGTCGCCGAGGCCGAAGCGGCGATCCGCTCGATGCGCGGCGAGGCCAAGGCGCGGCAGATCGAAACGCTGCTGTCGGGCGAGGCGGACGCCAACGATAGCTATCTCGAAGTCCATGCCGGCGCCGGCGGCACCGAAAGCCAGGACTGGGCCTCGATGCTTCTGCGCATGTATACGCGCTGGGCCGAGCGCCGCCGCTTCAAGGTCGAGGTGCTGGAAGTGCATGACGGCGAAGAAGCCGGCATCAAGTCCGCCACGCTGCTGATCAAGGGCCACAACGCCTATGGCTGGCTGAAGACGGAATCCGGCGTGCATCGTCTCGTGCGTATTTCGCCCTATGACAGCAATGCGCGCCGCCATACCTCCTTCGCCAGCGTCTGGGTCTATCCCGTCATCGACGATACGATCGACATCGACGTTTCCGAATCCGACGTCCGTATCGACACGTATCGTTCTTCGGGATCAGGCGGCCAGCACGTCAACACCACCGATTCGGCGGTCCGCATCACCCATCTCGCCACCGGCATCGCGGTCGCCTGCCAGGCGGAGCGCTCTCAGCACAAGAACAAGGCCAAGGCCTGGGAAATGCTGCGCTCGCGGCTTTACGAGGAAGAGCTGAAGAAACGCGAAGCGGTGGCGAACGCCACGGAAGCGTCGAAGAGCGATATCGGCTGGGGCCACCAGATACGTTCCTACGTGCTGCAGCCCTATCAGCTGGTGAAAGATCTGCGCACCGGCGTCGAGAGCACCAGCCCGTCGAGCGTGCTCGACGGTGACCTCGACGATTTCATGGAAGCCTCGCTGTCGCAGCGGATCGAGGGTGGCGCTGGCGAGACGGTGGCAGACATCGACTGAGGCCGCCGGGCACCAATCCGGCAGGAATGTGGGTTCATCACGCGAGAGTTACGGCCATCGCGCGAGAGTGACCGGCTCTCAACTTGAACTTACCTGTCCTTCTACAACTTTGTTTTTCATCGAATTTCCCAAAGTTGGTTTCCGCTTTTTGACGCGGATGCTTCAGGCCTGCCGGCGCCCAGCCCGGAACCACTGCGAGCCGAATGCCGTTATTGGCGATCCCGCTGCCGGGGATTGATCAGGCCAGGTCTCGTCAATCAGTGCGGCAGGCTGGTTCCGGCTGCAGAGGTCGGCGTTCGGTTTGCGACAGCAATTCCTTGCGCCAACAAAGGAATCAGCACAGCATTCAATGGCTGGGGGGAAAAAAGCATTTATGGCCGGACGCGGCGTATCTGCGACCTGACGATCCGGCCACTGGGAAGACACGTTCCGGGAACGGGCAAGCGAAATGCTTGACAACCGTTGATAGGAACTGCGCTCATGCCTGCTCTCACAACCAGACCGGCCCCAGTCGCCCGCACGGCGCGCCGACTCCTGAATTCACTTGTCGCGGCAGTGGTTTTGATTGCTGCCGCCATTCCATTTGCGGCGCCTGCTCTGGCGCATGATGCCAAGCCGACCGCGGCTATGCCGCAAGGTTGGAGCTATCCGTTCTCCTGCTGCTCTGGCTATGACTGCCGCGAGGTCTCCCAGACATCGATCAGCGAACGCCCCGAGGGCTATGTCATCAAGGGGACGGGGGAAGTCGTGGCCTACAGCGACAAACGCATCAAGAATTCGCCCGACGGCGAATATCACTGGTGCTCCGTTGCCGGCGCCAATGACGGAAGGACCATCTGCCTGTTCGTGCCACCATCGTCCTTTTAGTTTGATGTATGTCGCCGAGGCCTGCCCTTGGGCTTGACCAAGCGTGTGCAGCGGTTTTGGCATCGACATGCATCGATTGGGAACCTGCGCATTGCAGACGACAGGTCTGCTGACAGAGAGTTGTCAGGACCGTTTCTTTATGTTGCCTTTGCCGTAGGGGCGGCGGGCAATTGGGAGGATCGTTCATGACCATCAAGGCGAGCTGCCACTGCAAGGCGACGACGTTCGAGGTTTCGCAAGCGCCGCAGACGGTGACGCAATGCACCTGCTCCTTCTGTTCGAAACGCGGTTCGTTGTGGGCCTATTACGCCCCCTCGCAATTCAGGCTTACCAGCCCGCCGGAGAATGTTTCTTTCTACCAATGGGGATCGAAAACCGTAAAACACGGCTTTTGCGTCACCTGCGGCTGCGGCACCTTCACCGAAACGCCGGACTGGTCGACAGGCGAGCCGAATTTCGACAATCCGAAGATCAGCGTGAATTCGCGGCTGTTCGACGATTTCGATCTCGACAAGGTCGAAGTGGTGGTCATCGACGGCAAGAATCTCTGGTAGCCGGTCGAATTGCGGTGGTCGCGCGAGCCGCTGCAGCCGTGTGGAATTGAGCCGGGGAAAGCTGCAGCAGCGGCTTTTGCTGTTCCGTTTTTCGCCGCATTTCATGTTACAAGTCGCTGGAAGGGCTGATGCGGTGCGCCGTTACGCGGCCGTGGAATGGAGAGGGACCACCATATGAAAAAAATCGTGCTCGCCGTCGTGGCGACGGCTGTGCTCGTGAGCGCATGCACCACCGATCCCTACACCGGGGAGCAGAAGGTTTCCAACACCGCTGCCGGTGCCGGTCTCGGTGCGCTGGCGGGTGCCGGGCTCGGCATGCTTGCCGGCGGCAACGACCGCCGCAATGCGCTGATCGGCGCGGGCATCGGTGCGCTTGCCGGCGGCGCCATCGGCGCCACCATGGACCAGAACGAGGCCGAACTGCGCCGGCAGCTTGAGGGCACCGGCGTCAGCGTCACCCGCACCGGCGACCAGATCATCCTCAACATGCCGTCCGACATCACCTTCAACGTCGACCAGGACGCGGTGAAGCCCGGTTTCTATCCGGTGCTGAATTCGGTGGGCCTTGTGCTGAAGAAGTTCCGGCAGACCACGGTCGACGTGTTCGGCCACACCGACTCGACCGGTGGCGACGAGCACAATTTCGACCTGTCGCAGCGCCGCGCCCTGGCTGTCGCCAACTATCTGTCCGGGCAGGGCGTCGATTCCCGCCGCTTCGCCGTCACCGGCTTCGGCAAGACGCGTCCGATCGCCTCCAACGCGACCGCTGCCGGCCGGGCTCAGAACCGCCGCGTCGAGATCCAGCTGTCGCCACTCACCTGAGGGAAGCGCATGAACCGAGAGCGGCCCCGCAAGAGGCCGTCCTATGGTTATGCCGGACCGCCGGCAGCCGGCGGTCCTTCGTTCGTGATGTCAGGACCGCGCCGGCTGATCGACAATCGCGGCAACGATCCGGCGCACGATCGGAAGCACAATCAGCAGACTGGGAAACGCAACAAGCCATGAAGCGCCCCATGCATAGCTCCAGGCCGCTATAAACCCGTTCGTCCAGCCTGCGCCGATTGCCGTCGAAACCGCCGAGACAATCGAGGACATCAGGATCGAAAGAACGAACGGCATCACCACTGCGCCGTAGGAGGGCGGCAGCTTTCTCAACTTGAAGGTTCGGTCCGGTGATGCTTGCATCGAAATCTCCCAATCAGAAAATGTGCGTAAGCGCTTTTGTGAGGACGATCAGGCGGCATATGCCATCTGCAGCGCCAGTTCCCGAATGAAGTTTTGCAGCGAACGCGGCTCGCGGCCAAGGGCGGCGCGCAACGTCAGGCTGTTCCCGCCGAGTCCGTATTTGGCGTAGTGGCTGTGTACTTTGGCCAGCATCTGCAACTGGCGGTCAGTATAGGGAAGGCGGGCTTTCGCCGCCCAGTCTTGAAATGTCGGCTCGCCTCCTGAAATGGGCCGGCCAAGCGCTTCGCTCATCATGGCAACGACCTCTTCGCGGCTGTGCATACCGTCGGCGCACAGCTCAAGTGTCGCATAGGACAAACGCGCTTCGGTCAGTGCGATCGCCGCCACTTCAGCCACATCGCGATAGTCGACGCGAGCCAGCCTCGCCGTCTTTGGAAACGGCTCCGAGAAAACGCCATGCTCGACGACGGATGGCCAGGCCGCCGCGATATTCTGCATGAAATTGGCAGGGTGCAGAATGGTGTAGTCCATGTTCGTCGAATAGAGGGCAGCTTCGACGGGCACCTTGCTCGCATGGTTTTCCAGTCTCGTATTGGTGGGCTGGATTACCGACGAGAAGACGAATTTCCGAACGCCTGCTCGCGCCGCCGCCTCAACCATGGCAACCCCCATAGCGGCTTCGTCGGGAGTAAAGGCCGGTCCGATGTGGAAGACACCGTCGACACCTTCGACGGCATGTTCAAGGCTCTGATGGTTGCGCAGATCTCCGGTCGCGATCTCGGATGCGCCGGCTTTCCGGGCTTTTTCGGCGGCCGCGGCGTCACGAACAAGCGCTCGAACCCTGGCATTGCGGCGGACGAGTTCAGGCACCACCAAACCGGCAACGCGGCCTGCGGCGCCCACGACCAGGACGGTTGGACTGGATGTTCGCATGACGATCTCCTTCCCTCAAATCTGCCTTTCGGACCTGTTGCAGGGAAGATAAAATGTAGCGAACTGCGTTACAATTGATCGATTTTGCGATAGTTTCTCCCGATTTTCGGGAGAAACCCTGCGATGAGCCGGATAGACGATTTTGAAGCCTTCATTGCCATTGTCGAGCACGGCAGCTTGACGGCTGCCGCACGGCGGCTGAACCGCTCGCTGCAGTCAGTCAGCCGGTCCTTGGCGACGTTGGAGCATGCTGTCGGGGTTGAGCTTCTGCACAGAACGACGCGCCGCTCGACGCCGAGCGAAGCCGGAGCGGCTTTTTTCCAGCGCATCAAACCCGCCATCGAGGAAATAAACGAAGCCAGGCTTCAGGCGGCCAACCGACGATCGGAGCCGTCAGGCACTCTGCGCGTGAGTGCCCCGGTTCTGTTCGGCCCGGATTTCCTCGTGCCGGTCATCGCCGATTATATGCGGACATATCCCCGGGTTGAGGTTGACCTCCAGCTTTCCGATGAATTTGTCGATCTTGATGCCGAGGGCCTCGATTTGGCAGTCCGGATCGGCAATTTGCCGGATTCCAGTCTGCGGGCGAAGCGGCTGGGAGCGTTGCGGCGCGTCGTGTTCGGCGCGCCTTCCTACTTTCTGCAAAGCGGCCGACCGGCCCATCCGCTTGAATTGCCTGAGCATAATTGCATCGTACGAACCGCTGACGGCCGCCCGGGCAAATGGATGTTTCAGATTGAAGGCAAGCCTCGGCCGGTGAAGGTCGCGGGCACTTTCCGGTCGAATTTGATGATATCGATCTATGCAGCCGCGGTTCACGGATTGGGTCTGGGCTACTCGCCGCTTTGGCAGATAAAACACCTGGTGGACGATGGCCGCCTGGAGCTGGTTCTAACCGAATTCGAGCCGGTGCCGGTGCCGATACACGCCGTCTGGCCGGAAGGCAGATCCTCCTCCGCCAAAGTCCGCGCTTTTCTGGATCTGCTGGCGTCCCGCCTGGAGCTCAAGAACCTTTAGGGCGAAGCGATGCACAGCCCCGGAAATTTGCCCGGAAGGGTGTCATCTGGAAGGAGTTGCGCGTCCGCGCGACGCGCAGGCGTTGCAGTCTCAGACCTTGGCGACGATCCGCATGAAGGCCGGCATGTCGTCGCCGAAGCCGACGGTCGCGTCATTGTCTTCCTGCCGCTGGCGGGCAGGGCGCTCGCGCTGCGGCCTGGTGTCGCCGCGTTCGGGCGCGCGCCGTTCGTTGCGATCGGGCGAAGCCTTGCGCTCGCTGTTTTCGGAGCGGATCGCCTCCTTGCGGGCGTGCCGCTCGCCGGTGTCTGCGACCGCGGCTTCGGCCACGACCGGCTGTTCCTCGCTAACCGCTTCCGGCGCCGCTTCCTCGCTGCGCTTGGCGTGGCGTTCACGCGGCTTGCGCTCGCCCCTGTCCTTAGCGTCGTCCTTGCGCCCGGCGCGGCGTGGCGCGCCGCGGCCACGGCGCGGAGCCTCATCTTCGCCGCCCTCGCTGGCGACGACCGTCGACAGGTCGCCGTCGTGCCACTCGATCTTGGTGCCGATCAGCCGTTCGATGGCGTCGATGTATTTGGTGTCCGACTTGGTCGCGATGGTGAAGGATTTGCCCGAGCGTCCGGCGCGGCCGGTGCGGCCGATGCGGTGGACGTAGTCCTCGGCGTGGATTGGCACGTCGTAATTGAAGACATGGCTGACGTCGGGAATATCGAGGCCGCGCGCCGCGACGTCCGAAGCGACGAGGTAGCGCAGCTTGCCGTCACGGAAATTGGCCAGCATCTGCATGCGCGCGCGCTGGTCCATGTCGCCATGCAGGGCGCCAGCGTCGAAATCATATTTCAGCAACGAGCGGAAAAGCTCCGCCACCTCTACCTTGCGGTTGCAGAAGATGATGGCGTTCTTCAGCTCGGCATCCTCGGCCTTCATCAAATTGCGCAGCGTCTCGCGCTTGTCCCAGGGTTTTGGCCCGGATTTCACCAGCCGCTGAATAATGTTGGTGGCGGCCGACGCAGCCTTCGACACCTCGACGCGCACCGGCGCGTGCAGGAATTTCTCGGTGAGCTTGGTGATTTCGGGCGGCATTGTCGCCGAGAAGAACAGCGTCTGCCTGGTGAACGGGATCATCTCGCAGATACGCTCGATATCGGGGATGAAGCCCATGTCGAGCATGCGGTCGGCCTCGTCGATGACGAGGATCTCGACGCCATTGAGCAGGAGCTTGCCGCGCTCGCGATGGTCGAGCAGGCGGCCTGGCGTCGCGATCAGCACGTCGGCGCCGCGCTCGAGCTTCTTGTCCTGCTCGTCGAAGGACACGCCGCCGATCAGCAGCGCGATGTTGAGCTTGTGGTTCTTGCCGTATCTGACGAAATTCTCTTCGACCTGCGCGGCAAGCTCGCGCGTCGGCTCGAGGATCAGCGTGCGCGGCATGCGGGCGCGGGCACGGCCCTTTTCCAGCCGGGTGAGCATCGGCAGGACGAAGGACGCCGTCTTGCCGGTGCCGGTCTGGGCGATGCCCAAAATATCCTTGCCGAGCAAGGCATGCGGAATGGCGCCCGCCTGGATCGGCGTCGGCTCGGTGTAGCCGGCATCGGTAACTGCGGAAAGGACCTTCGGCGACAGGCCGAGGTCTGCGAAGGTCAACGCTTCTTGAGCGATCTGGGTGTCTGAGGACAAGTTTGGCTGTTCTTTGGCTGGTTCGGGGGCGCAACATAAGCAGTCGCGGCAAGCGCCGCGCGCCTGCAAGATTAGTATTGCAGGTAGGCGCAAGCCCACGATTTGTCAACACAAACGGGCGGCATTGGCGCGATTGTGAAGTCCTAACCTTAATCGCGATGGTTACCGCTCGTCGATGGCCCGCTCTTCAGGAAGGCGACATTCTCGCACCAGCGCAGGTGTTGCAGATCAGCAACGCCAGGGTGCATTCATTCTGACCACACCCCAAAGTCTCCGCTGCGTTTCTGGCAGCGGCCTTGACTCCGGCGATCGCGGCCGATGTCGTGGAATTGCCGGTCGCATCAACGTATAACTGGACGGGCCTCTATCTAGGCGCACATGTCGGCGGTGGCAGCAGCAAAGTAGACTGGGAATATACTGTTGGCGGGACGGCTGATCATGATGGCAGCGGCGCCCTGGGCGGCGTCCAGGCCGGTTACAATTTCCAGAGCGGAAATATAGTCTATGGCGTCGAGGCGGACATCTCCGCCGCCCACATCGATGGGGGCACGGCCTGTCCGAACGCCGCTTTCTCTTGCGATTCCGATGTAAAGATGCTCGGATCGCTGCGTGGCCGAATTGGCTATGCGATGGATAGGCTGCTGATCTACGGTACCGGCGGTCTCGGCTTCGGCACTGTTGAGATTAGCACAAGCGGTCCGATCGGGACCAACGGCACCTCGAAAACCAGAGCAGGCTGGACCCTGGGCGGGCCTGGAATATGCCTTTACCGATCACTGGTCGCTCAAGGGCGAATACAAATATTTCCGATCTGGGCAAGGGCGATTATACTGTCGACACCGGCCTGAATGTCGAAGCAAAGGTCCGCATACACACCGGAGTCATCGGCTTGAATTACAAGTTCTGATCGCAACGATCGGCCGCCGCAACAGTCTTGTGTTGTCAAATAGGAACCCGGCCTCGTGCCGGGTTTTTATTTGCACGGTCTGTTCAATACCTGAACTGTTCGGCGAGAATGCGCTCGTTCCACGAATGGTTGGGATCAAACAGCAGCGTCGCCGTCGCCGTCGGCGATTCCCTCACCGTGACCGTCGTCACCGCCTTGACCTCGGTGTGGTCGGCGGCGGCATTCACCGGCCGCTTTTCCGGCTCCAGAATGTCGAAACGCACGATCGCCTTGTTGGAGAGCAGCGCGCCGCGCCTGCGGCGCGGACGAAACGGGCTGACCGGGGTCAGCGCCAACAGCGGAGCGTCGAGCGGCAGGATCGGCCCGTGCGCGGACAGATTATACGCGGTCGAGCCGGCCGGCGTCGCGATCATCACCCCGTCGCAATGCAATTCCTCCAGCCGCTCTTGCCCATCCACGGTGATGCGGATCTTGGCGGTCTGATAGGATTGGCGCCAAAGTGCGACCTCGTTGATCGCCAGCGCCGAAATCGTCTCGCCCTCCGCCGTCACCGCCTGCATCTCCAGCGGGCGGATCGTTTCGGCGACGGCAGCCGCGATGCGCCCCGTCAAACCGCTGGCGCGGTATTCGTTCATCAGGAAACCGATGGTGCCACGGTTCATGCCGTAGACCTTCTTTCCCGTGCTCATCGTCTCGCGCAGGGTCTGCAGCAGAAAGCCGTCGCCACCGAGCGCCACGACGATCCCGGCATCTTCGACGGATGCTTGGCCGTAGCGTGCCGAAAGGCTTTCCAGCGCCGCGTTGGCGTCGGCGGTGCCGGATGAGACGAAGGCGAAACGGCTGGCGGTTTTGCTCATGGCTCTCAACGACAACCGATTGGCGACGACCGATTGGAGACCGGTTGGCGGCGACCGGTTGCTGGGCCGCGCCAGCGCCGGGTTAGCATGGGCGGGCATTTCTGCAAAGGGAGGGAGGTGCCTTGCGATGGCGGCCAAACAAGGCGCACTCGCGGATCGTGTCGCGGGACGAAGGAATGTGATGGTTAAGACCGCGCTTAAGCTCTCGTAAAGCCGGATCGATCATGTTAGCCGGCAGTGGATGGGCGGCGTGGGGGCTAACCAGTCGAGGCCGATCTATTGCCGCTGGCACGCCTGATTATCGTCTTCCTGATGCTGGCAAGTTTTGCCCTGGCTTTCGCCGAACTGGTGCGCCAGTCGGAGGAAAAGAGTTTTAGACCGCAGCCCACGGCTTCACGCTGCGGCGACGCGGCGGGAACACCCTGTCCGCAAAGGGCGCTTTGATCGCCTGCGGCGAAACGTGCCTCTACAATCATGAAACAGTGCGGAGGCCGACGACGGGCTGCGCCCTGATAGGTTATCGGCCAAGCAGGTGGCAGCCGGCCTGTCGCTTTTGCGCGAGATACTCATCGATGAGTTGGCGGTAGCGCACCTTGCCGAAGCTCGGGAAATGGCCGCCATGCACGACCGAGACATCGAGGTCGCGCATGCGCAGCAGTGTTGCGACATAATCGTCGACAAGCGAATGATAGACATCGTCGATCAGCGGGCCGTCATAGATGATGTCGCCGGAAAGCAGAATGCCGGTTTTCTTCTCGTAGAGCGCGATGCCGCCAGGTGAATGGCCCGGCGTGTGGATCACCTCGAAGGCACGGTCGCCGAGATCGACGATGTCGCCTTGCTCGAGCAGCCGGCCGGCCGGCGCCGGCAGGATCTGGTAACGCGCCGCATCCCAGCCCTCAGGCATGCCGTCGAACATCGCGTCGGTCGCGTAACGATCGGCGACCGTCCATTCATTGCGCGGGTCGGCCAGGATTTCGGCTTCGGCCGGGTGCACGCAGCGGTTCGGAAATTCGTGATGGCAGCCGATATGGTCGAAATGCGTGTGGCTCGCCACGCAAACGGGCTTGCGCTCTGTTACCAGCGGCACGTGGCGCCGCAAGCTGAAATGACCGAGGCCGGTGTCGAACAGCAGATCGCGATCGCGACCGTGCACATGCCAGATGTTGCAGCGGAAGAACGGCTTGATCCATGGCTCGTGGATCAGCGTCACACCATCGCCCATGCGGATGGTTTCGTACCAGTTGGGAGCGTCGATGATTGGAAGCGTGCTCATGTTCAGTCTGTGAGGAGGATGATGTCGCCAGCATCGCACGATACGGCGACCACGTCGCCCGGCTGGACGGCCGATGCGGAGGCGACCTTGGCAATGAGGCTCAGCGCCGGGTCGGTCGTGGACGCCCCCAGCACGCGCTTGAAGCTACCCTGGAAGACCACGTCGCTCACCTTGGCCGTGCCGAGCGCCACGGCGCCGCCGGTCGCGCCGAGGACAAGATGCTCAGGCCGGACGGCCAAAGCAATCTTCGAGCCCGCCGGGATTGTGCCGGGGAGCGATAGTGGTCCAAGCTTCGTTGCGACGGTGTTCCTACCGTTCTTCGTCTCGGTCACCGTTCCCGATATCAGCGTGCTTTCGCCCATGAAGGTCGCGGAAAAACGCGTTGCCGGCCGCGCATAGACGCGTTCGGGTGGTCCTTCATCCTCGATCCGCCCGTCATTCATCACCACGCAATGGTCGGCCAGCGCCATCGCTTCTTCCTGGTCGTGGGTGACATGGATGAAGGCGGTGCCGACGCGTTTCTGGATCGCCTTCAATTCGTCCTGCATCTGTCGGCGTAATTTGAGGTCGAGCGCGCCGAGCGGTTCGTCGAGCAACAGCACCGCGGGCTCGACCACCAGCGCGCGGGCCAATGCGACGCGCTGCCGCTGACCACCGGAAAGCTGGTGCGGCTTCTTGTCGAAGGCGGTGGCGAGCCCGACCAGCGCCAGCGCCTCGCGCGCCCTTGCTGCCCGGCTTGCGCCATCGACACCCTGCATGCGCAGACCGAAGCCGACATTGCCGCCGACGCTCATATGCGGGAACAGCGCATAATCCTGGAACACCGTCGTCGTCGGGCGCTTCGCCGGCGGTACGGCGGTGCAGTCCTCACCGCGGATCAGCACCTTGCCTTCGCTCGGCGTGACGAAGCCGCCGAGAATGGAAAGCAGCGTCGTCTTGCCGGAGCCGGAAGGCCCGAGCAGGATGGTGTAACTGCCCGGCTCGATCGTTAGCGAGACGTTCTTCAGCACGGTGTGCTGGCCGAAGCGATGCGAGACAGAGCTTATATCGACCAGTGGCGCGGTCATGCCGGCTTCCTCCGCAACAGCATCAGCTCGAACAATACCACCAGCACGATGGAAACGGCGAAGACCAGCGAGCCGACGGCGTTGGTCTTGGGATTGAGGCCGGAGCGGAGAAGATTCCAAATCTCGACCGGCAGCGTCGTGTCGAAGCGCGTCAAAAGGAACGAGATCACGAACTCGTCCCAGGAGAAGGTCATCGACAGGAAGAAACCGGCGAAGATGGCGGGCGCCATCACCGGTACTGTGATCAGCAGCAGCACCTTCCATTCGGGTGCGCCGAGGTCGCGCGCGGCGCGCTCGATGTTGATCTGGTGGTCGCCCATCTGGCTGTAGATGATGGCAAAGCAGAGCGGCAGGTTGATCACGACATGGCCGATGCCGGCGGCAAGTAGAGACTTCGGTATGCCGGCCCAGTTGAACAGCACCAGCAGCCCCATGCCGATGATGAGATAGCTGACCGTCAGCGGCAGCGTGATCAGCCCGCGCATCAGGCCCGAGCCCGGCAGGATGAAGCGTGCAAAACCCCAGGCGGAGAGGAAGCCGAGCGTGACGGCGACAGCCGAGGAGAGGACCGCAACCAGCAGCGAGTTGACCAGCGCTGAGGTGAGCCGCGTGTCGGCGAGCACGGCATCGTACCAGCGCAGCGACGGTCCGGTGAAGGGCGGGATCGGAAACGAGGTCGCCTGCAGCGAAAACAGCACCAGCACCACCACCGGCAGGAAGATGAAGCCATAGATGGCTATGGCGTAGAGGGCGGAGACGACGCGGATGAGCGCGCGCATGGTCAGGCTCGCTCGATCTTCAGCCAGCGGGCGCAGGCGAGATAGGCGATGGTGACGACCGCCATCAGGATGATCGACAGCGCCGAGGCGAGCGGAAAGTCGCCGCGCCGGCCGATCTGCATCATCACCAGTTGCGGCATCAAGAGCTCGTTGTTGCCGCCGAGGATCTGCGGCGTGATGTAGTCGCCGATGCAGAGCACGAAGGTGAGGAAGGCGCCGACCATGATGCCAGGGAGCGTCAGCGGCAGAACGACATGCAGGAAAGTCCGAACCGGCCCGGCGCCGAGGTCGGCTGCGGCCTTGCGGTAGCTGGGACTCAGCTGTTTCAGATTGGCGAAGATCGTCAGCGTCAACAGCATAACGAAGAAATGCACGAAGCCGGTGACGGTGGCTAATCGCGTATTGGCGAGTTGCAGCGGCTCACCGAACAGGCCGGAGCCGGTCAGCGCGCGGTTGACGACGCCGTTCTGCGCCAGCACCAGCAGCCACGAATAGGAGCGCACGACGTAGGAGGTCCAGAACGGCAGCACCGCCAGCATCAGCGCCAGCCGCTGCCAGCGTTCCGGCACCTGTTCGGCGAGGATCCAGGCGAAGGGATAGGCGAGCAGCACCGAGATCATTGTGACGATGGCCGTGACCTGCAGCGAGTTCACCATCGCCTGCCAATAGGACGGATTGGCAAAGAACTGGCTGTAGTTGGACAGTGTGAAGCCGCCGCCTTCATGCGCCGTCAGGCTGGATACCGCCATGGCGACGAAGGGCAGCACGAAGAACAGCAACGTCCAGCCGAGCGCCGGCGTGACCAGCGCCCAGGGCAGGGAGCTCTTTGCGGCAGCGCTCACGGCCGGCAGCCGGTCATTGCGCCTGCAGCATTTCGGTCCAGACGTCCTGCATCTTCTTGTCGAGATCGGCGTTCGGCGCCGGATAGGACTGCGCGCGGGCGAGGAATTCCGGCTGCTCGTCGAAGCGCAGGATCTTCTTCTGCTCGTCGTTCAGCGCCGCCTTGGTGTTGGCCGGCATGCCCCAATAGCAGGACGAGGTGGCGAGCCGCGCCTGGCCTTCGGGGCTCATAATGTACTGGATGAATTTAAGCGCCAGCTCCTTGTTCTTGGAATCCTTGAACATTGCCAGCGACTGCGACCAGAGCACAGCGCCCTCCCTGGGGATCGAGAAGTCCAGCGCAGGATTTTCCTTGGCCAGCCCCGCCGTCACCCATTCGCCGCCGCCGACCAGAATGTCGACCTCGCCGGTCGCCAGCGCCGTCTGGCTGGCGGTCACTTCGCCGACCAGCTTGGCATTGGCCTTCATCTTTAACAGCACGTCCTTGATGGCGGGAAGATCGGCCTCGGTCAGCTCGGCCGTCTTCTTGCCGATCGCCAGTGCGGCCATGCCGATGACCGGCAGGTAATAGTCGTAGATGGCGATCTTGCCCTTGTATTTATCGCCGGTCAGCGCGGCCATCGACTGCATGTCGGCCGGATCGACCTTGGTCTTGTTGTAGCCGATCGTGTTGTAGCCGAACTTTTCGGTGATGCCGTAGCGCTTGCCGTCGACGACGGTGGAACTGTCCATCTTCACTTGCGGGAAGAGGTCGGACAGCGGCAGCTTGTCTTCCGGCAGCGGTTCGAACAGGCCTTTTTCGACGCCGCGCGGTATGTCGATGCTGTCGATCACCATCACGTCCCAGTCGCCGGGCTGCGACTGCTCGACGATAGCCAGGCCAGCGCCGGTCCCTTCGAACTCCTTGACATTGACCTTGACGCCATTCGCCTCTTCGAAAGGCTGCAACAGAGCCGGATCGGCGTGATCGCACCAGATCAGCGCGTTGAGATCGGCAGCCTGAGCGAGGCTGCCCGTCGCCAGCAGCAGTGCTGTCGCAGCACAGGCGGCATGGAGACGGCTCTTCAGAGCGGAAAGCGGGTTCGCGATAGTTGGATACGGAGTCTTCAGATTGATGGACATCGAGTGTTCTCCCTTGCCTTTTTGGCTTGTGGGAAAAAATTGAACCAATTCTAAAATTGAGTCAATTCCGATTTTGTGGCAAACAGCCGATATGAGCGGATTGCGGGCAAGGCAGAAGGCGGATCGGCACCGCCGCATCATCGAGGCGGCGGCGGAGCTTTTCCGCGATGCCGGCTATGAGGGCGCCAAGATCGAGACGATTGCCGCGCAGGCCGAGGTGTCGGTCGGCACGATCTACAATTATTACCAGAACAAGGGCGACATCCTCGGCGCCATCGTTTCGATGGAAGTCAACGAGGTGCTCAATGCCGGGCGCGGGGTCGTCGCCAACCCGCCGGCCAATGTCGGCGACGCGCTGGATAAGCTGCTCGGCATCTATATCGAGCATTCGCTGCACTACCTCAGCAAGGAGATGTGGCGACAGGCGATGGCGATCTCGACGCAATTGCCCGACAGCCCGTTCGGCCAGGCCTATAGCGCGCTCGACCGCGCGCTGATCGAGCAGATCCGCGCCCTGATCGCGAGGCTGCAGGCGCTCGGTCTGGCGCGCCGCGACATCGACGGGCCGGCGCTCGGCGAACTCATCTTCAACAACATGAACATGATGTTCATCGAGTTCGTGAAGCGCGAGGAGGCGAGGATTGCCGAGCTGCGCGCCGCGATTAGGAGGCAGAACCGGATATTAGTAGCGGCAATTGCGGCTTGACCGCAAACGTTCGCCGGGACAACATACCACCTTGAGTAAACCTAAAAAGATGGTACAACCATAACCTGCATTGGGGAGGGAGGGGTAAATGGGTTTCTCGGTCTGGCACTGGGTAATATTGATTTTGCTGATTGGAGTGCCTGTCTTTGTCGCTGTCCGGTCTGCGACAAAGCCCTCACAGAATCCAACGGGGCTTGTGGGGATTGGAGGCTGGCTAATGCTGCTTGCGATCGTTCAGGCCTTGTCCTCGCTGCGTACGCTCGCCGTATTGGGTTCGTCGAGTGACGGCTACCGACAACTCATGACGCTGCCAAACGGCGCATTGGCGGCTTACGGCGAGATTGCCCTGTTGCTGGCGTTTCTGGTGCTCCAGCTAGTTGTGTTCGTTGCCATGCTGCGGCGGAGTTATCGCTTCAAACAGCTGTTCCTGTACCAGTGGCTTGCAATACCAATCGTGTTTATTCTGGACACGATGTGGATCTCGGCGGTTATGGGCGCCCCTGTGAGCCTGGTGCTTGCGGGAGATGCGCTGGTATTGCCCATAGTCACTTTCGTGCTGACAGGCATTTGGGTCGCCTACGTCTACAAGTCAGTGAGGGTGAGGAACACGTTCACCAAGGCGGGCGCATCTGGCCAAGTCGCGAGTGCGTTGTAGATCGTCGGCTTGAAACCTGGCTGCCCGAGTAATCGTTGGCGGCTCATGAAGCAGTTCTCGCGGCGGGCTTCCCACCGCACAGGCATGGAAACAAGCGCTAAAGCGCGTCGCAGAAGGCCGTTCAGGCGCGAGGCGCTTTAGGTGACCGTGCACGCGGGAACGGCACGATGGTCAGTGGCGCCTTCTGGAATTCCGCGATGGCTATTTCTTCAATCAGCGCGTCGAGTGCCTCGTTGACGCGTCGGCTGGTTTCGTCCGCACCGCAGAGGCGGTTTTGTGCGCACTCCAAAAGCTCGCGCGCTGCGGCGAAATCACTTCGCATGACATCACCCTCTGGTTTTGGCCCGCCGCACGGGCATTGTCGGCGCGCTTAATTGAGCGAGTGCTAATATAAGAAGGGACAATTTAATCGAATGGTATTAGATCGCCGGGGCCGGAAGAGGGGGCCGAAATAACGGCTCTGTAACGGCGAGACACGCCCGGGCTCGGCGTCTCCTGGTATGAGATGCCGAAGCGCTATCTGGTGCCAGACTATGCCAGCAATTTCACGGAAAGTTTCTGGTCATCCCGACGAGGACGGTCCCGACACATACGCCCCTAATACGATCTTGGGCGGCTTAGAAATTCTCTGGCGGCAGCAATCTGGCGTCGGTGCTCGCGGAGAAAGGCCGCGCCGAAACAAATGGCAAAGGCCAGTACTGAAAGGCTTGTCGTTGCTCTTGATGTTGGATCGGGATCGGGACTTGTCAGGAAACGGAAACCGAACGCGAAGGCAAAGACGATAAGGCCACCAAACATGCCGTTGATGAAGGGGGCGGTCGTGCGTTTCTGCTCCAACGGAAACTCCCATGGTTTCCGATGCAGTTATATGCGTTTGAATTGATGTGCCAACGATCCTTATGGCCCGACCCTGTGGAAATCGGGGATGACCAGATATCGACCTTCGACGAATGGACCGGTCTCAGTCCTCTGTATGAGGGTCGTTGCTGTTCAGGCTGCACATGCGGATCAACCATTTTCCGTCTGCCCGGCGCTCAAAAACGTCGAGTGATGTGCCGTCTCCCGTGGCTTGGCCTTCGGAATAAGCGGCCAGACACCAGGCTAGATCACCTGAACTGCCCGCCTTTAGGACCGTGAGTCGTTTGTCGGTGCCCGCACCTCCAGTCCAAATGCGATGAAGCGCCTCTATCGCGGCACGGCCGCAGGCGGGAGGCGCATAGGGCGAGTACAATTCCCCATCAAGCGCAAACATAGCCGCGCAAGCGGTGGCGTCGCCAACGCGATAGGCGGCGGCGTAGGTTTCCCAAAAGTTTTGCAATTCATCGTGGATCGACATGGCACTTCCTTTGGGGCGACATCTTCCTTGGCCGTGGGCTCCTGGATAACGAGGCGGACTACAGAATTGCTTTGAGGCCGTGGCCAAGCGTCCATACCTGGACGGTACCCCATTGGTCAGTCGCCGGTAAGTGTTTTGAGCGCTGGTGCCCCCGGACGGAATCGAACCGCCGACCTTCGGTTTACAAAACCGCTGCTCTACCAGCTGAGCTACAAGGGCACGGCGCTCCGGTAGCATATCTGCTGCGCCAGTAAAGACAAAACTCCGTTTTTCGGTTCCGGCGAACGCGCCGGTTCTACCGCCAAGGCGTCCTGAAAACGGCCAATTCGCTTCCTATATTGATCGAAGGTGCAATCGCATCAGCGAGGCTGTCGCATGATCAGGTTTGTCATCACTCTCCCGCTCGTCGTCGTGACCTGGGTTCTCTTGGTGAAGCTCGTCAAGGATCTGAAGCGCGCCAATATCGACTGGACCGGCGTCACCACCATCATCGGCTTCATCGCGCTCGCCTTCTGGCTGCGCCACATCACCGGCATGGGCTGAGGCCTGCCGATTGTTCTGGCGAGCTGCCGACCGGCTCGATCATCCGTGGTCGCACGGCTGACCGCCACCTTGCTTCGACCAAGCGATTTCCTCGTACGGGAAAAATCCAAAAGGCCTTCGAACCTTTTTCCTTGTCGCAACGACTGATGGTCAAGAGGCGGATGGATCGCCTCTCACAACGCAGCAAGGAGATCATCATGTTCAAGCGCACCATCGTTTCGGGCCTCGTCGCCACCACTGTCGCCGCCGCCATGCTGGCCGGCACCGTTCAGCCTTCGGCTGCCCATCACAAGCACTACAACAAGCATCTCGGCATCGGCATTGCCGCAGGTATCGGCGGCTTCCTGCTCGGCAGCGCGCTCGCCCAGCCGCGCACTGTCTACATCGAGGAAGACGGCGGCTCATGGCACGTCCGGCGCTGTTTCAATCGCTACCAGAGCTACGAACCCTACTCCGACACCTATGTCGGCTATGACGGTTATCGCCATCGCTGCCGGCTTTGAGAGCCATTATTGCCAGCTTGAGAAGAGGTGAACCGTTTCAGGCAACCGAAAGAAGGGGCACCCACTGCCCCTTTTTCTTTTGTCTGAGTGGCAGGGCAGAGGGGCTGTCCCTCCGACCTCTTAGGACTTGGGTTCCTCGCTCACCGCGAAGCGGGGGAGAGGTGGCCGCGAAGCGTCCGGAGAGGGGCTTCGTAGAGCGCGGTTCCCCTCTCCGTCTCGGCTTCGCCGAGCCACCTCTCCCCACTTTCATGGGGCGAGGAACCCAAGCTGGAATGAGGCCGCGCTCCGTCACCCTCTGTCCTGCCGGACATCGCCCACTCACGGGGAGATCGGATGCCGCTTCGGCCTTCGCCAACGCTCTTGCCGATGTACAGGGATTTCCCAACAGCCTAATCTGCACCCGATGCCGAAACAGGGAGAGGGCGCTTGGGCGAGCATGATCCGAACGAAGAGCCGATCGAGACGGTTTTCCGTAACGGCACAATAACCACCGTCGGCATCCTGCTGGCGTTCTCGCTGGGCTTCATCACGCATTGGGCCGCCAACCCGATACCATGGCAAACCTACCATCTGCTCGCCGTGCTACCGATCCTGATCGGCATCGGGCTGCAGATGCGGGCGCTGGCGATGCTGCTCGACACAAAGTCCCTGCAGCGGCGCGTCTACGAGCGTGCCAGCCGCTTCTTTATGACCGGCCTCATTTTCACGGGATGTGGCGTGGGGCTGGCGATCCTGCTCGATTTCTTCGAAATATCGACAAAAAGCGCGCTGCCCGGAGCCGCGTGATCAGCCCGCCTTCAGCCCGCCGATCATCCTCGTCACTTCCGCCGCCGCGTCGCGCACCAACGGGCCGATCTCGGCCAACCGTTCCGGGGTTACCCGCACCGTCGGACCGGATACCGAAACGCCGCCGATCGGCTCGCCGAACTCGTTGAAGATGGCCGCGGCGACGCAGCGCATGCCCGGATGCCGCTCCTCGTCGTCTACCGACCAGCCGCGCAGCTTGATCGTCACCAGATCGCGGGCGAGCGCCGAGATATCAGACAGCGTGTTTTCGGTGAAGCGCTCCAGCCCGGCCCGGCGCAGGATGGTGGCGACGCGCTCCGGCTCGAGATGCGCCAGCACCGCCTTGCCGATGCCCGACGCGTGGAAGGAGCTGCGCGTGCCCGGCCGGAAGAAGGCGCGGATCGCCTGATGCGTCTCGACCTGGCTGACGAAGACGACGCAATCGTCCTCCGCGACGCCGAGATTGGCGGTCTCGCCGGTCTTCTCCATCAGCTCCTGCATGACGATGCGGGCGCGGTCGACCAGCTTGCGGCGGCGCAGGAACGCCGCGCCCATGCGATAGGTCTCGACGCCGATCGACCACAGCTGGTCGGTACCGTCGAACTCGACCATGCCGTGGTTTTCCAGCGTCGTCAGCATGCGATAGGCGGTGGACGCCGGTACACCGGAACTGGCGGCGATCTCGCTCAGCGACAGGCCGCTGCCGTCGGCGACGATGGCCAGGATGCGCAGTGCCCGATCGAGCGACTGCACCGAAGCGGCCTCGGACGGCCCATTGAAGGAGCGCGGCCGCCCGCGCTGGCGTTTTTCAGTCGTTTCCATCGCGCCATTCTTGCCGATTTCGCCAAATAGGCAATGAAAAAGTTTTTCACCGGGTTGCGCAGCCCAGTCTATGGAAAACAGAAAGCACAATGAAATCAGCCAACAGCAAGGGTTTCTTAAAAACGAAAAAATATTTTGAAAAAATTGAAAAATAGTCGGCGCACTGGCATTCTGCGGTCATCAACAATCTCGTGGAGGCTGACATGACCAGGATGCGCGCGGTCGACGCAGCAGTTCTCGTTCTCGAAAAAGAAGGCATCTCCTGCGCCTTCGGCGTGCCGGGTGCTGCCATCAATCCGTTCTATTCGGCGCTGAAGGCGAGGGGCACGATCCGCCACATTCTTGCTCGTCACGTCGAGGCGGCCTCGCATATGGCCGAAGGTTTTACCCGCGCCAGATCGGGCAATATCGGCCTTTGCATCGGCACGTCGGGCCCGGCCGGCACCGATATGATCACCGGGCTCTATTCGGCCGCGGCCGATTCCATCCCGATCCTCTGCATCACCGGCCAGGCACCGCGGGCGCGTCTCAACAAGGAGGATTTCCAGGCCGTCGACATCGCGGCGATCGCGGCACCCGTCGCCAAATGGGCGGTCACCGTCATGGAACCCTATCTGGTGCCGATGGCGCTGCAGAAAGCTTTCCACCTGATGCGCTCGTCGCGGCCGGGACCGGTGCTGATCGATCTGCCGGTCGACGTGCAATTGGCCGAGATCGAGTTCGACATCGATGCCTATGAGCCGCTGGTGCCGTTCAAGCCGGCAATGTCGCGCAGCCAGGCGGAGAAGGCGCTGAAGATGCTCGACGTGGCGGAAAAGCCTGTCATCGTCGCCGGCGGCGGCATCATCAATGCCGACGCGTCGGACCTGCTGATAGAGTTCGCCGAAGTCACCGGTGTGCCGGTCATTCCGACGCTGATGGGCTGGGGCGCGATCCCCGACGACCACCGGCTGATGGCCGGCATGTGCGGGCTGCAGACCTCGCATCGCTACGGCAATGCGACGATGCTCGAAGCCGATTTCGTTTTCGGCATCGGCAACCGCTGGGCCAACCGCCACACCGGTTCGGTCGACGTCTACACCAAGGGCAAGAAATTTATCCACGTCGACATCGAACCCACTCAAATCGGCCGTGTCTTCGCGCCGGATCTCGGTGTCGTCTCGGATGCCGGTGCGGCGCTGAAAATGCTGCTCGACGTCGCCACGGAATGGAAGACGGCCGGGAAATTGCGCGACTGGTCCGGCTGGGCCGGCGAATGCCGCCAGCGCAAGAAGACGATGAAGCGCAAGACGCATTTCGACCAGGTGCCGCTGAAGCCGCAGCGCGTCTATGAGGAGATGAACAAGGCGTTCGGCCGCGACACCACCTATGTCGCCACGATCGGCCTGTCGCAGATCGCCGGTGCGCAATTCCTGCATGTCTATAAGCCGCGCAACTGGATCAATTGCGGCCAGGCCGGCCCGCTCGGCTGGACGCTGCCGGCAGCACTTGGCGTTCGCGCCGCCGATCCACACCGCAACATTGTAGCACTTTCCGGCGACTATGATTTCCAGTTCATGATCGAGGAACTGGCGGCCGGCGCGCAGCACAGATTGCCCTACATCCATGTCGTGGTGAACAATGCCTATCTCGGCCTTATCCGCCAGGCGCAGCGCGGCTTTTCGATGGACTTCGAGGTCAGCCTCGCCTTCGAGAACGTCAATCGACAGGGCGATCCCGAGGCTGGCTACGGTGTCGACCACATCGCTGTCGCCGAGGCGATGGGCTGCAAGGCGGTCAGGGTGCGCCGGCCGGAGGAATTCGCCGGTGCCTTCAAGGAGGCGCAGCGCCTGATGAAAGAGCACCAGGTTCCGGTGGTGCTCGAATTCATTCTCGAGCGCGTCACCAACATTTCGATGGGCACGGAAATCGACAAGATAACCGAATTCGAAGAGCTTGCCGAACATCACGAAGACGCCCCCACCGCGATCGTCATGCTCGACTAAAATCATTTTATAAGGAACAGCTGCCATGCCACGGTTTTCAGCCAACCTTTCGATGCTCTTTCCCGAGCACGATTTCCTCGACCGTTTCGATGCCGCCGCTCGCGCCGGCTTCAAGGGCGTCGAATATATCGGTCCCTATGACCATGCGCCGGATGTAGTCGCGGCGAGACTCAAGAAGAACGGCCTGACGCAGGTGCTGTTCAACCTGCCTGCCGGCGACTGGGCCAAGGGCGAGCGCGGCATCGCGATCCTGCCGGACCGAATCCCGGAGTTCCGGCAAGGTGTTGCCAAAGCGATCACCTATGCCCATGCGCTGGGCTGCGACCAGGTCAACTGCCTGGCCGGCATTGCGCCGCGAGGCATCGAACGGAGCTTGCTGGAAGACGTCTTCGCCGAGAACCTGGCTTTCGCGGCGGAAAAGCTGGAGCAGGCCGGCATCAGGTTGCTGATCGAACCGATCAACACCCATGATATTCCGGGCTTCTTCCTGAATTATTCGGACCAGGCCCTGGCGCTGATCGACCGCGTCGGCTCGAAGAACCTGTTCCTGCAATACGACATCTATCACATGCAGATCATGGAGGGGGATCTCGCCCGTACCATAGAGGCAAACCTCAACCGCATCGCCCATATCCAGCTTGCGGACAATCCCGGCCGTCATGAGCCGGGGACGGGCGAGATCAATTTTCCCTTCCTGTACGACCACATCGACAGGATCGGCTATTCCGGCTGGGTCGGGGCGGAATATAAGCCGAAGGCCGGCACGGAGGCCGGGCTGGGTTGGTTGCGGGAGTTGGCCGGGCAGGGAAGTGCGGCGGCGTAGCGGGCAAGACAGGCCCCCTCATCCGGCCGCTGCGCGGCCACCTTCTCCCCGCTGGGGAGAAGAGGCTGGCACCGGCGTTCGCGACCTCTTCTCCCCTTGGGGAGAAGGTGGCCGCGCAGCGGCCGGATGAGGGGGCACCTCAGACAATCATTCGGGAGAACAACAATGGAAACCATCGGCTTCATCGGGTTGGGCATCATGGGCGCGCCGATGGCGGGGCATCTGCTCGATGCCGGCTATCAAGTCGTCGCCAGCGACCATCGCTCGAAGCCGCCGGCCGATCTCGTCGCCAAAGGCCTGAAGACCGTCACCGGCCACAGCGCCGTCGCCCGTGCCGCCGACATCGTCATCACCATGGTGCCCGACACGCCGCAGGTCGCCGATGTGCTGTTCGGCGAGAATGGCGTCGCGTCAGGGCTGACAAAAGGCAGACTGGTCATCGACATGAGCTCGATCTCGCCGATCGAGACCAAGCTTTTCGCCAAAAAGATCAACGATCTCGGCTGCGACTATCTCGACGCGCCGGTGTCGGGCGGCGAGGTCGGCGCCAAGGCGGCATCGCTGACCATCATGGTCGGCGGCGAGGAAAGGCCCTTCGAACGCGCCAGGCCTATCTTCGGGAAGCTGGGCAAGAACATCACGCTGGTCGGACCGAACGGCGTCGGCCAAACCACCAAGGTCGCCAACCAGATTGTCGTCGCGCTGACCATCGAGGCCGTCGCCGAAGCGCTTGTTTTCGCTTCGAAAGCCGGCGCCGATCCGGCCAAGGTCAGGCAGGCGCTGATGGGCGGGCTGGCCGCCTCGCGCATTCTGGAAGTGCATGGCGAGCGCATGATCAAGCGCAGCTTCGCGCCCGGCTTCCGCATCGAACTCCACCAGAAGGATCTCAACTTGGCGCTGGAAGGCGCGAAGGCACTTGGGGTATCGTTGCCGAATACCTCAAACACGCAACAATTGTTCAACTCCTGTGCCGCCAACGGCGGCGCTAAGGAAGATCACTCGGCGCTCGTCAGGGCTTTGGAAAGAATGGCGAACTTCCAGATTGGTTAGAGAGTTTGCTGGCTGCTGCCAGTCAATTTGAACTTACCGATATTGGCAGCTATCTGCTCAAGGGCTGGGACAAGCGTGCCGTTCTCGAACGCTTTGCCAAGAGCTCCGTCAACCCACCTTTCATCGGCCAAGTTGCTGGCGACCCGATAATGGATCTCTGTGACGTCCATGGAGGTCAGGGCTTCGGCGTTCTCCGGCAACCAACTCTCCGGGCCGGCGTTGACGTCGAGAAATTTTCCAAAATCGGCTGGATTCTCAAGGCCGTAGACAAGCTGCAATATGTCATCTCTAACGGCGTGGTAGCGGTCGTTCGCCTCGTCGTAGAACTCCGATGGAGTGAGTGTTCTTAATGTGCCGATTGTACTCGCGAGAAGCGCGAGCCATTCTCCCTGGTTTGAGAACGCTTTGAACATACCGATCGCTCGATCAATCCGCCGAAAGAAATTTCCTCGCCGCATAAAGCGCCACCGCCGCGGCGTTCGACACGTTGAGCGAGTGGATGGCGCCGGGCATGTCGAGCCGGGCGAGTGTCGTCACCGTCTCGCGCGTCTTCTGGCGCAGGCCCTTGCCCTCGGCGCCGAGTACCAGAGCGATCTTGTCGCCGGCAAAGCTGTTTTCGAGTTCCGCCGGTCCATCCGAATCCAGCCCGATGGTCTGAAAGCCGGCCTCGTGCAGCTGGCCGAGCGCATCGGCGAGGTTCTTCACCTCGATCTGATCGATATGCTCCAGCGCGCCGGAGGCCGATTTCGCCAGCACACCGGACTCATGCGGGCTGTGGCGCGCTGTGGTGATCAGCGCGCCGGCGCCGAAAGCCACGGCCGAGCGCAGGATCGCGCCGACATTGTGCGGATCGGTGATCTGATCGAGCACCAGCACCAGCCTGGTGTCGCCGAGCGCATCGAGCCGCTTGGGTTTCAGCGGCTCGGCCTCGATCAGCACGCCCTGATGCACGGCATCCGAGCCGGTGACCTTGTCGATGTCCTTCGGCTCGACCAGCTCCGCCTTGAAGGGCAAAGCGGCAAGATCGGCGATTGCCAGGCGCTCGGCAGCGTTGCGCGTCACCAGCATTTTTTTGATCTTGCGGCGCGGATTGTCGAGCGCCGCCCGCACCGTGTGCAGCCCGTAGAGCCGCACCAGCCCATCCGCGGCGGTCTCGCCGGGCGGCAGCGGCTGGCGTGGCCTGAACGCCGGCGCGCCGCCGCTCTTCTCGTCGCGATGCGCACGGCGCAGCTTGGCGTAGTGGGTGTCTTTCGGGGTCTTCGGTTTGTTGTCGTTGCTCATGGCCGGTTCTATAGCCGTGTCGTCCGGCCATGGATACAGCCGTACAAGCTGCTTGTCAGGCGAGGTGTGAAATTCAGCGCTTTTTGCCGGGATGTTGCGGTTGACAGTTTTGGGCGCTGCCGCCATAAGGCGCTTCGCGGAAGGGCTGCTCAGGCAGCCGCAACGCGTCGATGCCTCGTTGCATGGCTCCGGCGGCAGACTGGAGAGGTGCCCGAGTGGTTAAAGGGGACGGACTGTAAATCCGTTGGCTATGCCTACGTTGGTTCAAATCCAACCCTCTCCACCACTGCCGGCCCGGAAGCCCTGAAACGCAGAGCGAGCGTCGGAGCGGATCCGATGCTTAACTGAAAGGCGCGGGTATAGCTCAGTGGTAGAGCAGCAGCCTTCCAAGCTGAATATGCGGGTTCGATTCCCGCTACCCGCTCCAGATTTCCAAGAGATCAAATGATTCCAAGAGATCAAGTGGAGCGCCGTGCGTTCCGAGAACGTGCAGCGCTCCGACTGCCTTAGCTGTTGAACAGCGACGCGACCTGGTGCTGCGGCGGCACTTGCCCGTTCGGCGTCAGCCTGTCGACGATGCCGGGCAAAGCCGCCGACAATTGCTTGAGCAGCTCCTGCTGATCGAGGCCGGTCCTTTGCGCGATCTCCTGGATGACCTGCGGCCCGATCGCATTGCCCAGATCGCCGGGGTTGATCGGCTGGTTCTGCCCGGTGCCGACCCACGAATTGGCGACGTTGCTGTGGCCTGCATCTTTCAATCTGTCGAGCAGGCCGCCCAGTCCGCCGAGCAGGCCGCCATCGGCGGATGCGGTTGTATCGGGCGGGACAGGCGCAGGGATTTGTGCCTGCTCAGGCTGGTCGGCGCTTCTGCCGCTCAGCAATTTTCCGACAAGAAGCGCGCCGAGCGCGATCATCAGCGGCTTGGTAACGTTGCCGCCGGGAACGGCATTGTCAAACAGTCCCATTGTGGATCTCCATGTCAAATTGCCCGTCCGTCCTCGACAATGACGCATCCATGGCGAATTTCAAGCCGGTTTGAGCTTTCCGTAATCATGAATTTCAAGTTGGCTTGAGCTTTGCTTAATGATGTGGAAGTAATCGGGGCGCGGGGAACGGAGAGGAAAAATGTCAATATTAAGCTGGATTATTCTCGGCGTCATAGCCGGCTTCATAGGCAGCAAGATCGTCAATAAAACTGGTCAGGGCCTGGTGCTCGATATCGTGCTCGGAATCGTCGGCGCCATTGTCGGCGGACTGATCTTCAGTGCGTTTGGCGCGTCAGGTGTTACCGGCCTCAACATCTATAGCCTGCTTGTCGCTGTGCTGGGATCGGTGATCGTTCTGTGGGCCTATCACCAGTTCACCGGCAACCGGACTCTTTAGAAACCGACAGATCGGCAGTTGCGTCGGCATTCACCCGAATGCCGACCGCCTATCTGATCCTCTTGAGGATTTCGCGGACCAGCGTGTTGAGGCCGGCTTCCAGCCCCCTCACCATGATCGGCCACAATTCCTCAAGCAAACGCTGCCATATGGCATCGCGTCCAATCCTCACTGGCAGATTTGGCATCGAGCCCATTGCCGCCGTCACGTCCTGGCGCAGCCGGTCGCCGCAGGCGCTTGCGCCGCTGATCGCCGGATCGAAGGGCAGCCGGGTGAAATCCCATTTTCCGCGTTGCTCGATGCGCAGTTTGCTTTCGACCTCGGCATGCGAGAGCACCGTTTTGGGCGTGACCTTGATGCGGTAATATTTGCAGAGTTCGGCGACGACCGCAGTCATCGCGTCCCACTGCGTCCTCGTCATCGGATAGCGGCCGGCATCGAACGGCCTTTCCTCCGCCCCGGCCATGCAGCAGAGCGAAACCCCGATCGAGCCGCGGTTGCAGTTGAGCGTGTGAGCGGCATATCCCGGTTTTACCCGACCCGAATTGAGCCCGATCGAAGGCCGACCCCTGACCAGATGGCCATTCCCCTCGACGAGAATGTGATACGCATCCTTGTCGGTATCACCGGCCGAATGCGAGCCCGCCGTCCAATGGCAAATGACGCGCCTCATCGCAACATTGGGCAACCAGTCGGGCGGCAATGCCACAGAAATCCCCGCGACACAGTTCAGTGATGGAGCACAGTATAGGTTCTTTGGCGGCGGACGCGAAAACGAAACGATAATTTGGTTGAGCGTTTCTAACGGTCAGCTATTCGCTGGCATCTCCGGCGACCACGTGTTCTTGATATTGCGGCAGATCGTCGGTGATGGTGAACCACTTCGCCTTCGAGCCGACAAAGATGTGCTGCGTCGGGCGGATAGTCGGCTCATCGACGAGGGTTCCCATGGCGACATGCACGAAGGCACCGTCGCGGACCACCGAATAGAGCAACGAGCCGCAGGTCCTGCAATGCGCGTCATGGCCGGTTTCGTCGCCGAAGCTCGTGAGATTGTCCTCGCCCCTGGTCAGGCTCAGCCTGTCGCGCTCGATGCCGGCGAACGGCTTGAACGCCGAACCGGTGGTGCGCCGGCAGTTCGAGCAGTGGCAGTTCGCGGCATAGATGAACGCGTCCGCCACCGCATACTGAACGGCGCCGCACAAGCATTTTCCGGCGAGCGTGCGGTTGGTTGCATTTTGGTTGTTTTCGTTGTCCGGGCTTGCCATGCGCTTCTCCGATTGTCCCTGCGCCGTTTTCCGCTCTAGGCGACGACGGTCAACCGGCGCTTGCGCTCGTCGAGCGAGACGATGGTCAACCCGCTGGCCACCACCAGCAGGATGCCACAGATGGCCAGCGCATTCGGGAGCTGCCTGAATACAACCAGCCCTGAAATCACCGCCCAGACGGTGAAGCAATAGTAGAACGGCGCCACCACGCTGGTCGGCCCGACGCGATAGGCCATGAAGATGAAAAAGTGGCCGAAGATCAGGAACAGTCCGGCCCCCGCCATCAGCAGCAGGTGACGGGTTTCAGGCACCACCCAATGCTCGGAAACCAAATGCGCAACGCCGGCGCCGGTCAGCACCACAACCACCGCGGAAATGGCGACGACCATCCCCGGCACGTCGGCGGCGACCTTGCGTCCCGCCAGATCGCGCGCGGCGGACAGAGCGGCGTTGCCTAGCGCCAGCAGGGCGTAGACCGAAATCCCTTGCATCGTCGGTTGTGCTACCATCACCGCGCCGATGAAACCGAGGCCGATCAGCGCCAAACGCAGCCCGCCGATCCGTTCGCCAAACAGGATCGAGGAGCCGACCAGCATCAGCAAGGGCGTGATCTGCCCGAGCGCGGTCGAATCGGCGATCTGCATGTTGGCAAGCGCCACCACGTAGCAAAGGATAGCACCCAGTTCGAGCAGGTTCCTGCGCAACACCTTCGCGTCGAGGATCAGGGGGATCTGCTTGCCATAGCCCAGCATGAACAGCAGCGGAATGCCCCACAATGTTGCGGCAGCCCCGCGCAGGAACAGCACCTCGTAGGGCGGCAGTCCCGCGGTTGCGAGTTTCATCATCGTGTCGTTCACGATGTAGGACCCGGTCGAAACGACCATGAACAGCGGGCCTCGGATGGCAGTCGGGATGAAATGCATCGGCCCACGAAATCAGACCGGCCCCACAGCGGCAATGGGCCAGCGGCAAGCGAACGGATTTCCAACGGCAAGCGAACGGATTTATGACTTCAATTCACGCTGAGCGCTCCAGCTGCGAAGCCAAGGGTGTCGGGCGAGGAAAAGCCTGCCATGCGCGGCCGACCACCAGGCCCAACACAAGCAGCGCCGAGAGAAAGGCGGTGGCCAGGTGTTCCGAGGGGCCCGAGACGAGCAGAATGCCGGCAGCGATCACGACAGCGCTTTCTTTCGCCGAAAATCCTGATTTTCCCAGAAACGCCAGCGGGATGGCGAGCGCCACGAAATCATAGATGAAGGCGTAGGGCGAAGCGAGAATCGTCGCCGTCGCGAGCGCTGCTGCCTTGACGTCGAACGCCGCCTTTTGACGCCATATCCAAATGATGCCGGCGCTCAGAACTGCGATGAGCAAGCCCTGCGCGGTCCATGCGAGCGTCCAACTCCACCCAAGCGCACGGACAAAACCGTAGAGGCTTTGAAGCTTGGAAAAGTCAGCCCTGCCATCGACGAGAATGGTGCTGTTGACCTTGGCGGCGGTGTCGAGGAAATCGGACCAAATCTCGGTGCCGAAGAGGGCGATGGAAAGCACGATCATGACGGTGGTGGAAACAGCGGCCCAACCGATGACTCGCCAAAAGCCTCCAGCGATAAGGGCAAGTGGGATCATCAGACCGAATTGCGGCTTGTAGGTGAGCAGGCCGAAGCAGAGGCCGGCGAGCGCGGGGCGTTTTTCGATCGAGGCGATGGCTGCGCCAAGCAAGGCAGCGGTGATGAAGCCGTTTTGGCCGACCGCGGTATTCCAAAGCACGGGGGGCCAGGCCATGGCTGCCAGAATCGCAACGCGCGTGCCCCCGATCAGCCGTATGGCGGCGGTGTAGAGCGTTATCCCGATCGACATCCATGAAACCAATGCAGCGGGATAGGATAGCAACGCCAATGCGGCGGTCACGATCAGGAAAGTCGGAGGATACTGCCATGAAAAATAGCCGTCGAAGGTAGCACCGCTTTCGGCGGTCGAGATGCTTTTGTGCAGGTCCCAATTATAGGCATCGGCGGCATGGCCTTGCAGGACAAGCTTGCCAGCCCCCCAGAATGCGATGAAGTCGGTCGCCAGGGGCTGCCCGTTTTCGTCGAACAGCCAGTTGCCGATCAATATCGAAATGCCAAGCACGCAGATGTAAGTGCAGATCAAGCCGCATATGGCCAGATAGATCAGACGGTGCAGGTTTTGTCCTGTCGTGATGGTGGCAGTCCGCATGACGCTCATTTACCCGCAAGTGCCCAGGCGCCATTTTGCCCCAGTGTCATTAAGAGAGTGTCATTAAAGATTTGTGGTGCGACTGGCCTTGGGTCGTGCCCGTCTTACATTTCCGTCCTGCCATTCCCATATCCCCGCCACATCCCCGAAATCGGATCATGGGTTCGAATCGAGTAAGCCGCGCTCAGCCACAAGGCACTTGTGTTTTTCGGCCTTAGTCGGTAATCGCCCCGCATTCGACTGAACTGAAGGTCCAGGCCGTCCAAGGAAAGAGACTATGGCAAAAGGTAAATTCGAGCGCACTAAGCCTCATGTGAACATTGGCACGATTGGTCACGTTGACCATGGCAAGACGTCGCTGACGGCGGCGATCACCAAGT
>NZ_JAMYQT010000040.1:0-47666 GCF_040320985.1 Mesorhizobium sp. M0571
TGCCCATCCAGGTGCGGCCGGTGACCAGCTGGAACGGCCGCGTCGAGATCTCCTGGCCGGCGCCGGCCACGCCGATGACGACCGACTTGCCCCAGCCGCGGTGCGACGATTCAAGCGCCTGCCGCATGACTTTCGTGTTGCCGGTGCAGTCGAAGGTGTAGTCGGCACCGCCGATCTGGTCGGCGCCGCGCTTGGTCATGTTGACGAGATGAGCCACGATATCGCCGTCGATCTCCTTCGGATTGACGAAATGCGTCATGCCGAATTTCTCGCCCCAGGCCTTCCTGTCGTTGTTCAGGTCGACGCCGATGATCATGTCGGCGCCGGCAAGCCGCAATCCCTGGATGACGTTGAGGCCGATGCCGCCGAGGCCGAAAACGACGGCCGTCGCGCCTTGCTCGACCTTGGCCGTGTTGATGACAGCACCGATGCCGGTGGTGACGCCGCAGCCGATGTAGCAGATCTTGTCGAAGGGGGCGTCGGCATTGACCTTGGCCACCGCGATCTCGGGCAGCACGGTGAAGTTGGAGAAGGTCGAGCAGCCCATATAGTGGAACAGCTTGTCCTTGCCGATCGAGAAGCGCGACGTGCCGTCGGGCATCAAGCCCTGTCCCTGGGTGGCGCGGATGGCGGTGCACAGATTGGTCTTGCGCGACAGGCAGGACGGGCACTGCCGGCATTCCGGCGTATAGAGCGGGATGACGTGGTCGCCCTTCTTGACCGAGGTGACGCCCTTGCCGACGTCGACGACGATGCCGGCGCCCTCATGGCCGAGGATCGCCGGAAACAGGCCTTCCGGGTCGGCGCCCGACAAAGTGAACTCGTCGGTGTGGCAGATGCCGGTTGCCTTGATCTCGACCAGCACCTCGCCATCACGAGGACCGTCGAGGTCGACCTCCATGATCTGCAGCGGCTTTCCGGCGGCGACAGCGACTGCGGCGCGGGTTTTCATCAGGCAATCCTCCCAAGGCAATCGACAAAGTTTCACGTTCCGACATTGTTGCGGATGATCTCGAAGTCGAAGACCGCGATCCGCTCAGTCACCGTCGTATCCCCCCGCGAAAAGGCATAGGACTAAAGCAGACACGTAAGTCCACTTGCAGGGGTTTGATAAATTTTGTGGGTCCGCTAAGCTCATCGTGGGCACCTTGAATTCGCGCTGGTCCGGGAACAATCGGACTTTAGTGCAAGAACGGGCAGTTTTATCGATGACGAGCGCGGTGCCAGGCACTCTCGCGGCCTTTTTGTGCTTTTTTTCCCAGACCGCCAACGTTCCGGACGTGATGGCCCAGGAAGTGACGGGCAAGCAACCGGCTGCAACGGACAGGCCGGAAAAAAAGATAACCGAAATCAAGATAGGTTATTTGCGGGCCTACGCGCCGCAACTGGCGCTTTCGCTGCTGGACCTGCCGCCACGCGACGAGGGTGTCGCCGGCGCCAATGTGGCGATCGGCGACAACAATACGACAGGAAAGTTCCTCAGCCAGAAATTCAGCCTCGACATAACCGAGATCAAGCCGGACGCCGACGCGGTCCAGGCGTTCAACGATCTGGTTGCCAAAGGTGACCGCTATGTGGTCGCGGACCTCTCGGCGAAGCAATTGCTGTCGATCGCCGACATCGCCCGCGACAAGGGCGTGCTGGTCTTCAATGTCGGTGCCACCGACGACAGCCTGCGCGAGGAAGACTGCCGCATAAATATTTTCCATGTCGCGCCGACGCGAAGCATGCTTGCCGACGCGCTGGCGCAGTATCTCGTGGTAAAGAAATGGCCGAATTGGGTGCTGCTCTACGGTTCGCATGAGCAGGATCATCTCTATGCGGACGCGTTGCGCCGCGCGGCGGCCCGCTTCGGCGGTCAGATCGTCGCCGAGAAGGAATTCAAGGACACCGGCACGGCGCGCCACACCGACACCGGTGCCACTCAGATACAGCAGCAGATCTCCGTGTTCACGCAGGATCTGCCGGAGCATGACGTGGTGCTTGTCGCCGATGAGAGCGAGGTGTTCGGAACCTACGTGCCCTACCGCACCTGGACACCGCGGCTGGTCGCCGGCACGGCCGGGCTTGTCGCATCGTCCTGGCATCCCGCGAGCGAGCAATGGGGCGGCATCCAGATGCAGAGCCGTTTCCTGAGGACGACCGGCCGGCGAATGCTGTCCAAGGACATGTCGGCCTGGACGGCGGTGCGGGCCGTGGGCGAAGCCAGCACGCGGACCAATGGCGACGATCCGAAGAAGATCAGCGACTACATCCGTTCGGACGATTTCTCGGTCGCCGCCTTCAAGGGACAGAAGCTGACCTTCCGCAAATGGAACCATCAGCTTCGCCAGCCCATCCTGCTCGGCGATACCAAATCGGTCGTCTCGACATCGCCACAGGAGGGTTATCTCCACCAGATCTCCGAGCTCGATACGCTCGGCGTCGATCAGCCGGAAACGAAATGCGTGCTTAAGTAGAACCAATCGGGAGGAATTTTCGTGCAGAGACGAGCTTGCGCACTCGCCATTCTCGCAATCGGCTTCATGGCCAATCCGGCGTCGGCCTACACGGTCTATGTCTCCAACGAGAAAGACAATACGATAACCGTGGTCGACACGGCGACGATGCAAGTGGTGAAGACCGTCGAAGTCGGCCAGAGGCCGCGCGGCATCACCATCTCGCATGACGGCAAGTTCATCTATTTGTGCGCCAGCGATGACGATACGATCGAAATCATCGATACCGCGACGCTGCAGATCGTCGGCACGCTGCCTTCCGGCCCAGATCCTGAATTGTTCGTGCTTTCGCCCGACGGCAAGACGCTCTACGTCGCCAACGAGGACGACAATCTCGTCACCGCGATCGACATCGAGCGCAAGCAAGTCATGACCGAGATTCCCGTTGGCGTGGAGCCTGAAGGCATGGCCGTCAGTCCCGACGGCAAAACCATGGTCAACACCTCCGAAACCACCAGCATGGCGCATTTCATCGACACCGACAGCCATGAGGTGACCGACAATGTGCTGGTCGACACGCGTCCGCGGTTTGCGCAATTCAAGCCCGACGGATCACAGATCTGGGTCAGTGCCGAGATCGGCGGCACCGTCAGCGTCATCGACAGTTCCAAACGCGAGGTGGTGAAGAAGATCCAGTTCGCGATTGCGGGATTGCGGCCCGAAACCATCCAGCCGGTCGGCATCGCCATCAGCGCCGACGGCAAGAAAGCCTATGTCGCGCTCGGCCCGGCGAACCATGTCGCCGTGATCGACACCGAAACCTACGAGGTGGAAAAATACATCCTCGTCGGCCAGCGCGTCTGGCATCTCGACTTCACCCCCGATCAGAAGACGCTGATCACCACCAACGGCAATTCCAACGACATCACCTTCATCGACACGGCGACCGACGAGCCGGTTCAATCGGTCACGGTGGGCCAGCAGCCTTGGGGCGTGGCCATATCGCCCCAATAGACCGCAGTGATTATCAGGGAGGCCGACATGATGAATGTTTGCCGCGTGGTTGCTGCAAGTGCACTAGATAACCAGCACGCCCCGAAGGAGTCAGCGGCATGCAGCATGTGAGGACAAGCGGCCCTGGAGACGAGGTGGCGGCGCTCGATGTTGCCGGCGTCAGCCATTCCTATGGCCCAAAGCGGGCGCTCGACGACGTCTCGTTCTCGATCGCGCCGGGAACTTTCACCGTTCTGCTCGGCCTCAACGGCGCCGGCAAGACAACTTTGTTCTCGCTGATCAGCCATCTTTACGACACCCGCCGCGGATCGATCCGCATCTTCGGCCATGATGTCAGCCGCGCTTCCGGCGAAGCGCTCAGGCGTGTCGGCATCGTGTTCCAGGCACGCACGCTCGACCTCGACCTCAGCGTCCACCAGAACCTCTCCTACCACGCCTCGCTGCATGGCATTGGCGGACACGAAGCCCGGCAGCGCATTGCCGCGCTGCTCGATACAGTCAACATGCAGGGACGTCAGCATGACAAGGCACGCAGTCTTTCCGGCGGCCAGATTCGGCGCATCGAGATCGCGAGGGCGCTGCTCCACCGCCCTTCCCTGCTGCTGCTCGACGAGGCGACGGTCGGTCTCGACATCCAATCGCGTGCGGGCATTCTCGCCACCATCCGCAAGCTCGTCGAAACCGAGGGCATTGGCGTGCTGTGGGCGACGCATCTGATCGATGAGGTTGAAGACGGCGACCATGTCGTCGTGCTGCGGCAGGGCGACCTGGTTGCCAAGGGCAAGGTCGCCGACGTCGTCATGGCCACGAGCGCCAATTCGATCCGCGATGCCTTTTCGAAGCTCAACCGCATCGGACCCGCCGACATGGCGGAGATATCGTCATGAGCGCTCCCGCAATGCCCGGAAAAGTCGCCGCCCTCACGCCGGTGAAGTTCGAACAATTTGGCCTCCGCCACTATCTCATTTGCCTCAAAGGGATCGTCCTGCGGGAGTGCCTGCGCTTCCTGCACCAGCGCGAGCGCTTCATATCCTCGCTGGTTCGGCCGCTTGTCTGGCTGTTCATTTTTGCAGCCGGATTCCGGCAGGTGCTCGGTGTATCGATCATCCCGCCCTACAAGACCTACGTGCTCTATGAGGTCTACATCACGCCGGGCCTGTGCGGCATGATCCTGTTGTTTTCGGGCATGCAGTCTTCGCTGTCGATGGTCTATGACCGCGAAATGGGCAACATGCGCACCCTGCTGGTCAGCCCCTTCCCGCGTTGGTTCTTACTGATGTCGAAGATGCTCGCCGGTGTCGCCGTGTCGATCGCGCAGGTTTACGCGTTTCTGATCGTTGCCTGGTTTTGGGGCGTCAAGGCGCCGCCGCTCGGCTATCTCACGGTACTGCCGGCGCTGTTCCTGTCGGGCATGATGCTGTGCGCGCTCGGCATGCTTTTGTCTTCGATGATCAAGCAACTCGAAAACTTCGCCGGCATCATGAACTTCGTCATCTTTCCCGGCTATTTCGCTTCTCCGGCCCTCTATCCCTTGTGGCGCATCCAGGAGGCGAGTCCGCTGCTTTACAAGATCTGCCTCGCCAATCCGTTCACCTATGCCGTCGAACTGATCCGCTTCGCCTTCTACGGCCAGGTTGACTGGCTGTCGTTGGGCGTGGTTGCCGGCTGCACGCTGCTGTTTTTTGCCGGGGCCATCATTGCCTACGACCCTTCGCGCGGCCTGATGACCCGCAAACAGGACACGGGAGGAAATGCCTGATGGCACGAATGAGCCTTGTTCGCAGCCTGGCTGTGGTTGCCATGCTCGCGCCGGGCGTGAACGCCATGGCGGCGAACACCGATCCGGACTGGCCTTGCATACAGCGCAAGGTACCGCAACTCTCGCTCGGCCAGATCTGGAACGGTCCGGAGCTTCCGCCAGGGGCAAAGGACTTGTCGAAGGACCCCGCCGTCTCCGCCCTGGTCGAGGAGGTGGCAGCCCGGCGGATGCCGATTGCCGAAGCCCAAAAGAAGATCAAGGTTTTCGCCGGCTCGCTGCCGGCCGAGCAGCTTGCACCGAAAATGGCGATGCTGGTGCAAGGCATGTTCGATCACATGGACGCCGAGCGTTCGCACGTGATCTCCGGCATTTCCCGTTACGCCCACAAGCAGCTCGAAATGGCCGCCGCGTTGCGCAAGGAAGCGTCCGACGTCGATGCGTTGCGAGCAAAGCCGGATGCAGATCCCGACGAGATCGAACGGCGAAGCGAACAGCTGAAATTCGCAACGCGAATTTTCAATGAACGCGTACAGTCGCTGACTTACGTCTGCGATGTGCCGACGATCATCGAGCAGCGGCTCTATCAATTGTCCAAGACTGTCTCGGACGCGCTCGCCGCGAAGAAATAAGCTCTCATTCGGTCTTCGCGGCGGATCTCACGATCCCTGGCCGGGCAGCACGCGCCAGCGCTGCACGAAATAACCGGGATGCATCTCGATCCACTGGGCTACCAGCGGCTGCGCCTGCATGAAGGCGGTCCCGGGATTCATCGCCAGGCCGTCCACCATCTGTTCGCGTTGTTCACAGGTCTGCGGCACATCCGTCAGGCAGACCATCATAACGAGCGTGTAAAGCATTACCCCTTGTCCCCATCGAATCCCGAACCCCATGCCCGGGAGGTTTCCGTGATACCGACCAATTTGCAGGGGTCGCACATACAGATCGCTTACGGGTGTGAAAGGACGTGGCCCCCGCTCTTTCGCGCCGCAACATAACATGCCGCTAATCTAACGCCAATGATCGCAGGGCGTTCTCCACTCCCTTCGCAGCTATCACGACGATCTTTGGCGTTCGGTATGCGGTCGTTCAGGTTGAATTTCGCCCGTCCAACGTCATCCCGCTCCGGTGTGCGGATAGAGTTTGCCGAACAGGGGCAGATACATCGCGCCCTTGCGCATCAGGAAATCGTGGAATGTCGCCATGGCCGGCGAGATCGCGTGATCGCTGCGCATCACCGAAAACCATTGCCGCCGGATCGGCATGCCGACAACATCGAGGATAACCAGCCGGCCGGCTTCGGTTTCGGCAGCGATGGTATGGGCAGAGATGAAGGCGATGCCGAGCCCGGCCATCACCGCCTGCTTGATCGTCTCGTTCGAACCCATCTCGACGCCGAGTTCGTCGATGCGGCCGGGCACGTCGCTCAGGAATATTTCCAGCGAGATGCGCGTGCCGGAGCCGGGCTCGCGAATGAGGAAATGTTCCTCGGCGATCCGTTCCTTGGATATCTCGCGTGCCGACGCAAGCGGGTGGTCTGGCGGCGCGATGATGACCAGCGGGTGATCGCCGAAAACCGAAGCTCGCACCGGGACTTCCTTCGCCGGGCGTCCCATCAGTGCGATATCGATGTCGTGGTTCTTCAGACTGTCGATCGTTTCGGCGCGGTTGCCGATGGCAAGCCGCATGTCGATGTCGGGATGCTCCTTCATGAAGCCGGCCATCAGCCGCGGCGCGAAATATTTGGCGGTGGAAACGACGCCGAGCCGCAAGCTGCCGATGCGCACGCCCTTGATCGCATCCATCTTGTCTTCGAGCAGACGAAGCCGCTCTTCGATGGCCTGTGCCGTCTCGACGAAGGCCAGACCCGCGGCAGTGGGACGCATGCCGTCCGACGTCCGGTCGAACAAGGCCAGTTGGAACTCCTCCTCCACCTGCCGCAACTGGATCGTCACCGCTGGAGGAGACAGGCCTAACGCCTTGGCTGCGCTGACGATTTTTCCGTGGCTGATGATTGCCTGAACGGTCTTGAATTGCTTGAGCGTGAGGTTTCTCATATGGCATACTAAATTTTTTTTAGTGCCAAAGTAAAGTTATTGAATTTTACTTATCCAATATCATTTGTTTTTCATTTCCCAATCCGGCCGATCCGAGGAGAGGCGGCTGGATCGGGAGGTTACGATGCCAGCGGCAACGCTCGACGCTTTTCTGAACTCCTATCTCGGCGAGCCGGACGAACTGCGCGCTGCGGTCGTGATGACCGTCCGTCGGCTGACGCAGGCGGCCACCACGATCCGCAATACCATCAATCAAGGGGTACTCGGCACCGCCTTTGCCGGAACCCGTGGCGCCAATGCTGACGGCGATGTTCAGAAGGATCTCGATATCTTCGCTGACGACATCTTCCTCGACGCCATGCGCCACGCTCCGGTCGCGCTCTACGCTTCCGAAGAACTGGAGCAGCCGGTGCTGCTCGACAAGCAAGCGCCTCTTGCCATCGCCATCGACCCGCTCGACGGCTCATCCAACATCGACACCAACGTGTCGATCGGAACGATCTTCTCGCTCCTGCCTGCAATTGGCGCGCCGGATGGGAATCCGGCCGCCTCTTTTTTGCAGGCAGGGGTGAACCAGCTGGGCGCCGGTTTCTTCATCTACGGCCCGCAGCTGGCGCTCGTTCTGTCGCTCGGCAGCGGCACGCATGTCTTCGTTCTCTCGACCAGGCTCGGCACATTCGTCCAGGCCTACGAGAGCCGGATCATCCCGCAGCGCACCGAGGAGTTCGCCATCAACGCCGCCAACTACCGGCATTGGGACGAGGCGGTGCGGCTCTATATCGACGACTGCCTCGAAGGCACCGAAGGCCCACGCGAGAAGGACTTCAACATGCGCTGGATCGCCTCCCTGGTCGCTGACTGCTACCGCATATTGATGCGCGGCGGCGTATTCCTGTATCCAGGCGACAAGCGCAAGGGCTACAGGCAGGGGCGACTTCGCCTCGTCTATGAAGCCAACCCGATCGCTTATCTCATCGAACAGGCGGCCGGTGCCGCCACCGATACGATCACCCGCATCCTCGAAATCCAACCCGAGAGCCTGCACCAGCGCGTGCCGATGGTTTTCGGATCGGCGCGGGAAGTGGCGCGCATCACCCGCTATCACACCGAGCCGAGCGCCATCGGCGAGCGCGCGCCGCTGTTCAGCCGCCGCGGCCTTTTCAGGGCCTGAACACCATGTCGGCAAAGCACCCCATCATCACCATCACCGGGTCGTCGGGCGCAGGCACCACCTCGGTCAAGCGCATCTTCGAGTTGATCTTCCGGCGTGAGAACATCGAGGCCGCCTTCATCGAAGGCGACGCTTTCCATCGCTACGACCGCGCCGCGATGAAGGCGAAGGTGGCCGACGAAGAGAAGGCGGGCAATCCCAACTTCACCCACTTCCATGCCGAAGCCAATGAACTCGGAATCCTGGAAGAGGTGTTTGACGAATATGGCCGCCGGGGAAGGGGAAGAACCCGCACCTACATCCATGACGAGGACGAGGAAAAGCAGTACGGCACGCCGCCGGGCAATTTTACCGAATGGCGCGAATTTCCTCCCAGCGACTTGCTCTTCTACGAGGGCCTGCATGGCTGCGTCGTCACCGACAAGATCAACCTGGCCAGACACGCGGACCTCAAGATCGGCGTCGTGCCGGTCATAAATCTCGAATGGATCCAGAAGATCCATCGCGACCGCGCAACGCGCGGCTATTCCACCGAGGCGGTGATGGACGTGATCCTGCGCCGCATGCCGGACTATGTCCGCTACATCGTCCCGCAGTTTTCGCAGACCGCCATCAACTTCCAGCGCGTGCCGATCGTCGACACCTCGAACCCTTTCATCGCGCGCTGGATTCCGACGCCCGACGAATCGATGCTGGTGATCCGCTTCGCCAATCCCCGCGGCATTGATTTCCCCTACCTGCTTTCGATGATCCACGACTCGTTTATGTCGCGGCCGAATTCCATAGTGGTGCCAGGCAACAAGCTCGACCTTGCCATGCAGCTGATCCTGACGCCGCTCATCCTGCAATTGATCGAACGCAAGAATCGCGTGTCGTGAGGAGGACGCCATGAACAGCCAAGCAGCAGCCCTGAAGCCTGTCGCCGCCGTCTCGGAGCGCGAGATGGCGAACGCCATTCGCGCACTGGCGATGGACAGCGTCCAAAAGGCCAATTCCGGTCATCCGGGCATGCCGATGGGCATGGCCGACGTCGCGACGGTGCTGTTCAGCCGCTTCATCAACATCGACCCGACGATGCCGGACTGGCCCGATCGCGACCGCTTCGTGCTTTCGGCCGGGCACGGCTCGATGCTGCAATATGCGCTGCATTACCTGCTCGGCTACGAAGACATGCCGATCGAGGAACTGCAGCGGTTTCGCCAGCTGGGCAGCCGCACCGCCGGACATCCGGAATATGGCCATGCCCTTGGCATCGAGACGACGACTGGTCCGCTTGGACAAGGCATTTCGACCGCCGTCGGCATGGCGCTGGCGGAGCGCATGCTTGCTGCCCGCCACGGCGCCGATCTCGTCGACCATTTCACCTACGTGATCGCCGGCGACGGCTGCCTGCAGGAAGGCATCAGCCACGAGGCGATCGACCTTGCCGGTCACCTGAAGCTCTCCCGGCTGATCGTCTTCTGGGACGACAATGCGATCTCGATCGACGGACCGACTTCGCTGTCGACGTCGATGGACCAGCCGGCACGGTTCAAAGCCGCTGGATGGCATGTCCAATCGGTGGACGGCCACGACACAGAAGCCGTTGGAGCGGCAATCGAAGCGGCGCAGCAATCGGACCAGCCGTCTCTGATCGCCTGCCGCACGGTGATCGGCAAGGGAGCGCCCAATCTGGGCGGCTCGGAAAAGACGCATGGCGCGCCGCTGGGCGATGCGGAGATGGCAGCGACGCGCGAAAACATCGGCTGGGCCTACGCGCCGTTCGAGGTGCCGGACGACATCCTTTTTGCCTGGCGCGAGATTGCCGACCGCGGTCAAGCGGCGCGGCGCACCTGGGAGCAGCGGCTTGCCGCTTCGCCAGGGCGCCAGGCCTTCGAGAGCGCGGTCGCCGGCAGACTGCCCGACGCGGTCTTCGAAGCGCTCGGCGCTTTCCGCAAGGAGCATGTCGAGAAGGCGACCAAGGTTGCAACGCGAAAAGCCTCCGAAATGGCGCTCGCCGCAATCAACACCGCAACCGACCTGACCGTCGGCGGCTCCGCCGATCTGACGCATTCGAACCTGACGATCACCAGGGGCATGGCTCGCATAGCACCGGATGAATATACCGGCCGCTACATTCACTACGGCATCCGTGAGCACGGCATGGCCGCGGCCATGAACGGCATCGCACTGCATGGCGGCTTCGTACCTTACGGCGGCACGTTCTTGTGCTTCGCCGACTATGCGCGCGGCGCGATGCGGCTCTCGGCGCTCATGGGCCAGCGCGTCATCTATGTGATGACGCATGATTCCATCGGTCTTGGCGAGGACGGCCCGACCCACCAGCCGGTCGAGCATCTGGCGATGCTGCGGGCGACGCCAAACCTCAACGTCTTCCGTCCGGCCGACATCATCGAAACGGCGGAGTGCTGGGAATTGGCGCTGAAGAGCGAAAACCGTCCGAGCGTGCTGGTGCTCTCGCGCCAGAACCTGCCGATGCTGCGCCAGACACAGAGCGACGAGAACCGGTCGAGCCAGGGCGCCTACATCCTGCGCGAGCCAGCCGAGCACCGCGCCGTGACGCTGATCGCCACCGGCTCGGAGGTCGAAATCGCTGTTGCCGCCGCCGAACGGCTGGAAACCGAGCACGGCATCGCCGCCGCGGTCGTCTCGATGCCGTGCTGGGAGCTTTTCGAGGAACAGGATGCCGGTACCCGCAAGGCGGTCCTCGGCTCGGCGCCACGCATTGCCGTCGAAGCCGCGGCGCGGCTCGGCTGGGACCGCTGGATCGGCGACACCGGCGCTTTCGTCGGCATGGCCGGTTTCGGCGCCAGCGCCCCTGCCCCGGATCTTTACCGGCATTTCGACATCACGCCCGAAGCCGTCGCGGCAGCGGCGCTGAAGCTCATCATCTAGGAGGACCCGACAATGGCCCGCATCACCCTTCGCCAGCTTCTCGATCATGCCGCCGAGCACGGCTACGGCGTGCCGGCATTCAACATCAACAACATGGAACAGGGCCTCGCCATCATGGAGGCGGCCAAGGCCTGCGACGCGCCGGTCATCATCCAGGCCTCGCGCGGCGCCCGCTCCTATGCCAACGACATCATGCTGGCGAAGATGATGGAGGCGTTGACCGAAATCCATCCGGCCATTCCGCTATGCATCCATCAGGATCACGGCAACAACGAAGCCACCTGCCTTTCGGCGATCCGCCACGGCTTCACCTCGGTGATGATGGACGGGTCGCTGATGGCAGACGCCAAGACGCCAGCAAGCTACGATTACAACGTCGCCATCACCGAACGTGTCGCACGCATGGCGCATTGGGTCGGCGCTTCCGTCGAAGGCGAGCTCGGCGTGCTCGGCTCGCTGGAAACCGGCCAGGGCGAGGCCGAGGACGGGCACGGCGCCGAAGGCGCGCTTTCCCACGACCAGCTTTTGACCGATCCCGATCAGGCGGTCGACTTCGTGACCACCACCCAGGTCGACGCGCTGGCGATCGCCTGCGGTACCTCGCACGGCGCCTACAAATTCAGCCGCAAGCCCGACGGCGGCATTCTGGCCATGCAGGTGATCGAGGCGATCCACGAAAAGCTGCCCAACACGCATCTGGTCATGCATGGCTCTTCCTCGGTGCCGCAGGAACTGCAGGACATCATCAACAAGTATGGCGGCGAGATGCCTCAGACCTTTGGCGTTCCGGTCGAGGAGATCGAGCGCGGCATTCGTTACGGCGTGCGCAAGGTCAACATCGACACCGATTGCCGCATGGCCATGGCCGGGCAGTTCCGCCGCATCGCGACGGAGGACCCGCGCGAATTCGATCCGCGAAAATTCCTGAAACCCGCCATGGACGCCCTGCGCGACCTTTGCCGTGATCGCTTCGAGCGCTTCGGCACCGCGGGCAATGCCTCGAAGATCAGGGTCATCGCCATGGACGAGATGGCGAAACGTTACGCCGCAGGAAAACTCGACCCGCATATCGCAACTGCGAAAGCCGCCTGAGCGGCAACAGGAGACCTGTCATGAACAAGATGGACATGCCGTCAGCAGGCACGCTCAAGGAAGGCAGCGAACGCTACAAGTCGGGCGTCATTCCCTACAAGAAGATGGGCTACTGGGAGCCGGACTACCGGCCCAAGGAGACCGACCTGATCGCCATGTTTCGGATCACCCCGCAGCCCGGCGTCGACCACGAGGAGGCGGCCGCCGCCATCGCCGGTGAATCCTCTACCGCGACATGGACGGTGGTGTGGACCGACAGGCTGACCGCCTGCGAGCTTTATCGTGCCAAGGCGTTCAAATCCGAGCCGGTGCCAAACACAGGTCCCGGCACCAGGATCGAGCAGCAGTACTTCGCCTATATCGCCTACGACCTCGACCTGTTCGAGCCAGGCTCAATCGCCAACCTGACTGCATCGATCATCGGCAACGTGTTCGGCTTCAAGGCAGTCAAGGCCTTGCGGCTCGAGGACATGCGCATTCCGGTGGCTTACCTCAAAACCTTCCAGGGCCCGGCGACCGGCATCGTGGTGGAACGCGAGCGGCTCGACAAGTTCGGCCGGCCGCTGCTCGGCGCGACGACGAAGCCAAAGCTTGGCCTGTCAGGCCGCAACTACGGCCGCGTCGTCTACGAGGCGCTGAAGGGTGGCCTCGACTTCGTCAAGGACGACGAGAATATCAACTCGCAGCCCTTCATGCACTGGCGCGACCGCTTCCTCTACTGCATGGAGGCTGTGAACAAGGCGTCGGCCGCCACCGGCGAAGTCAAGGGCCATTATCTCAACGTCACCGCCGGCACGATGGAGGAGATGTACGAGCGCGCCGAATTCGCAAAACAGCTTGGCTCCTGCATCGTCATGATCGATCTCGTCATTGGCTACACGGCGATCCAGTCGATGGCCAAGTGGGCACGCCGCAACGACATGATCCTGCACCTGCACCGCGCCGGCAACTCGACCTATTCGCGCCAGAAGAACCACGGCATGAATTTTCGCGTCATCTGCAAATGGATGCGGATGGCCGGCGTCGATCACATCCATGCCGGCACGGTGGTCGGCAAGCTGGAAGGCGACCCGCTGATGATCAAGGGTTTTTATGACACGCTGCGCGAGGAGCGCACGCCGCAGAACCTCGAAACCGGGCTGTTCTTCGATCAGGACTGGGCCTCGCTCAACAAGGTGATGCCCGTCGCCTCGGGCGGCATCCATGCCGGCCAGATGCACCAGTTGATCCATTATCTCGGCGAGGACGTCATCCTGCAGTTCGGCGGCGGCACGATCGGCCATCCGGACGGCATCCAGGCCGGCGCGACGGCCAATCGCGTCGCGTTGGAGGCGATGATCCTCGCCCGCAACGAGGGCCGCGACTATCTGCGCGAAGGGACCAGAATCCTCGAACAGGCGGCCAGATGGTGCACGCCGCTGAAGGCGGCCCTGGAGACCTGGAAGGACGTCACCTTCAACTACGAATCGACCGACACGGCCGACTTCGTGCCAACCGCAACGCCCAGCTTCTAGACGAAAGGAACCGTCGCCATGATGACCAATCCGGGAAACAAGGTCACGCAGGGACAGTTTTCGTTCCTGCCCGACCTGACCGATGAGCAGATTTCGGCGCAGATCAAATACGCGCTGAAAAACCACTGGGCGGTCAGCGTCGAGTACACGGACGATCCGCATCCGCGAAACACCTATTGGGAAATGTACGGCAACCCGATGTTCGACCTGAAGGACCCGGCGGGCATCCTGCTGGAAGTGAACAATTGCCGGAAAGCCATGCCCAACATGTACGTCCGGGTGACCGCCTTCGATTCGACCAAGGGCTGGGAAGCGCCGCGCATGTCGTTCATCGTCAATCGGCCGCCCAACGAACCCGGGTTCCGGCTGCTGCGCCAGGAGCGCGACGGCCGCAGCCAGGGCTATTCGATCGTGCCCTATGCGACCGACAGGCCCGAAGGCGAGCGGAGCTAGCCCAAACCATGCTGGATGCGATAGCAAAGGGCGCTGCCGCGCAGGACGAATCGGTTGATCTGCAGGCCGAGTTCGAGGCCTCTAACATCGACGAGGTGATGGACAAGCTCGACCGCGAACTCGTTGGCCTGAAGCCCATCAAGAACCGCATCCGCGAGATCGCGGCTCTCCTCCTGGTCGACCGGCTTCGCCGCAAGTTCGGGCTGACCTCGGGCGCGCCGACGCTGCACATGAACTTTACGGGAAATCCCGGCACCGGAAAGACCACCGTGGCGCTGAGGATGGCCGAAATCCTGCATCGTCTCGGCTATATCCGCGAAGGCCACATGGTCGCGGTGACGCGAGACGATCTCGTCGGCCAGTATGTGGGCCACACCGCGCCAAAGACCCGCGAAGTGATCAAGCGCGCCATGGGCGGGGTGCTTTTCATCGACGAGGCCTACTATCTCTACAAGCCCGAGAACGAACGCGACTACGGCCAGGAATCGATCGAAATCCTGCTGCAATGCATGGAAAACAACCGAGACGATCTGGTTGTAATTCTTGCCGGCTACAAGAACAAGATGGACCGCTTCTTCGACAGCAATCCCGGCATGCGCTCGCGCATCGCCCACCACCTCGATTTTCCCGACTACGGCGTCACCGAGCTGAAATCGATCGCCGAGATCATGCTGGCGGAACAGAATTACCGTCTCAGCGAGGCGGCGGCCAAGGCGCTCGAAGAGTATCTCCCGATCCGCATGCGGCTGCCGCATTTCTCCAACGCTCGCTCGGTCCGCAATGGCCTCGACCGGGCGCGGCTTCGCCAGGCCAACCGCCTTTTCGCGTCGCGCGACCGGGCGTTGACGAAAACCGACCTTATCACCATTGAGGAATCCGACATTCGCGGCAGCCGCGTGTTCGCGGAAGGTAAGCTCGAAGGCGAACCGGAGACGAAGGCGCGCTGACAAGATGAGGCCGGTTGGTGTGCAGCGACCGGAAACGGAAGACAGAATGGGAGCCGACGACCATGGGTACTAAGACAATCATCGCGCCCTCGGTGCTTTCTGCGGACTTCTCGCGGCTCGGCGACGAGGTCGAAGCCGTCGTCCGGGCGGGTGCCGACTGGATCCACCTCGACGTCATGGACGGCCATTTCGTGCCCAACATCACCTTCGGTCCGCCGGTGATCAAGGCGATCCGTGATCGAACGGACAAGATCTTCGACTGCCATCTGATGATCGCGCCGGCCGACTCCTATCTCGCCGCCTTCGCCGATGCCGGCTGCGACATCATCACGGTGCATGCCGAGGCTGGGCCGCATCTCGACCGTTCGCTGCAGGCAATCAGGAATCTCGGCAAGAAGGCCGGCGTGTCGCTCAACCCGGCGACGCCGGAAAGCGTCATCGAGTATGTGCTCGACCGGCTCGATCTGGTGCTTCTGATGACGGTCAACCCAGGCTTCGGCGGCCAGGCGTTCATTTCGGCGGTCATCGACAAAGTCAGGCGGGTCAAGGCACTGGTCGCCAATCGCCCGATCGACATCGAGATCGACGGCGGCGTCACGCCCGAGACCGCTCCGTTGGTCACCGCGGCCGGCGCCAATGTGCTGGTCGCCGGCTCGGCCATCTTCAAGGGTGGCACCGAGGCTGCCTATCGTGCCAATATCGGCGCCATCAGACAGGCGGCCGACGGGGCGATCCGGAAAGCCGCGTAAACTGTTTCATCGGAGGGCGAACATGGCGGCAATTCCACCTGTCTGCGATTTCGGCTGGCAAGCCATCGATGCCGTCTTGCCAGGGGTCGACGGCAAATCCCATTCGATCTTCAGTCACGCCGGTCCGAACGGGCTGGTGGTGGCCTTCATCTGCAACCACTGCCCCTATGTGAAGGCAGTGATTTCACGCATGGTGCGCGACGCCAACGACCTCAAGGCCGAAGGCATCGGCTTTGTCGCGATCAACTCAAACGATGCCGACGCTTATCCGGATGATTCCTTCGACAACATGAAGCTCTTCGCCAAGACGAACGGCTTCACTTTCCCCTACCTCCACGACGAGCGCCAGACGGTGGCGCGTGCATACGGAGCCGTTTGCACTCCCGATTTCTTCGGGCTCAACAACGAGTTGACACTGCAATATCGCGGCCGGCTGGACGCCGCGCGGCGCGACGCTGGACCGCCCCGGCTGAGGCGCGACCTGTTCGAGGCGATGAAGCAGGTTGCCCGAACCGGCGACGGGCCGCTGGACCAGATCGCTTCGATCGGCTGCTCGATCAAGTGGAAGGATGCCGCATGAATGTCGGCGTGGGAAGGCCGTTGCGGTCGCCGAAAGCGATCCTGTTCGATCTCGACGGCACGCTGGTCGATTCGGCGCCCGATCTAGCGGCCGCCCTCAACGAGTTGCTGGCCGGCCGCGATCTGCCGCCGCTGCGCCTGGAACAGGTCAAAGCCATGATCGGCGGCGGCGTCAGGAAACTGGTCGAGCGCGCCTTCGCGGCTTCCGGTACGCCGCTCCTCGGCAGCGCGCTCGAAGAGGCCATCCGCGTCATGGCGCCGATCTATCGCAGACATCTGACCGGCCTGACAAAGCTGATGCCTGGCGTCAGGGAGGTTTTCACGCATTTCCATTTGAGCGGAATAGCCATGGGCGTGGTGACCAACAAGCCGCAGTTGGCGGCTCGCGAAATCCTGCTGCATTTTGGACTGACGGAATATCTCAGCGCGATCGTCGGCGGAGACGCGGTGACATACTTGAAACCGGCGCCCGACGCTCTGTTGCTGGCGCTCGACCAGCTTCAGGTCGAACCTCGTGACACGCTGATGGTCGGAGACAGCAGCGCCGACGTGGCCGCGGCGCGCGCCGCCGGCATACCCGTCATTCTGCTGCGTGGCGGCTACACCCAAATTCCCGTTGAAGAGCTTGGCGCCGACCTCGTTTGCGACAGCTTGCTCGATCTGCCGTCCGCGATGCAGAGGCTGCAAGACGCTGCTTTACCCCAAGCGTAAAGCCCAGGCAAACGCTGGCCGGACGCAGTCCAAATGGCCGGCGGAGCCGCGTTACTTCGAGAATTGCTTCAGATAAGCGATGACGTTGGCGACGTCCTCGTCCTTTTTGAGGCCGACAAACGCCATCTTCGTTCCCTTGACCATGGCTTTCGGATCGTGAAGGTAGGTGGCCAACGTGGCTTCGTCCCATTTAACACCGGATTTCCCTGCCGCGACCATGGCTTGCGAATAGCTGAATCCGGGATGCGTGCCTGCCGTCCGGCCGATGACGCCGTTCAACGATGGACCGATCTTGTTCTTATCCTGGTCGGCGATATGGCAAACCTTGCATTTGGTGAAGACTTTCTCACCTGCCGCGGCATCCTGTGCCTGGGATTGGCTCGTGAAGGTCACAACGGATACGACGGCGAAAAATGCGATTGCGCGCATGGCATTTCCTCATTTGATCGTCTGGGTGCCCTGGACGATTTGCGCGTGTCGATGCTTTGACCGCCGGCATCCGCTTTTACGCGGGAGAGCGAACTATTCGCCCTTCCTCCCTGGAATGGCAGCACATGCACGCCTCGAAAAGCTAGACTGCCGATGAAGGAAGTCAATCGTACAAAGGTCCTGTTTCGTTTCCCGACTGCGCAAAGTGGAAGTGCGTAGCGACATGCGGTTCACATTATTGACGCGTATTGGCCGAACGCGTAGCCTAACTTCAACCCGTTTCCTGTTTGGGCACCTTCAGGAAATCCGATGCAACTCCACAGCACGACTCTGGAGAGATCGCCGCAGAGGCGACGATAGGTGCCAAATGGACATGGTCGATCTCATATTAACGGTTTGCCTGAGCGCCAATCCGGGCAATTGCCGAGATGGACACCTCTATTTCGAGAGCCGCGGCTCTCTGTTCCAATGCATGTTCCTGGCGCCCGGCGAGATCGCAAAATGGTCTCAGGAACATCCAAGTCTCAAGATCGTGCGCTGGAAATGTGCCTTTGGGAGCAAGGAACGAGCGATTTGATCGACATCCCTGGTTCAGCGACGGCCCCAGGAAGAGGAGACGTCACGATGATTTCGCGGCGCAAAACGCTGCGTTTGGCGGCTCTTGGGACAGCCGCCATCCTCGCCTCAAGGCCGGTTGCTGTCTTTGCAGCAGCCAAGGTCCGAATTGGTGTCCTGAAGTTTGGCACCGTGAGCTGGGAACTCAATACGCTGAAACAACACAAGCTCGACGAGGCCAACAGGATCGATCTCGAAATTGTCTATTTCGCCGGGGAGGATGCGACCAACGTCGCGATGCTGGCCGGCGCGATTGACATGATCGTGACCGACTGGCTGTGGGTCTCGCGCCAGCGCTCCGAGGGCGGCGACCTTACAATGGCTCCTTATTCGACCGCCGTTGGGGCAATCATGGTGAAGGAGGAATCGCCGATCCGGACGATCGCCGACCTAAAGGAAAAGAAGATCGGTGTCGCCGGCGGCCCGCTCGACAAGAGCTGGCTACTGATTCAGGCGCTGGCCAGACGCGATCACGGCCTCGACCTGCCGACAGCCAGTGACGTCGCCTTTGGCGCGCCGCCGCTGATTTCGGAAAAGGCGATGCAGGGAGAACTCGATGCGGTACTCAATTTCTGGCATTTCTGCGCCCGGCTCGAGGCCAACGGCTTTCGTCGGTTGATCGGCGCGGATGATGCGGCGAAAGCGCTCGGAGCCTCGGGCGCCGTGTCGGCGCTCGGCTACGTCTTCCACGACCAATGGGCGAACGAGAATCCGGATGCCGCCCGGGGCTTTGTCAAGGCCTCCAAGCAGGCCAAGGACTTGCTGGCCAGATCCGACCATGAATGGCTGCGTCTGGCGCCGCTCATTCGCGCGGAAGGCAAGGAGCTGGAAAAACTGCGCGACCGCTATCGCCAGGGCATTCCCAGACGGCCGGTCGCCGAAGAAGCGGCCGATGCGGGCAAGCTCTATCACGTGCTGGCTGCGATAGGTGGCGAGAAGCTGGTTGGCAGGGCGCCAGAGATGGCGCCCGGCACGTTCTGGCCGGAACTCGCGAAATGACCGCACCGGAGGACATGTCCGGTCGATCCAGCCTTGCGACGGCACTGACGCCAGCGCTGACGGTAGCGGTTTCCCTGCTCGGACTTTGCCTGCTGTGGAGCCTCGCGGCCCATCTGTGGCAAAGCCGTGCTTTCCCCTCACCAGGGCAGGTCTGGCAGGTGCTGCTCAGGGAAGCGGCGAGCGGCGACCTTTTTTATCATCTTGGCGCGACGCTCGGACGGGTTGCCGCGGCATACGTCGTCGCAATGATTATCGGCTCGGTCATCGGTGTCCTCCTTGGCAGCTACCGCGGTGCGGACCGGTTCTTCAATCCCTGGGTGATCCTGTTTCTCAACATTCCCGCGCTGGTGATCATCGTGCTCGCCTATATCTGGTTCGGCCTCAACGAGGCGGCGGCGATAGGCGCTGTTGCAGTGAACAAGATCCCGAATGTCGTAGTGACCATGCGCGAGGGCGCCAGGACGCTTGACCCACGTTATGCCGAAATGGCCGCCGTCTACCGCTTCGGCCCACTCGACCGCATCCGCCATGTTCTGCTGCCCCAACTGCAGCCCTATTTTGCCGCTGCCTCGCGATCCGGCATCGCTCTCATCTGGAAGATCGTCCTGGTGGTTGAACTGCTCGGACGTTCCAATGGCGTCGGCTTCCAGATCTATCTCTATTTCCAACTCTTCGACGTCGCCGCCATTCTTGCCTACACGCTGGCTTTCGTGGCGGTGATGCTTGTCATCGAACTCATCCTGGTGCAGCCCGTTGAACGACATGCAACCCGTTGGCGCCATCGCCCCGCTTAAGGTCGATATCGCCGAAAAGACCTTCAGATCCGCGCGAGGTGTCTCGGTAACGGCGCTTCAGGGTCTGTCCTTCGAGGTCCGGCAGGGCGAATTCGCCTGTCTGCTCGGGCCGTCGGGCTGCGGCAAGACCACGACGTTGCGTATCTTGCTTGGATTGGACAAAGACTTTTCCGGCTCTTTCCAACTGCCGCAAGGCGGCTCGAACCGCATCGCCGCCGTGTTCCAAGAGCCGACTTTGCTGCCATGGCGGACGCTCGAGCAGAATGTCAGACTGGCGCTGCCGAAAGGACTGAGGACGAAAAATCTCGACGGACTGTTCGCCAGTCTCGGCCTCACCGGCATGCGCTCGCTCTATCCAACGGAGCTTTCGCTCGGCCTTGCGCGCAGGGCAGCGCTTGCCAGGGCCTTCGCCAACGAGCCGGCGGTGCTTTTCCTGGACGAACCCTTCGTCTCACTCGATGAGCGGACCGCCGTGCGGCTTCGTCACCTGCTTCTGTCGGTGTGGTCGGCGCGGCCAACCACCGCCTTGATGGTAACGCACAATTTGCATGAAGCGCTGATGCTGTCGGACCGCATTATCGTGCTCGCGCCGCAACCGACCCATGTGCTGGGCATGTTCGACGTGCGGCTGCCGCGGCAATATCGCAATGCACGGGTGATGAGCGACCTCTTGCGGTCGTTCCATCGAAAATTCCCGGGCGTGACCTGATCGCCGCGGCGGGCGAAATGCAGATCGGAAAAGCCATGTCGATCGATGGGGTACGGCGCAGGGCGTCAGGCGGCTGTTCGGCTCCCGCGGTCAAGGCATGGACGAGGCCATGGCGACGATGGGACAGATGAAACTGCGCCAGTTCCCGCCTCAAGAGACGATGACGAAGGTGCAGGAGTTGCAGTTGATGATCCGCCCCCAAACAATTCGGGCCTGCAGCGGGATTCGCTTACCCAGTATTTCATTCCCGCGCACTTCATCCACGAACTGTCGATCTCTCAAGCCGATCAGCCGATTCTCTCGATGGAGGGCGGAACATCGATTTCGGAGGATCCCAATTTCCGGTTCGATTTCACGGCGCACGGCAATGGCGAAATCCGTGTCGAGGCGACAGACACGGATGGCAAGGTATTTCGCGGCCATTGGCCGATGGAAACGGCGGGACTGTGAGGCACCGTCACGCGCCTATTCCGCCTGACTAGAAGCAACGTACGTCGGCTTCCGCCTGCGCGCGTTTCAGTTCTGTGCGCGCCGCCTTAGCTGGCGCGCTTTCGCGAAACAATCCTGCGGCCTCCCCTGTCGTCAGCGACATGCTTTTGAAGGTCTCCGCCCTCTCATAGTGATCGTAGGGAAGGATTGAGGCGATAACATCGATCGAGCAGGAACAGCTTTCAAGCGCCTGACGTGTCTGGCCATTTGTTTGCATGCAGCCGAGCACGTAGTCGGCAATGGTTGCCGTTGGGTAGTCTCCCGCGGCGCTGGCGGGGTTCGCAAAGGCCAGTGTCGCCGTAAAGACCAGCGGCAAGGTGGAAGATCCGACAGATCTGATCATGAGGAAACCTCCAGTTGGCCTGGACACTATGCATCCAGACAGGATCATCGCGCCAATTGGCGACGTGCCGCAAAGCCAGTCAAGCTCCCATGGCCTCTGTATAGGACCAAAGGAGGAATGCCCTATCGACCGACAAGAGGCCTTCACGGCAGCTTCATGGACCCGTTCCGCACCTCGCTTCCAGCGATCATTTCATGTCTCGCCCACTATCGGCAGCCAACGAGACGCACGCATACTTACCCCGAGACGCTTCGTAAAATATATCGAAACAAAATCAAATACGCACCGCACCGTGAATACGGGAGTAATAGGATCAATATATATATCGCAGCTTGCGGCCAGCCTATCAATAGTTTGACGTAAGATGCTTCTCTTATCTGCTTCTATATATTGCAGCGCATCATAATCGATATTGCGGTGCAAGAACGCGCTGCGGGTTTTTGCTTGCTTGGCCTTTTACGATGACATAGCTTTTTCCCTGTTTCCGGCTTCAAGAGCGCCATCGTCAGGGAGCGGTGGCAGTCTTTCGAAGGCCAAGTGGGGCGGGCAGTTACGGTGCCCTCTGCTTGTCGGGGTAGGTCGTGACAGCTGCCGGAAATACTTCCCCACATGAATCGCTTGGGCAAGCCCTTGTGGGCTTGACGGTCGATTTGTCACTGTGAACCTCGGGAGGATTTCGGATGCGTGTACTTGCGAAAGCTACCTATATTCTGACGACCGCGGCGTTTCTGTCGCTCGGCGCGGCCTATACGGCTTCGGCCAACGAAGACCTTGCAAAGCTCGCATCGGATGCGAAGAACTGGGCGATGCAGACGGGTGACTACGCCAACACCCGCTATTCCAAACTCAAGCAGATCACCGCGGACAATGTGAAGAACCTGCAGGTCAAATGGAGCTTTTCCACCGGCGTGCTGCGCGGTCACGAAGGCGGGCCGCTGATCATCGGCGATGTGATGTATGTCCACACGCCTTTCCCAAATAACGTCTTTGCTCTCGACCTCAAGAACGACGGGAAGATCCTCTGGAAATACGAACCCAAGCAGGATCCGAACGTTATAGCGATCATGTGCTGCGACACGGTCAATCGCGGTGTTGCCTATGGTGACGGCAAGATCATTCTCAACCAGGCCGACACCACCGTCGTCGCGCTCGATGCCAAGACCGGTAAGGTCGCCTGGTCGGTCAAGAACGGCGACAAGACCGATGGCGGCAAGGGCGAATCAGGCACCTCTGCGCCCGTTGTCATCAAGGACAAGGTGCTCGTCGGTGTCTCCGGCGCCGAATACGGCGTTCGCGGCTGGATAGCCGCCTACAATCTGAGTGACGGCAAGCTCGCATGGAAAGCCTATTCGGAAGGTCCGGACGCAGACACCCTGATCGATCCCGAGAAGACCACCCAGCTCGGCAAGCCTGTCGGAAAGGATTCCGGCACGAACACCTGGGAAGGCGAACAGTGGAAGACAGGCGGCGGCACGACATGGGGATGGTATTCCTATGATCCCAAGCTGAACCTCGTCTACTACGGTACCGGCAATCCCTCGACGTGGAACCCGGTCCAGCGCCCCGGCGACAATCGCTGGTCCATGACAATCATGGCTCGCGATGCGGATACTGGTGTTGCCAAATGGCTCTACCAGATGACCCCGCATGACGAATGGGACTTTGATGGCATCAACGAGATGATTCTCGTCGACGGCATGGAGGTCAATGGCGCCAAGCACGACGTGCTGGTGCATTTCGACCGCAACGGCTTTGCCTACACCATGGACCGCGCCACCGGCGAACTTCTCGTCGCCAAAAAATACGATCCGGCAGTGAACTGGGCGACGGAAGTCAACATGGATCCCAAGAGCGACCAGTATGGCCGCCCGCAGGTCGTGGCCAAATATTCGACCCAGCAGAACGGCGAAGACACCAACTCGACCGGCATCTGCCCGGCCGCGCTTGGAACCAAGGACCAGCAGCCGGCCGCCTACTCGCCGAAGACCGGGTTGTTCTATGTGCCGACCAACCATGTCTGCATGGACTATGAGCCTTACAAAGTGAGCTACACCGCCGGTCAGCCCTATGTGGGCGCCACCGTGTCGATGTATCCGGCGCCTGGCGGTGACGGCAACATGGGCAACTTCATTGCCTGGGATGCAGCCAAGGGTGAGATCGTCTGGTCGAAGCCCGAGCAGTTCTCGGTGTGGTCGGGCGCATTGGCGACAGATGGCGACGTCGTCTTCTACGGTACCCTCGAAGGCTACATCAAGGCGGTCGATAAGGACGGCAAGGAACTTTACAAGTTCAAGACCCCGTCCGGCATCATCGGCAACATCACGACCTACGAGCATGACGGCAAGCAGTACATCGCCGTTCTGTCCGGCGTCGGTGGATGGGCCGGTATCGGTCTGGCAGGTGGTCTGCTTTCGCCCGATAACGCCGCTGCCTGGCATGGCGCCGTCGATCAGGGCCGTGCGCAGGGCGACGAGACCGCAGTCGTTGGAACCGCAGGACTGGGTGCCGTCGGCGGTTACGCGGCACTTGCCGACTATACGACGCTGGGTGGTCAGCTCACCGTCTTCGGCCTCCCGGACTGATAGCCGGGAAGAGCCTTACGACTAGGCTTGAAAAACGAGAGCCCGGGTCACCGGGAAGCCGGGAACCGGGCTCTCGATTGCGCCGCGCACCCAACACCGATCAATGCCGCTGCACAACGGCAGCCAGTGTCCCTGGCAAATGAAGGAAGTGTCTGAATGATCGTTCGCATTGCAGTTTCCGCTCTCGCGCTGGTCCTGCTGCCTCTGGCCAGCTCAAGTCTGGCACGGGCCGAAGACAGCATGGAAAAAGCCAAGGCGGTGAAGCAAGAAGGAGGCAAATATTTAGATGCGGACGGAAATCCGACCTACAAGATCGAAAACGGAACCGTCGATTGGTACACGTTCAGCGGGTACCGCCGGTATCACTCCGATTGCCATGTCTGTCACGGACAGGACGCAACAGGCTCGAGCTATGCGCCTGCCCTGGTCAATAGTCTGAAAAACATGGATTACGCCACGTTCCTCTCGATCGTCGCCGAGGGCCGCAAGAATGTCGGCGGCGGCAAGGAAAACGTCATGCCTGCCTTTGGCGACAACAAGAACGTCTATTGCTACCTGGACGACCTCTACGTCTATCTGCGCGCGCGCGCCGATGGCGCGGCGCCCCGCGGCAGGCCGCCCAAGCATGAAGACAAGGCCCAGGCAGCCAAGGATGCCGAGGCATCCTGCATGGGTGGATGATATGACCGGCCGCGATGCATCGAAGCTGCGCGTCGTTCTGCCGATCCTCGGCGCCCTCGCCTTGCTGCCGTCGAACGCCCTGGCGCAAGGTGCCGGCCTTGGCGCTGCGGGCGAACTGGTCGATCCCGACATTCTGCGCGTGTGCGCAGATCCCTCGAACATGCCCTTCACCGACAAGAACGGCCAAGGCTTCGAAAACAAGCTGGCTGAACTGGTTGCCAAGAAGACGGGGCGGAAATCAGTCGCTTACACATGGTTTCCCACTGTCACCGGCTTCGTGCGCAACACGCTGGGGGCCAACCGATGCGACGTCATCATGGGCTACGCCCAAGGCGATGAACTGGTGCAGAACACCAACGCGTATTATCGCTCCGCCTATGTGCTGGTGCACCCGAAAGGCAAGGGCATGGAGGGCGTCGAGACGATCGAAGATCCGAAACTTTCCGGCAAGAGAATCGGCGTCGTCGAAAGCACGCCGCCAACCGCCAACATGGCCGCCAACAAGCTTTTGCGGACCGCCAAGATCTACCCGCTGGCGGTGGATACGCGCGTCACCCCTTCCATGGGAGAGGTCATGATCAAGGACATGCTCGCAGGTAAGATCGACGCGGCGGTCCTGTGGGGGCCGATGGCAGGCTACTATGCCAAGGAGCTCGGAGCCGATGTCACGATCGTTCCGCTGCTGAAGGAAAAGACCGGCTCGCGCATGTCTTACCGCATCACCATGGGCGTACGTCCGTCCGACCAGGAATGGAAGCGGACGCTCAACCGGGTGATCAGGGAAAACCAGGCGGAGATCACCAAGATCCTGCTGGGTTACAATGTGCCGCTGATCGACGAGCACGACAATCCGATCACGCAATAACTGGGATGGCCAGGCCGAGGCAGGAATGTGGCAGGCGATGAAAGGAAAGGAAGCGATTTTGTTGCCCACGGCGGGTATCCCGGGCCTTACAGAGCCTGCATGGGCAGGCGAGGTCGACGAGCCCGCCGGCTATCGGCTGGACGGAGCGGACCAATTTGCCTGCAGGAGCGATGAGGAGAGACAAGGTTAGAAAGGACGTTCGTGGCAGCACATGGCTAGCCAACCTGGGGGACGGCGCTATTTCGCAGGAGACCGCCAGCTATTTTCGCCAAGGCCCCGCAGGCCACAGCTACTTTCGATAGTTTTGTTTTTCGGCTTTCAAAAACCTACTGTTTCATTTGTCCATTTTGAGACGTGATGGACGAGCCATTGCTTCGGTGCCCTGCAATGGTTGGCTAACGACAGCATCGGCCCCTTCGGGCTGATAGAAGAGGAGAAATGATATGAAGAAGAGCTGGACAAAACCGACCATGTGTCAGGTTGCTGCGGGCTTTGAAATTTCGCGGTATCTGCCTGCTGAAATTACTCCCAAGAAGTAGGCCGCAGAGGTGCGTGTCCCTGGCAACAGGGGCGCGCATCCCTTGTCGCATGGGATTTTCGTGGAAAGGTTTTGACGCACGCAAAGCGGGCGGGACGTTTTTTGCGGCTGCAAATTGCCTGTTGGTCAGAGCAGCCGCGAGGCGGGCGTTTTCATGCGCTTGAGAATCATCGGATCGGCGGCAGGCGGCGGCTTTCCGCAATGGAACTGCAATTATCGTCTGAGTCGTGCGGCTCGCACCGGAATGGCTGGCGTGCATTCACGAACCCAATCAAGTGTCGCCGCCTCGGCGGATGGGCTCGGCTGGGTTCTTTTCAACGCCTCGCCCGACATTCGCCAGCAGATCGCGGCAACGCCTGAATTGCAACCCGCGGACGATGCGCCGCTGCGCTCGACGCCTATTCGCGCGGTGGTGCTGACCAATGCCGATGTCGATCATGTCGCCGGCCTGCTCAGCCTGCGTGAGCGGCAGCCTTTCGCTATCTATGCAACGACACAGGTTCTGGCGACGCTGAAGGCGAATTCGATTTTCAATGTTCTCGATCCGGCGCTCGTGCCGCGACGCATCTTGCCGCCGGCGAAAGAACTGGCGATCTGCGATGCAGACGGCCACGACACCGGCGTGGCTGTCGAGAGCTTTCCGGTGCCCGGGAAGATAGCGCTTTATCTTGAGGACAAAGACCATCCGGAGGCCAATTTTAGCTCCGACGCCGGTGACACGATTGGCGTCCGAATCGCTGGTGCCGGCTGTCGCGGCTCCGTCTTCTATATCCCCGGCTGCGCGCGCATCGATGCGACCCTGCGCACGCGTCTCACCGATGCCGCATGCCTTCTGTTCGACGGCACGGTCTACACCGACGACGAGATGATTGCTGCCGGCGTCGGTCAAAAAACCGGTGCGCGCATGGGGCACCTGGCGATGTCGGGAGACGCGGGGTCGATCGCCGGCTTGGCCGATGTGAGGATCGGCCGCCGTGTCTTTGTTCACATCAACAACACCAATCCGATCCTCGACGAGAATTCTGCCGAACACGCGGCGGTCAAGGCGGCAGGCTGGGAAGTCGCAGGCGACGGAATGGAGATGCAATTTTGAGTGATTTCCACGACGCGGCCAGGAATGGCCTGTCCTCCAGCGAGCTCGAAGCCGTGCTGCGGCAGGTCGGTGCCGAGCGCTATCACAACCGCCATCCTTTCCATCACAGGATGACCAGCGGTGCGCTGTCGAGGACAGAGATGCAGGCCTGGGCGCTGAACCGCTATTGCTACCAGGCTGTCATTCCGCGCAAGGACGCCATGATCCTCGCACATGCCGAGGACCCGGCGTTTCGTGCCGCCTGGCGCAAACGCATCGAGGACCATGACGGCGAGGACGGCTGGAGCGGCGGTATTGCGCGCTGGCTGCATCTGGCGACCTCGCTCGGTCTCGATGCCGATGCGGTGAAGAGTGAAAGGCTGGCACTGCCGGCAACACGTTTCGCGGTCGGCGCTTACCTCTCCTTTTGCACGAACCGGACGCTGTTCGAGGCGGTCGCGTCGTCGCTGACCGAGATGTTCTCGCCGCTCATTATCGGCGAGCGGGTGCCGGCGATGCTGGCCAAATACGATTACATCACCGAGGATACGCTGGCCTATTTCAGCCGACGCCCCGAACAGGCCTCGCGCGACGCCGACTTCGCCCTCGCCTATGTGCTCGGACATGCCGACACGGCGGAACGCCAGCAGCAGGCGATCGATGCACTGATGTTCAAATGCGATATACTCTGGGCCATGCTCGACGCGCTTCAACACGCCTATGGCGAGCCGGGAAACATCCCGCCCGGTGCCTTCCGTCCGGATGCAGCCCGATGATGGCGCTGCGCGAAAGAACCCTGGTGTCGCCGCGATCGGTGCCATCGCTGCCGAAGCACGTGCGCATACAGTACGACCCCGTGCGGCAGGCATTCGCCGTGCTTTCGCCCGAAAAAATATTCTGGCCGAACGACATCAGCCTCGACATATTGCGCCGCTGCGATGGGCGGTCCACGGTCGGTCACATCATTGCCGGTCTTGCCGCGGATTATGATGCCGAACAGGAGGCCGTGGCGGCCGACGTCATCGCCTTCCTGCAGGAATGGTCGGACAAGCTGCTGGTGAAGCTATGAGCGAGCCCCTTCTTCCTCCGATCGGCATGCTGGCGGAACTGACGCATCGCTGCCCGCTGCAATGCCCCTATTGCTCCAATCCGCTCGAATTGCTGAAGGCCAATCGCGAACTCGACACGCAGACCTGGCTCGACCTGTTCTCGCAGGCCGCCGATCTCGGCGTTCTCCAGGTGCATCTGTCCGGCGGCGAACCGACGCTGCGCCGCGACCTCCAGCAATTGATCGCAGGGCTTTCGGCGCGCGGCGTCTACACCAACCTGATCACCGCCGGCGTCGGCATTGCCGAAGGCCGCATCGAGGCGTTTGCCGAAGCCGGGCTCGACCATCTGCAGCTGAGCTTTCAAGGCGCACGGCCGGCGACCACCGACCGCATCGGCAACCACAAAGGCGGCCACGAAAAGAAGCTGGAGACGGCACGCCGGGCTCGCGCGGCCGGCCTGCCGCTTACCATCAACGCGCCGATCCATCGCCACAACATCGAGGAGGTGCCGGAATTCATCGATCTGGCCCTTTCGCTGGGTGCGGAGCGTCTCGAGATCGCCAACGTCCAGTACGCCGGCTGGGCGCTGACCAATCGCGATCAACTGATGCCCGAGCGTGCTGCGGTCGACCGGCAGGCGGAGATCGTCGCGGCGGCGCGGGAACGACTCACCGGCGTCATCAACATCGATTTCGTCACGCCGGACTATTTCGCCATCTATCCCAAGCCGTGTATGGGCGGCTGGGCGCGCGACGCCTTCATGGTGACGCCGGACGGCACCGTACTGCCATGCCATGCCGCACAGACCATCCCGTCGCTCAGCTTCGAGCGTTTCGGACCACGCAGCCTGGCCGCGATCTGGACCGATTCGCCGGCATTCAATGCCTTTCGCGGCACGGACTGGATGCAGGAGCCCTGTCGCAACTGTGAGCGGCGCGAAATCGACTGGGGCGGCTGCCGCTGCCAGGCGATGGCGATCGCCGGCGATGCCGCCGCAACGGACCCGGCTTGCGCGAAATCGCCGATCCATGCGCGCATGGCAATGCTGATCGACGAAGCCCAGCGCGCTGCGACAGTTCCCTCGAAGGACGAACCGTTCGTCTACCGGCGTATCGGCGTCGTTACCGAGCCCGCCTGACCCGCTGAGCTATTCCTATAGTAGTTAGTCTTAGTCTCGTGAAAGCCGTTCGGCATGCCACGTCATATGGTCATCCATGAATGTCGAAATGAAAAAATATGAGTGATCGTATCCGTCCTGCATCCGCAATTTCAACGGAATGCCGGCCTTGGAGCAGGCGTCCTCGAGCAGCCAAGGCCTGAGGCCCTCCTGGAGGAAACCATCTGATGTTCCCTGATCGACCAGGAATTCCGGGAAACGGTGTCCATTCTCGATGAGCGAAGTGGCATCGTAGCGCCGCCACGAGGCCTCATCCACGCCGAGATATTTTTCGAAAGCCGGCCTCGACCAGCCGGCTGTGCTTGGCTGCACGATCGGCGCAAATGCCGAGCAACTCTTGAAACGCGCGGGATTTCTCAGTGCGATCGTCAGCGCGCCATGCCCGCCCATCGAATGGCCGAAGATCGACTGGCGCGCCATATCGGCGGGAAATTCGCGCCCGATCACGGCTGGCAGCTCCTCGAGGATATAGGAATACATGCGATAGTTCTTCGCATACGGCTCTTGCGTCGCATCGAGGTAGAAACCAGCGCCGCTGCCCAACTGCCAATTGCCCTTTTCATCCGGAATGTCGGCACCACGCGGGCTGGTGTCGGGACAGACGACGATCAAGCCAAGTTCGGCGGCCATACGTCTATATTCGCCTTTTTCCATTACATTCGCATGGGTGCAGGTGAGTCCAGAGAGGTACCACACCACGGGGCAACGCCTTTCCCGTGCCTGCGGAGGCACGAAAATGGCAAACGTCATTTCGCACGAGCAGCTCGTCGAGAGATGAGAATAAACATGCTGGGCGCCGCCATGCGACTTGGCAGTGGAGACGAGTTTCGGGTGCTCTGGCATGTATTGTTCTCCGCCAATTTTAAAAACGCCGACCATGGCCTCTACGACATCAGGAGTGATCGCGGCAACCTTGGCTCGTTCCCACTTTGGTTGAAGTATTGAACATCCGCCGCGATCTTGGGTCCGACGGCGGCGGGTGGCTCCTCGGCGAGGTGAATACTCGGCCCAACGAGCTTGCACATTCTGGTGCTCTGGTTATATTACCGGTAATACCCTCGGCAGGCCCTGAATGAGCAAGAGTCCTCAACGACGCGCGGTTGATAGCTATCGGAGCCGCCTGACTGGCCGAGGCATGGCGCGCTTCGAGGTTGTCGGCCGCGATGACGACCGTGAGCTGATCCGCTCGGTAGCTCGACGCCTGGCGGAAGGCGGTGCAGACGCCGACCGTTTGCGCGCGGCCGTCAAGCAAACAATCTCAGGTGAGCCTGCGAAGAAAGGCGGCATCCTCAAGGCTTTGCTTGCATCGCCTCTCATTGGTTCCGAACTGGAGCTGACCCGTCCCCGTGAGGAGGGACGAAGGGTCGACATCTAATGCGGTATCTGATCGACACCAATATCATCAGCGACTTCACGAAGCCGGTGCCCTCCGAGTCGTTGATCGCCTGGATGGCCGAGCAGATCGACGACGACCTTTTCATCTCCTCGTTGACTCTTGCCGAGATCCGACGCGGCGTTCTCGAAAAGCCGGCGGGGAAGCGGCGCGATCAACTCGATGCCTGGTTCGTCGGTCCAACTGGACCACGAGCGCTCTTCGACGGTCGCATACTATCCTTTGACGAGAAAGCGGCCCTTTCGTGGGCAAAACTTATGGCAGACGCCAAAGCCAAGGGGCGGCCGCGAAGCGGTCTCGACACCATCATCGCAGCTGTCGCAGAAGCGAACGGCTGCGTCGTCGTCACGGATAACGAGAAAGATTTCGAAGGCATCGAGATCCTCAATCCGCTGCGTAGTTCCCGCACCGAAGAGGCCGACAGATAGCCATCTCAAGTGGAGAGTTGTTCCGAACCCATCACCTCCGATTCAGGAGGCATGGCAATTCTCGCGCCCAGTTCATCGCACGATAGCTCGAAGCGTCCTGATTGAACAAATCCGGTTCCGCCAGCGGCATGGCCGCGGCCTTCAAGTTCCTAGATCGGGAATTGGTGCGGATGGCCGAAATCAATTCAACACTTGTTCGGGACCCGATTTGAAGCCGTCGACGAGGGGCTAGTATGAGCCTCGTCGCATGCAAAAGGGTATCCCATGGACATGGACCGGCGGTCCGCTCGTGTGCATGAATTTTAAACGAAAATCATTGCAAAATGGAGCGCAGCGTCTTAAGTGGAGGACGAAGGATTTGACGATGTCCGCATTGAACGAACTGAAGAAGCGGTTGCGGCCTGGACAGGTCTATCGGCGCAAGGACCTCGAGAAGTGGTCCACGGCTGTCGATCGCCACCTGCGTCAGCTTATCGAGGAAGGTCGGCTGGAGAAGGTGTCGGGCGGACTGTACATGGCTCCGCGCAGCACGCGTTTCGGCAAGGCTCCGGCTGCGGCGGAGAAACTGGTCGAGACGTTCCTCAACGACGATCGCTTTCTGATGGTCTCCCCCAGCGCCTATAACAGCCTGGGGGTGGGCACGACCCAGCTCTACAACGAACCGGTCGTCTATAATCTCAAGCGTCATGGACGCTTTCAGCTCGGCGGCCGTTTTTACGACTTCCGCAAGAAGCCTTCGGTGCCTGCGAAACTGACCCAGGAAGTGTTGCTGGTCGACCTTCTCCAGAATCTTGACCGTCTTGCCGAGAACAAGGCTGAGGTGTTGCCTCGCGCCCTCAAGCGCGCCCGCGACATGAACCCCGCTCATCTGGCCAAGGCGGCGCGGGATTTCGGTTCGGTTCGCGCCGAGCGGCTGGTGAGCCAAGCGCTGGAAGCGGCCTGATCTGCATGCCGCTTCTACACGACCTCGGGGATTTCAGCTATCTGATCACGGTCGCCGCCGCGGACATGAAGATCGATTCCGGCCTGGCTGAGAAGGACTACTGGATCATGCATGCCCTGTGGGGCCTGCAGCAGCTCGGTTTCCGTTTCGAGCTCAAGGGCGGCACCTCGCTGGCCAAGGGATATCAGCTGATCCACATCGACATTCTGATCCATCCTCTCTGTTGGAAGCGGGCTTCGATCGGGTCGCGCCCAATCAGGCCCGCCTCATCTCCTCCTGGGCCTATGATCGTGCGGTGGCATCGGGCGTGCCGGACCTGATCGATAACCGCGCCGTCGATGTTCTCTGCTATGAGCCCGGCTACACGTTCGTCGAAAAGCTGCAGACCCTTTCCACCAAATTCCGGCAGCAGCAGGCTTCCGGAGAGATGCCCGTCAACTTCATGCGTCACTACTACGACGTCTTCTGTCTTCTGGAGGACGAGGGCGTCAAAGCCTTTATTGGCAGCCCGGAATACCGCGCACACAAGGCCGATCGGTTCCGAGGCGGCGATGAGCCGGACCTGCGGCGGAATGAGGCTTTTCGCCTCACCGATCCCGCGACCCGACAGATCTACGCCAACGCCTATGAGCGAACTCGCGCCCTCTACTTCAGGGATCGGCCTTCACTCGACGCAATCCTCGCTCAGCTGGACGCGCATCTCGATCGATTGTGATCCCTTGAGGGCACCGCGGCATGCTCGCCTTCAAAGTCCCTTGGCCGGGAAGTTGGTGCCGATAGTCGGGATCAGGCAACACTCGTTCCGAACTGGATTTTGAAGCGGTGGATGAGCGGCTATGATGAGCGTCGCCGAAGGCAAGTAAGGTCAAGAAGGCCTCCTACAATCGGCTTTAGAGGAGATCATGTTGATGACGAAAGTTCGCGCCCTTGTCCTCGAACGTCAGCACGAGCTCAAGCTGCGTGACATCGATCTGCCGCAGACCGTTGGTCCGGGCGAGGTTCGCATCAAGATCCACACGGTGGGCGTCTGTGGCTCCGATGTGCATTACTACACTCATGGTCGAATCGGCCCGTTCGTGGTCGAAGCGCCGATGGTCTTGGGCCATGAAGCCGCCGGCACGATCGTGGAAACAGGCGAAGGCGTCGAGCACCTGAAGGTCGGCGACCGCGTCTGCATGGAGCCGGGTATTCCAGATCCCAATTCGCGGGCGAGCCGGCTGGGTCTCTACAACATCGACCCGGCAGTCAGGTTCTGGGCGACGCCGCCGATCCACGGCGTGTTGACCCCCTATGTCGTTCACCCCGCCAACTACACCTTCAAATTGCCCGACAATGTCAGCTTCGCCGAAGGCGCAATGGTCGAGCCCTTCGCTGTCGGCATGCAGGCTGCGGCCAAGGCGAAGCTCGTGCCGGGCGACACGGCGGTGGTGATTGGCGCAGGGCCGATCGGCACGATGGTGGCGATCGCCGCCCTTGCCGGCGGCTGCGCCCGCGCGATCGTCGCAGACCTCGCCCAACCCAAGCTCGACATCGCCGCCGGCTACCAAGGTGTGGTCCCGGTCAATATCCGCGACAAGAGCCTGACGGCGGAGGTAAAGCGCCTGACCGAGGGCTGGGGCGCCGACGTCGTCTTCGAATGCTCCGGCTCGTCCAAAGCATGGGAGACCCTGCTCGATCTGCCGCGGCCCGGTGGCACGGTGGTGGTGGTCGGCCTGCCGGTGGCGCCGGTGGCGATCGACATCGCTACTGCTTCGACGAAGGAAATCCGCATCGAAACGGTGTTCCGCTATGCCCACCAATATGACCGGGCGATCGCGCTGATGGGATCGGGGCGGGTCGACCTCAAACCGCTGATTTCAGCGACCTTCCCCTTCGAGGACTCTATCGCAGCCTTCGACCGCGCCGTCGAAGGCCGGCCGGCGGACGTGAAGCTCCAGATCAGACTGCCGGATTAGTGTGAGCTCCCGGAAAGAGGCTCGGGTCGCTGTCCCAATCTCATCGATGCCCCATGGCCTGTTCACGCCCTCGGTGACGTAGACGCTGCCCCGGTTCGACAAAAACGAAATCGTAGCCATGGTCACCGGGCTTCAGCATTCTATAGCTGGTGGCCCGAGCTATGCAGCATCACAATTCTTGACGTCCACCCCTTTTAGATATACATTTCTTCCACCGTATATCCAGACGAGAAAGTAACATGCAGATCGGTAAATGGGGAAACAGTCTCGCCGTTCGACTTCCAACGGCAGTGGTCGAAGCCCTTGAGCTTAGGGAGGGCGATGAGATCGAAATCCATGTCGCCGACCTCCGCCAGCTTGGCGTCGCGCGCAAGCCAGGGCGCGACGAATTGCTGAAGCGCCTCCGCGCCTTCCGAGGTCGGCTTCCCGCTGACTTCAAGTTCGACCGAGACGAGTCGAATGCCCGCTAGTTTTTTCGACACCAACGTCCTTGTCTATATCGCGTCAAGCGACATAGCGAAGGCGGATCGGGCTGAGGCGGTCATTGCCGCTGGCGGGGCAATCAGCGTGCAGGTTCTCAATGAACTCGCGAACGTCGCGCGTCGGAAGATGCACATGTCCTGGGCCGAAACCAATGCGCTGCTGACCATGTTACGCGGGCTGTTGACGACCTATCCGCTCACGATCGAGACCCACGAAACAGGATTGAGGCTCGCGGAGCGATACGGCCTTTCCACCTATGACGCCATGATCGTCTCCGCAGCGATTCACGCCGGCTGCGATACACTTTGGTCGGAGGACATGCAGCACGGAATGGCTCTCGACGAGGGCTTACGCATCATCAATCCCTTTCGCATTGCGTACTGACGACCATCGCTGCGGTGATCGCCCAATGTGGGGCAGCCAGCAAACCCAGGGGCGTTCATCGAACCGGTGCTTGACAAATTGACGGCCGTCCCACACGCTGCCTTAACAAAAGACACAACAAACTTACAAAAGTTCAAGTTGGCACGATCTGGCCGATAGGGAGAGGGCCGATGCATCTCTGTCACCAAGCGGAGATTTGCGCGTGAGCACCGCGACCTTCACGCGCGAGAGGCCTAAATGGGTCCTGCCCCGGTTCATGACGGCCGAGCATCCTTTTCCCTGGCTCGCGCCGATCACGGTGATGCTTCTTGTTTTCGGCATCTATCCCCTCGCCTATTCGGTCTGGCTGTCATTTCACAAACGCAATGTCGTTTCCCGGCAGCTTGACTTCGCCGGAGTCCACCAATGGACGCGCGCATTCTCGGATGCGCGTATGTGGCATTCGTTGGAAACCACGCTGATCTACACCTTCGTCGCGCTTGCCGTTCAGCTTGCGCTTGGCATCCTGATCGCGCTTCTGCTTGACACCGATCGCAAAGGTTACGGCGTGCTGCGGGCGTTGATGACATTGCCGCTGGTCGTGCCCCCTGCCGTGACCGGAATGATGTTCTTGCTGATGCAGGACGGCTCCTTTGGTGTCCTGTCGTTCTACCTTTACGCCCTCCACCTGCTCTCGCCGGCACAGCCGATCCTGACGCAGCCGGTAACCGCACTGCTGGCGATCCTGCTGGCAGACATATGGCAATGGACGCCGTTCATGGTGCTCATCATGCTGGCAGGGCTCAGGGCGCTGCCGAGGGAACCTTTCGAAGCCGCTGCGATCGATGGCGCCAATGGTCTCCAGACATTCTTGCGCCTCACATTGCCGATGCTGCGCAAGGTGATAGCGGTCGCGGTGCTGATCCGCGGCGTCGATCTCTTTCGCATCTACGACTACGTTTACATCATCACCGCCGGCGGGCCAGGCACGGCCACCGAGACGCTTTCATTCTACGCTGGTCGTATCTACTTCACCGGAGACTTCCCCTATGCCGCGACCCTGTCGCTGATCGTGCTCGTCGTCTTGATCGGCGTGTCGAACGTCTTCGTCAGGCTGTTCAAGGTGAGGTTCTGATGGAGCCGTCCCGCGCCCGAATGATCGCCCGTGACGTGCTCGCCGTCTTGGTGGTGGCGATCTTCATGTTCCCGATCGCATGGTGGGCGCTGTCGTCCATCAAACCCTATTCGGCGATCTTCGACCGCAGCGGACCGGTCTACGTCGGTTTCACGCCGACGCCGGATAATTACCGCGTGACGCTGCTTGGCGTCTCGCGCGTCGACATCGGCATGGAACAGGGCGGCGAGGCGGCGGGGGTGATCAAGGGCGGCGCCAGCTCCTACGATTCCCGCCAGTCGCTGCTCGACAGCGCGATCATAGCCGTTGGATCGACAACACTGACGCTGTTGCTGGCGACGCTGGCCGCCTATTGCCTGTCACGAATGCAGTTCAGCGGCCAACAGTCCTTCCTGTTTTGGATCCTCTCGCAGCGCTTCATGCCGCCAATCGCCATCGTCGTACCGGTCGTTTTCATGTTCCGGGATCTCGGCTTGCGCGACACCTATACGGGGCTCATCCTCGTTCACAGTTTGATCAACCTGCCGCTGGCGGTTTTGCTTTTGAAGTCGTTCTTCGACGATGTCCCGCGCGAGGTCGATGAGGCAGCGCTGATTGACGGCGCGACGCGCTGGCAGACCTTTCGCCGTGTGGTCCTGCCCATGGTCAAGGGTGGCATCGCCGCGACAGCTGTGCTGTGTTTCATTTTTTCATGGACCGAGTTCCTGCTCTCACTGTTCTTGACAACGTCGATCCGCACCGTGCCGGTGAAGATCTCGACCTTTGTCACCTCGACCGCGACCGAGTGGGGCTACATCACGGCGCTCGGCACCTCGGCGATCATACCCAGCTTCATCTTTATCCTACTGGTTCAACGGCATCTGGTCCGCGGCCTCACTCTCGGATCGCTGAAGGAGTGAGGCCCGGACGAGAAGAACGACGACAAAATCGCAACGGAGGAACGATCATGAGCTTCAGAGATCACGACAAGAAGACATTCGTCGCCGACACCTGCAACGACTTTACGGCGCGCCGAATAACCAAACGCGACTTCATGAGGAAGATGGCGCTCGCTGGCGTCGGCTTTTCTGCCTTCGGATCGGCCATGCTGGGCGGCGGCCGCTCCAATCGGGGGGTGCTGGGCCTGGGGGTTGAAGAAGCCCGCGCCCAGGACACGGATATGCTGAAGTGGCTGGCCGATGTCGGCAAACCATATGCCGGCACCAAAATCCGCTACACTTCGGAAGCCACGCCGCCGACGATCGTCGCCAATCAGCTTGTTGCGGGTGAGTTCACGAAGGCAACCGGTATTGAGGTGGAAGTCGAGATCGTGCCGCTGGAGCAGGTTCTCGCAAAGGCGACGCAAGACGTACAGGGCCAGCTGGGCACCTATGACGTCTACTACCTCGACCAGTCCTGGATGGCGACATTTGCACAGGATGTCGTCGATCCGCGCGAGTATTATGACCAGAACAAAGAACTGGCGATGCCCGACTTTGACTGGGATGATTTCTCCAAGCCGCTGGTCGACGGCATCGCCATGTACAACGGCAAACAATGCGGAATTCCATTCGATATTCCGATCTTCATCCTGATGTACCGCAAGGACCTCTTCGACAAACACAATATTGCGTTGCCGACAGACCTCGACGCCTACCTCAAGGCCGTGCAGGCGCTCACAGAGGCGGAAAAAGGCAATGGCATCTTTGGCACCGCATGCCAGGCGAAGTCCGGCCATTATTCGCTGGAATGCGACTGGACCTTCGCACTGTGGGGCCATGGCGGTTCGGTCTTCAACAAAGACAAGAAATTCGTCGGCAATGACGAGCGCGGCGTGGCCGGGCTGCAATTCTATCAGGAACTGGTCAAGAACTCGCCGCCCTCTGCGACGACATGGACCTGGGACGGTCAGGGTCAGGCCCTGACACAGGGGCAGGCCGCCATGGCAATCACCTGGGGCGAAGATTTCCCCGGCTTCGACGCCAACGATTCCAAGGTCAAAGGCCTGTTCGAGGCCTTGCCGGCGCCCAAAGAGGTTCCTGGCCGTCGCGCCGCCGCCGATTGCGGCTTCAACGAAATCCCGGCCGTCGGCCACCAGGGTGGCTCGACGATTTCGTTGTCGCAATATTCCAAGAACAAGGAAGCGGCATGGCTGTTCATGCAGTGGGTCTGCTCGAAGGATGTGATGGCGCGGGTGTCGACGCTCGGCGGCGGCGCCTCACCGATGCGCAATTCCTCCTTCACCGATCCTCGGGTCAAGGCAAAGGCCGTCGTTGGACCCGGAACGACACGCCATTTCGACGCGATCAAATACACCATCGACAACCAGATGGGATCGGAGCCGGACATGCCGATTTGGGCGGATTTGTCGAACAACGACATTCCGGTTGAGCTCGGCAAGTTGCTTACGGGCCAAGACTATGGCGGCGACGCCAAGGCATGCCTGGATGCCATTGCCGGCATTGTCGACGGCAAAGTCAAGGATGCCGGCCTTTAGCGGCATCCCCCGGTGATTTCGGCGACGGCGGCTTCAACCGCCCTCGCCCTCTGGCAATGTGGCGGCAATGGTTCCGGATCTCGTCATCGGCATTGATTCCTCGACCTCGGCAACCAAGGCGATCGCCTGGGACCGCAATGGTCGCGCCGTGGCGGAGGGCCGTGCGTCGATTGCAATGTCCAACCCGCGTTCGGGCTATTTCGAGCAGGATCCGGCCGAGTGGTGGACCTCGACGGTCACAGCGCTCCGCGCTGTGGCAGCAACAGTTTCGCCGAAACGCATTGCCGCCCTTGCCATTGCCAACCAGCGCGAAAGCTTCGGTCTTTTCGACGAGCAAGGTGAAGCGATCAGGCCCGCAACGCTATGGCTCGATGAGCGCGCCCGCCAGAAGGTCCGCCGTTTCGGCGAAAGCTTCGGCGCGGCACGCGTCCACGCAATATCCGGCAAGCCGCTGGACGTCATTCCTTGCCTTTACCGCATGATCTGGTTTCGCGAGGAAGAGCCCGAGATTTTTGCCCGGGTGGAGCGAATAGCCGAAGTCCACGGCTACCTGGTGTTTCGGTTGAGCGGCCGGTGGGTGACGTCCACCGCGTCCGCCGACCCAATGGGCGTGCTCGACATGCGAGCCATGGACTGGTCGAACGATATACTGGACGCAGCAGGCGTCGCCCGGCGAATGATGCTGGACCTGGCGCGGCCCGGCGCCATTGTGGGCCAACTAACGTCGGAAGCGGCCATGCTGACGGGCTTGCGCGAGGGCACGCCGATCGTCGCCGGCGGCGGCGACGGTCAATGCGCCGGAACGGGCGCTGGTGTGTTGCAGCCGCGATGCGCTTACATCAATCTCGGCACGGCGGTCGTCTCCGGCAGTTTCGGCATCGACTACGTCCATGACCCGGCCTTCCGCACCGAAACAGCGGTCGCCGAGGATGGCTATATCTACGAGACGTGCCTTCGCGCGGGCACTTTTCTCGTTGATTGGATGGCGCGCGAAATGCTCGGCGTCGATCTGCATGGCTCAAGCGACGGCCTGGCGGCGCTCGAGGCCGAAGCCGCCGCCAGCCGCATCGGCGCAGGCGGCATAATGCTCCTGCCGTACTGGCAGGGCGTCATGGATCCGCACTGGGATAGCGAGGCCCGTGGTGTGATTGCCGGGCTGTCTGGCTCGAGCCGCCGCGGCGACATCTATCGCGCCGTGCTGGAAGGCATAGCGCTGCATCAGGCCGCGACAAGTCGGCGAGCCGCTGCGGCCGCCGCCCAGACGATCGATCACCTCATAGCGATCGGCGGAGGAGCGAAGTCCGACCTGTGGATGCAGATTCTGACGGATGCACTCGATCTTCCCGTAAAACGTTCGACGACCGTAGAAGCCTCCTCGCTTGGCGCGGCGATGGCAGCGGCAAAGGGCGTGGGCTGGTTTTCCACCATCGCCGAAGCGTCGCTCGCAATGGCCAGCGAGCCGACCAAAACCTTCGAGCCGGACGCGAAACGGGCCCAGCTCTACGCCGACCTTCTTGCGATCCATGCCGATCTTTGGCCAACGCTTTCAGCCTGGAACCAGCGACTCGCGGCTTTCATGGAGGCCGATCATGGCTGAAACCACCAACTGGAACGCCTTGATCGAGGACGTTGTCGCAGGACGCTGGAAAGATCCTGAGACAGGCGCGGCCGCTACCCTGCCGTTCCAAACAATTGAATTGCTGGAGACGACGGAGGGCCGCGAGGCGGATCTCGTAGCGCCTCTGATGCTAGGCAGCCACATCGCTACTGTCTCTGACACCAACACCGTCGACGTGATGGGTCGGCGCGTCGCCAAGGCGCTGCGCGCCGTCGCCGACATCGACGAAATCGTGCTGCCGCAGGGCCTGGAGTGCGACGAGGCGACGATCCAGATGGTCAGAGAGAAGACGCGTCACGCCGACGGGGTCGTGGCCGTCGGATCCGGCGTCCTCAATGACAGCTGCAAGCATGCAACCTTCCTCGACAACCGGCCCTATGCCGTCTTCGGCACGGCAGCCTCGATGAATGGCTACGGCGCCTCAACAGCGTCGGTGACCTTGGCTTCAGGGCTCAAGATCTCGCTGCCCTCACACGCTCCGCGTGGCATCTTCCTGGACCTTGGCGTGTCGGCCGCAGCGCCCACCTGGCTCAGCGCCGCCGGGCTTGGCGACAGCCTCTGCCGTTCCACGGCCCAAATCGACTGGTGGGCTTCGCATCGGCTGTTCGACACCTACTATTCTGACGTGCCCTACCTGCTGCAGGCGGGCGATGAGGAACCGATGCTGGCCCATGCGCCTGGCCTGGCCAGGCATGACGTGACCGCCGTCGGGCATCTCCAGCGCGTCTTGACGCTGTGCTCGATGGGTGTCTGCTTCGCCGGCGTTTCCCATCCTGGCTCCATGGGGGAGCACCAAATTTCCCATTGGGTTGACATGTTCGCTGGAGACCATCATCCCGGCACCACGCACGGTCAGCAGGTCGGGGTTGCCTCGCTGGTTATGGCGCGTCTGCAAGCGCGGCTCCTCGACATGGAAGAGCCGCCGCAGGCAAGGCCGACCCTCATCGATGAGGCGGCGATGCTGGCCCGCTATGGCGCGCAACTTGGACCACTTTGCATTGCTGAGATGAAGAAGACAGCTCTCGATGCTCGTCAGACTGAAGCCTTCAACCGGAGGCTTGCGGAAATCTGGCCGGCGCTGCGCCAGGAGGTTCGGCCGATGGCAATGCCGGTTGCCCGCATGGAGGCAGCGCTCAAGGCTGCGGGGGGGCCGGTCACCGGCGCAGAATTAGGCCTGCCGCGAGCGCTTTGGCACGATGCCATTCGCTATTCGCGAGAAATCCGTGGCCGATGGTCCTTTGTCAATCTGGTCGCCGATGCAGGGCTGCTGGAAGACTTTCTGGTGAGCGAATGGTGAGACCGCATCGGATCGTCGCCAATGACTCGCATGGCGACGTGGAACCCAACCGGCAAGGGCAATCGAAGGATAGCAATTTATGGCGTCTGTCACCATCAGCAACATAAAGAAGGACTATGGCGCCCTCTCGATTATCCATGGACTCGATCTCTCGATCGAGGATGGCGAGTTCGTCGTTCTGTTGGGGCCGTCCGGGTGCGGCAAGTCCACGCTGTTGCGCATGATAGCCGGTCTTGAGCCCATCACGTCCGGTGAGATCACCATAGGAGACAGGGTCGTCAACACTCTTCATCCCAAAGACCGCAACATCGCGATGGTCTTCCAGAATTACGCGCTTTACGCGCACATGACCGTCTTCGACAACATGGCCTTTTCCATGCAATTGAAGAAACGCCCCAGCGAAGAGATCAAACAGAAGGTCGGATGGGCGGCGTCGATCCTCAATTTGACCCCCTATCTGGAACGGTATCCCCGCCAGCTTTCGGGCGGCCAGCGGCAACGCGTCGCCATGGGCCGCGCCATCGTGCGGGATCCAACTGTGTTCCTGTTCGATGAGCCGCTGTCCAACCTCGACGCCAAACTGCGCGTGCAGATGCGCACCGAAATCAAGGAACTCCACCAGCGGCTGAAGACCACCACCGTGTATGTCACGCATGACCAAATCGAGGCCATGACCATGGCCGATGTCATCGTCATCATGCGCGACGGCCACATCGAGCAGATCGGGCGCCCGCTCGATGTCTACGATCGCCCGGCAAACCTCTTCGTCGCCTCGTTCATCGGCTCGCCCGCAATGAACATGTTCCATGGCGAGGTGGCATCTGAGCGCGGCGCCTGGGTGGTGCGGACTGACGAACTATCCCTCCCGCTTCCGCCACAGGCCGCAGTCCGGCCCGGCCAAAAGGTGATCTATGGCATCCGTCCAGAACATCTTCGACCAGTGGCAGACGGGCGAGGCATCCCGGCGAGGGTTACGGTTGTCGAGCCGACTGGCCCCGAAATCCATATCTTTGCCAGCATGGGCAACGTCGCGATCTGCTCGGTGCTGCATGATCGCATGGAACTCTCTCCTGGAGCTGTGATCCATCTGGAGCCGACGCCTGACCGAATCCACCTGTTCGACCAAGGCAGCGGCGAGCGGCTGGACAAGGGAAGAAGTTGAATGGCGCAGATCATTATCCTCGGCGCCGGCGTCATGGGCTCTGCCATGACGCTTCCGGCCGCTCACGCGGGTAACCGCATTACTCTCGTCGGCACCCATCTCGACGAGGAGATCGTCGGCTCGGTGGCCAGCGCAGGTCGTCATCCGCGCCTCAACATCACTCTGCCTGGCGCGGTAACCGCCTGTTCCTGGACTGAATTCGGAGCGGTGATGAACGATGGACCCGATCTCCTTGTACTCGGCGTCTCGTCGGCCGGCATTCCTTGGGCGATCGACCGCATTGCCGAAAGCATCAAGTCGCCCGTGCCGATACTGATGATTACGAAAGGACTTGCCGCGAGTGACGACGGCATCGAAATCCTGCCACATCTGCTTGCCCGCGAGATTGAGCAGCGCACCGGCTTGTCGGTCCCGGTGATGGCCGTCGGCGGACCTTGCATCGCTGGCGAACTGGCCGCACAGCGCGATACCTCTGTGATCGTGGCCGGGCACGATCCCGACAAGATTGCCGCAGCGTCCCGCATTCTGCGCGCGCCTTTCTATCATGCGCGACCGTCATCCGATCTCGTTGGCGTCGAGATCTGCGCCGCTTTCAAGAATTTCTACACGCTGGCCATTGGATCCCCCGTCGGGCTGCTGGAGCGCGACAACAAAGCGTCAAATGGTGCGCTCATGTACAATCTTGCCTCGTCACTTTTCTCGCAGTCCCTCGCCGAGATGGCGATTCTGGTCGAAGCTCTGGGTGGAAAAATCGAAACAGTGCTGGGGCTGGCCGGCTCCGGCGATCTTTATGTGACCTGCCAGGCGGGTCGTAACGGTCGCATGGGGCGCCTGCTTGGCCGGGGCCTGCCTTATTCCGTGGCGAAGCGCGAACATATGAGTTCAGACACGGTCGAGGGGGCGCAACTGGCGCTGGACCTTGGTCAGACTTTGAAGAATATGATGGCCAGGGGTGTACTTCCTTACGATCGCCTGCCGCTGACGAGCGCCATCATCGACGCGATTTGTGATGATGCTCCGCTGGTTTTGTCCTTCGACCGCTATCACCGAGGCTAGCGGAGCGGGGAAACTCGATTGATGCCTGATATCGATGAGCACATGGCTCCGCCGAGCCTGCTCTGATCCCGCTGCCGCGGAGTGGACAGGATGGTCTGATGGAGAAACCACCACCAAAGAAACGCGACGGCCGCCACGCCGTAACGAGTTCCGTCACGGCCGATCGCGAGGAAGGGCTCCTCGTCCGCGCCGCCTGGCTTGCTTATGTCGGTGACCTCACGCAGGCGCAAATCGCCAAGTCTCTTGGCCTGACCCGCGTTCGCGTCAACCGGATGTTGGCGCATGCCCGCCAGCGGGGGATAGTTCAGATTCGCATCAATTCCAAGGTGGCGAACTGCATCGAGTTGGAGAACCGGTTGCGGGACGCCTATGGCGTCTCCGATCCGATCGTGGTTCCGACACCGCCCGATCCTGCCCTGGTGCCACAGGTCATCGCAGCCGCCGCCGGTGAAGCCCTGTCGCTTAGAATACGTGACGGGATATCGGTGGGCGTGGGATGGGGACGGACGCTCCAGCTTAGCCTGCGGTCAGTGACCGTACGCCCGGTCAAAGGGATGTCGGTCGTTTCCCTGCTTGGCGGGCTCACGCGTGGATCGGCGATCAACATCTACGAGATCGCTTCCCGGCTCGCGGCGCTTTTCGACGCGGAATGCTTCTACGTCGCAGCACCGGTGTTCACGGACACCGAGGCCACGCGCGATCTGCTTATGCGCCAGTCTATTCTGGAAGATGCCTTCACCCATGCCCGCGACGTTGATGCCGCTTTCGTTTCGGTGGGTGCGGTGCACAAGGACGCCACCATCTTTCGGATCGGACTGGTAGGCGACGATGATCTCATATCGCTTCGCGAAGCCGGCGCCGTCGGCGATATTTGCGGCCACTGGATCGATGCCGAGGGACAACTCGTCGATCATCCGCTCAACCGTCGCGTTATCGGCCTCGCCCCCGAACATCTGCGCGACGTCGACACTGTGATCCTGCCCTCCGGTGGCCTCGATAAGGTTCCGGTGCTGCGCGCCGTGCTACGTCTTGGTGTCGTCGATGTTCTGATCACCGACGAGAAAACCGCCGAGGCGATCCTTGCGGAAAAGCCATAGCGCAGACGGGTCGCGGCGAGGAATTGTCTCGCACCTGAATGGTGCCAACCTGGGCCGCGCGATATCTGCAGTGCCTGCGCAGAACGGATAAACACTCACGCTAGAGCACGTCCGGCTTAATCCGGATCATATCCTGCCGCCTTGAAGTAGTTTTCGCACTCGGCCGGTGAGAACAGCTCGACGATCGAACCGACGGCATCCCACAGGGCCTTGATGGTTCGCTCTGCTTTGGCGCGCAGAAGCGCCTTGAGCTTTGAGAAGGCGTTCTCGATCGGGTTGAAGTCGGGGCTGTATGGGGCAGCAAGCTGAGTGTCGCGCCGGCCTGCTCGATCGCGCCGCGGACACCTGCCGCCTTGTGCGCCGGCAGGTTGTCCATGATGACGATGTCGCCCGGCTTCAGGGTCGGGACGAGGACCTGCTCGACATAGGCGAGGAAGACGGCGCCGTTCATAGCACCATCATAGACGAACGGCGCGGTCATGCCGGTAAGGCGCAGCGCCCCGGTGAAGGTGGTGGTCTTCCAGTGGCCATGAGGCACGCCGGCCCGGCAACGCTCGCCGCGTGGGGCGCGGCCCCGCAGCCGCGCCATCTTGGTCGACAGTCCGGTCTCATCAATGAAGACGAGCCGGGCAGGATCGAGATCGAGCTGGCCATCGAACCAAGCGCGGCGGCGCTTCAGGATGTCTGGACGGTCCTGCTCCAGTGCATGTGCGGACTTTTTTTGAACGTCCAGCCGCGCCTGCAAAGCCAAGCGCTCAATGCGCTGCGTCCGATACGTGCCGACCGCTCGGTCGCAAGCCGCTCGACCATCTCGTTCAGTGTGATGTCCTTGCGCTCCTCGATCAGCCCGACGATGAAGGCTTTATGCGCATCGAGACTTGAACCTCGCCGCCAACCCTGCGGCCGAGGCGTTCGCTCGCCGATCTTGGCGCGCGCGACCCAACGGATCGCAGTCGATATCCCGACCCCGAACCGGGCTGCCACCTGCCGCGCGGACATGCCCTCGCTCGAAGCCCTCAAAACCCGCCAACGAAGATCGCCGCTCAGTGCTCTTGCCATCGTCCACCTCTTCAAAGTGGACGTTGAATCAGCCGGCCAAGCCTGTGTCACCTCACAATCGATTCATCGATCGCCGGATATGCTCTAGCGCGATGCGCATCGCGTCATCTGCCGGAAGACTATCCGCACGGATCGCCTTGAAGACGGGACGGTGACGGTCAATCTGGGGCCGCTGGTCGCGGCCGACTTCGACCAGGTCCTGCTTGTGGGATCGCGCACCAGAGCGCAAGCCATCGCTCCGCGAAAGACGTGGCTGAGCATAGGCAGCATGTCGCCGTTGGAGTGGTAGGTGCCGGTCACTGATATTTCGATCGGCGCACCCCATATAAGCGGAAAGAGTGTCGTAAGGATTTGTCTATGTTGATTTCGCGTTCGGGACGGTTTGCAGTTTTGCTTGCAGGGTTGTTCCTGGCATTTTCCATGGTCGCTGTGGATCACGCCGATGCGCGCCGTGGCGGCAGCTTCGGCAGTCGCGGCACGCGCACTTTCCAGTCGGTCCCGCCGACCAGAACTGCGCCACAGCCTGCCGCACCGGTCGAGCGCTCGATGACGCCCAATGCGGCAACGAACAATGCGGCCCGTCAGCCGCAGGCATTCCAGCGCCCGGGCTTCTTCAACGGCCTCGGCGGATCGATGATACGAGGGCTGCTTCTCGGCGGTTTGATCGGCGTTCTCTTGGGCCATGGTTTCGGCGGCTTGGCCGGCATGTTGGGTCTTTTGCTTCAAGTGCTGCTGATCGGCGGTGCGATCATGCTGGCGATCCGCTTTTTCCGCTCGCAGTCGGCGCAAAACCCAGCGCCCGCTATGGCCGGTGCCTCGCGAGGTGCTGGGAGCTTTGGGCGAAGCGCAGCAGCCCGGCCCGAAACGAGCAACGCCCCAGCTTCCTCCATTCCAGGTATCGGGTCGGGATTTGGCGGAACGAGCCAAGCCAATATTTCCGATGAGATCACGCTCACTAAAACCGACCTCGACACGTTCCAGCAAAGGCTGACGGAAGTTCAGGAAGCATTCGGGCGCGAGGACCATGCTGCCTTGCGCCGGTTGGTGACGCCCGAGATGGTGTCCTATCTGTCCGAGGAACTTGCCGATAATGCCAAAAAGGGCGTCAGGAATGACGTATCGGACGTCAGCCTGTTGGAGGCCGATATTGCGGAAAGCTGGCGGGAGGGTGATCGCGACTACGCGACGGCTGCTTTGCGCTATGAGTCTCGCGACGTGACCCGCGATCGCATCAGCGACAAGATTGTCGAGGGCCAGGCCGATCAGCCGACGGAGACAACCGAACTGTGGACCTTTACGCGGCAGAACGGCGGTGACTGGAAGCTTGCCGCAATACAGCAGCCGAGCTGATGTGCCCGGCCTTGATGTCTGCCAAGAGTTTTGTTCAGGTTTCTCGCTACCACTCGAAGGCCAGCCCGCCCCTTCCGCGCGCTTCTTTCCCCCAACGCGCGTTGAGTTAACACTATACCACCGGCTTCCACCG
>NZ_JAMYQT010000041.1:0-45703 GCF_040320985.1 Mesorhizobium sp. M0571
AGCCGTCGAATTTCTCGGGATTGCGGATGCAATGCGCCTGGTTGATGCGCGTGAAGGCGACGTTCTGGCACCAATAGTCGGCGTAGCGGTCACGAAGCCGCCTTGGGTCGAGCCCCAGGAAAGAATAGTGGGCGAAGAAGAGGGGCCCTCCACGATCGGGTCCGAGAGGGAGCGGGACGCCATCAAAGCTTCGGCCGTTGGCAAAGGCTTGGCCCGCCGTCCAGCCGCGGTGATAAACACTCGGATCGATTGGATACCGTGGCGCCCCTGCCGCGAGGACGAATGTGATCAGGCACTCGTTCCAGCCGTTGATCATATGGTCCATCGCCCACCCGTGCACCGGGCTCCAATGCCAAAAGAGCGAGTCAGAGCCGCGGGTGAACCAGTCCCATTCGACATCCCGCCACAGCGCATCGATGAGGCTGCGCAAGATGCGCTCCTTGGCCTCCGGGCCTCTGAAATACTGCCGCGCCGAAAGAAGCCCCACCATCAAATATGCCGTTTCGACGATGTCGCCGCCGTCGTCGCATTGACTGAACGGAATGGTTCGGCCGCTGTCGCCGTCCATCCAGTGAGGAAAGGCGCCGTGGTGGCGCTCAGCCTCGCCGAGAAAGCACGCCATTGTAATGAGGCGATCGAGAGCAGCTTGCCGGTCGATCCACCCGCGCTCGACGCCAGCAAGTATCGCCATGATGCCGAAGCCGGAACCGCCGGTCGTGACGACATGCGGTGTCGCGTTGCTCCGCTCGCGCGCGAGGCCGCTCGTCGGATGGCCAAAATCCCAGAAATATCGGAGCGTCTGTCGCTGCACGGTGTCGAGGAGCTCTCCCAAACACGTGTCCGGGTGAGGGGCACCGGCGTGCCTGCGTCCGATGGAGATCCTGGGAAGCGTTTCGATGCCGACCGCAATGTGCGCGCCTTTGCCGTCGACGCCGGGGGCATGGGAATTCGGTCCTTGATCGGGAGACTGCCAGTCGCTCTCCGCGCCGAGCGCACGCAATGCCGTATTCGGCAAGCGGCTGTGTGGTGTTGATGTCCTGCCCTTGAACAGGGTGCCAGGGGGATCGAGGCGCCGGGCTTGCGCGTTGCTGAAATCAGAATGCCGATGTTCCGCCAGCGGTCGGCGAGCTTGCGGCAATCGCGTAGCATTGGTTTCGGAGAGCGCGATCGGGTCAGTGTCTGTAAGGAGCGAGTTTATCAACATGGTTTCGCCATCAGAGTTTCGCTTCTTCTGCCCATTATCGGGGGATCGGCTCCTGTTTTGAGATGAGTGTAGTTCCTCGCTGATGAACCACTCCATCGTACGTGGGTAGGCCCGCATCGTATGTGCGTAGGCGGGGATAAGGTGTTGGTCTGAAAGGGCTCATACCTTGGTGTGACGCGCCGACGCCGCGCCAGAATGCCGCTGCCAACTCTAACCAGATCGTTTCCGTGGTTGGCAATTTCGTGGCCCGCTCGACTGCTCGTCTTGTGACAACGCATTCATCGGCGCGGCCATGCTATCAACAAGTTACATCGGTAGTTACGAGATATATATATATATACCAAACGTATTATACTAATAATGATCGCCTGCCTCCATATCAGTGTTGGCTTCAAAAAGTCAAATATCCTCAAACTGAAGGAGTTTACTATGAAAAGATCGACAACAATACTGGCAACAATCGCTTTGGGTGCAATGCTGGCGACTGGCGCGGCGACGGCCTCGATGGCGCGCGGTGGCGGCGGTCATGGCGGCGGTGGGGGGCACGGTGGGGGCTTTGGCGGTGGCAGCCATGCCGCAGGCTTTGGCGGTGGCGGCGATATGGGCGGCTTTCGCGGTGGCCATCGTGGATTCAGGGGCCGCGGCTATGGTAGTGATTTTTATGGCGACGGCTACTGCGGTTACCCCTACGCGTACAGTCTTTTCCCATACTGTCCGTGATCCGCAACAGCCGCGTCGAATCCGGGCTCCACAGCACCAGTGGGGACCGGATTCGATGTTCGATCGGGCCTGTCTATGAATTCGAACGTGGTCTTGGTCGCTCGAGGACAAGCACGCCCAGTCGAACTCAATGGGGAGCTTTGCGCGGACAGAAGGCTGATTCCCAGCGAAAGTTACGGTCCGTACCTGGTCATTCGATTGTCAAAGCTGTGCTTGGACGGGTCCCCAGCACGCCCTGGACACTCCGGCCGCTTCCTCAATGGTGAGGCCAACGCTGTCCAGCCAGTCCTCAAAGTGGAACGGATCGACGGCCACCGCATACGCGTTGTCGATGGAGGAAGACCACCATTTCTGCGTCTCGGGAGAGGCGAGGGCGAGTTCGCGGCAGTCCCTTCCGCCGCTGGATATTTCCTTGGCGACCCGGCTGAACTGCTCGGTGTGAAGGCCAATCATGGCGTCGTGGGCGTCGAGCGCCACCGGGCTGCCGACGTCAACCAGCTTGCCCTCCAACCAAACTTGATGCTGGGCCGTGGCAGGAAGGCGGAAGGTATCCCTCATTCTATGTAGCCCCGTGGCTGCGTCCCCCTAATCGCAGACCTTCCAAGATGCCGATTTGCTCGGTCGTGGATGGGAGGCAACGGGATTTGCTCACGGCGCGCACAGGCGGGTCCTGGGCCGCGCATATAGTGGAACTCCGGCCTGTAGCGCGGCGCGATGAATTCGCGAACCGCGGATACCAGCTGTGTAACGAGAGCCTGTAATTCCATGGCGCATTCCTTTCCCTGCTCGCAGCGCTATTCGGCGGACCCGACATCACCAGCAATCGCAGATAGATTGGGTGCCTTCGGCGAGGTGCGGATAGTAGATCGCCGCCAAGTCGTACTGGTCTTCGGCGCATCAATTTCGGGACGCGTTAAATGCGGCCGGAGATCATTGGTCGGTTCACCAGAGATTCACTTTGATTTCTCCCCTGTTACTTTAGACAGGCTGCAATTCCATTCCATTGTATGAGGGTCTGAGCTGACTATCTGCTTAGATGGCGAGCCATATACGACGATATGTGCTTGGCACGTTCGGGTATGTCGTCTTAACCAAATCGATTGGCTGCTGGCCCAGTCGATTCGGTATTGTTCTTGGGACCGACAACGCTCGCGCCGGTGACTTTAAGTTCGAGCCGTTCGGAGGATTTGAGCCGGAGTTCCCTGCAGGTCTCGACATGGAATCTGCTGTGGCGTTGCCGAGACACGGTTCGTATGCGCTGAAGCGGGGCGATACTGCCGGCTGCCGCGAGCGAGCAGAACATGAAAATCCGCACTGCCGGGGCATGTGAACTCGATGTTGAGGTGGGGCCGGCAGTCCGGCCCCATTGTGGTGCGATGCGCTGTCCGGTCCTTGGACGGCGCATCTGCGACCTGCTACCTAATTTTGGAAACGGCAGATCATTTGTTGCTCGGGTCATCCGCCGGATTAACATATGTGATCGCAAACGGCCCTTCGCCGTGGACCGAGCGGCCGTCGCTCCGGACGTTGCGACGGAGTCTCAAATGCCGGGACAAAACGCCTAGGATGGACCGGCTACATACTGCCGCCAGTTGTGACGTTCCTTGAATCCCAGGACCTCGCGGATCTTGCGATTGGAGAGCGGAGCCTCCGAGGCCTGCAATTCCCGGGAGAGGGGAGTATTGGGCGCCCATTTGCGCAGGAATTCCGCCGTGGGTTCATATGCGGTGATTTCGTCGTTGACGGCATTGAATACCTGAAAGCCGAGACCGTCCTTGCGGACGCAAAGATCGACGATCTGCCCCAAGTCGCGCGCGTCGATATAGCTCCAGGCATTTCGCTTGCGCGACGGTGGATCAGCCAGAAAGCCGGGGAAGCGCTGATACTCGTGCGGCTCGATGACATTGCCGATGCGCAAGGCGTAGATATCGGCGCCTGAGCGCATGGCAAAGGCGCGGGCGGTCTTCTCGTTGACGACCTTCGACAGGCCGTAGCTGTCCATCGGGTCGACGTCATAGTCTTCCTCGAGCGGGAAGGTCTTGTAATCCTTGTCCCCTTCCGCGAAGCAGACGCCATAGGTGGTTTCGCTCGAGGCGATGATGATCTTGCGGATGCCGAGCTTTGTCGCCGCCTCGATGACATTGTAGGTCGAAACGACATTGGCCTGGAAGGTGACGTTGTCGGGGCGCAACAACAGGGCGGGGATGGCGGCAAAATGCACGACAGCATCCACCGGTGCAGGCCCCTTGCCGGTGGTGAGCCCGCTGCTGTCGAAATGCATCGACAGCGCGTTGAAGGCCTGCCCGCTGTCGGTGAGATCGGTGATCAATGTCCTGACACCGGGATGGGTGAACGGTACCAGATCGAGGTTGAGCACCTCGTGGCCGCGCTCCAGCAGGTAGGGAATAGCATGCCGGCCGGCCTTGCCAGTGCCGCCGGTGAAGATGATGCGCTTGCCTGGTGTATCGGATGCGGACATGCTGAGCCTCCTTTGATGTTTATCGATGCGGTTCGTGTGCCGCCAAAATCAGCGGCCACCCTCGATCTTGCGGTGGCGCTGGCTTATACCGCCCGTTCCATAGGGATATTCCGACATTTCCGGTTTGCTCGCCACATTGAGTTCGGCAATGGTTTCGTCCGTCAGCGTCAGCTTGGCCGCACCGAGATTGTCGGCCAGTTGCTCTCGTGTCCGGGCCCCGAGAATAACCGACGTGACCGCCGGCTGTGCGGCGACCCATGCCAGCGCGACCTGCGCCATGCTCGCCCCAAGCGCTTTTGCGGTATCTTCCACCGCCCCAATCACGTTCCAGGTGATCGGCCTGGCGTTGCGGGCGGCGAACGCTTCCATGCCGCGTTTGGGATTTTCGCCAAGGCGCGTGGCGCCCGCCGGCATCTGGTCGCGCTTGTATTTGCCTGAGAGCCATCCGCCTAGCGGCGACCACGGCAGCAGGCCGATACCGGCGTCGAGCGCGGCCGGCACAAGCTCATGTTCGATGTCGCGGACCAGCAGGCTGTATTGTGGTTGCAGCGTCACGGGTGGCGTGTAGCCATTGGCTTTGGCCAGCCACGCCGCCTTGGTCAGGTGCCAACCCAGTAAGTTGGAGAACCCGTAATAGGCGATCTTGCCGTTGCGGATCGAGTCGTCGAGAAAGCGCAGCCTCTCCTCCAGCGGCGTCAGCGCGTCCCAGGCGTGCATCTGGTAAAGATCAACCTGCTCGACGCCCAGGCGCTTGAGCGAGGCATCGAGCGCTGCCCCAAGATGCTTGCGCGACAGGCCGAGATCGTTCGGTCCTGCGCCCATGGGGAAACGACCCTTGGTGGCGATCACCAGATCCTTGGCGATTCCTGGCTTGCTCTTGAGCCAGCGGCCGATGATTTCCTCTGACACGCCGGCGCTGTAGACGTCGGCCGTATCGATGAAATTGCCGCCGGCCTCGACATAATCATCCATAAGCGCGAACGATGTAGCTTCGTCGGACTCGTGTCCAAAAGTCATGGTGCCGAGGCAATAGGCCGAGACGACGGCGCCGCTATTGCCGAGCTTGCGATAGTCCATGGTCTTGCTCCTTCAGGGATCTCAATCGGGCCTGTCGCGCCGCGGGCCGATGCTATCGTCTCTCCTCAGGCGGCCTTTGATTGAGCTCGCCAGAGGTCGATCCCGCCCTCGGTTGCGTACCTGTCGATTTTGTGGAGTTCCTCGGTATTGAATTCGAGCTTCTCCAAAGCGCCGAGGGAATCATCGAGTTGGGCCACGTTGCGCGCGCCTACCAGCGCGCTCGTTACGCGTGAATCTCGCAAGGTCCACGCGATCGCCATCTGGGCAAGTGTCTGCCCGCGGTCGCTTGCGATCGCGTTCAGTCCGCGGACACGCTCTATGTTCGCATCACTCAGCAACTTTGTGTCGAACGAGCCACCACGCGCTGCACGCGCGCCGTCCGGGACGCCATTCAGATACTTTGATGTCAACAACCCCTGAGCCAACGGCGAAAATGCGATACAGCCGGCACCAAGCTCTTCCAGCGTATCGAGCAACCCATCCTCAATCCAGCGGTTCAGCATGGAGTAGGAGGGTTGGTGGATAAGCAGGGGAATTCCTTCCGCGCGCAGGGCACGCTCGGCTTCCCGAGTGCGATCTGGCCCATAAGATGAAATTCCGACGTAGAGCGCCTTGCCTTGCCGCACCATCTGCACGAGCGCGGCGATGGTTTCCTCGAGCGGAACATCCAATGTCGGGCGGTGGGAATAGAAGATATCGACATATTCGACACCCATTCGCTTCAGGCTCTGTTCGAGCGATGCAAGCAGGTGCTTGCGGGATCCACCCGCCCCATAAGGACCCGGCCACATATCCCAACCGGCTTTCGAGGAGATGATCATCTCGTCGCGGTGGCTCGAAAAGTCCTTTTTGAGGACCAGTCCGAAATTCTCTTCCGCCGACCCGTAAGGCGGACCATAATTGTTCGCCAGGTCGAAATGAGTGACTCCCTTGTCGAAGGCACGCCGGATCACCGAGCGGCCGGTCTCGAAGACATCTTGACCACCGAAGTTCTGCCACAGGCCCAACGAAATCGGCGGGAGCTTCAGCCCCGACCGACCACAGCGGCGATAGGCAATCGCGTCGTATCTCTTGGCATCTGCAACGTACATTCAAGCCTCGTATTTTGCCTTACATGCGCCATTCCGGCCCATCGGCCGCGCAGCATCTGACGGATTGAATAGCATCGTCGATTAATGAATCAATGGGGGAGAGGTAATCGGATCAATGAGCTGTGCTCATTGATGACCATTTTTGATCGTCACGCATGGTCCGACCTCCGCAAAGTTCATTTAAGCGGATTGATATCGCGTATCACCTGTATGAGGGCACTGATCCCGAACGGCAGTTGCCGGCGACTCGAATAGTACAGGGACAATGGTGGGCCGATTGAAGACCATTGCGGCAGTGCCACTTCCAGCCGTCCTGCCGCAAGGTGAGGGCCAGCGAGCTTTTCCAGGCAATAAAACAGACCAATACCGTCGATCGCAGCATTGATGGCGAAAGCCGACTCACTTGATATGAGTGAGCCAGGAACGTCGATCTCGCGCCGATCGTCGCCCTGCTCGAATTCCCATTTGTAAATCTGCCCTCGCCCCGTGCGGATGCGGATACATTGATGGAAATGAAGGTCGTCAGGCGATTCCAGCCGACCGTGGCGCTCGAAGTAGGCCGGTGCACCGACGACCACCCACTTGAGTGGTGGCGTCAATGGAATGGCGATCATGTCCTCCGGTATCGTGCCGCCATATCTGAGACCTGCGTCGAAGCCTTCCGCAGTCACGTCGACGAAGTGATCGTCGACCGCAATCTCCAATTCGATGTTGGGAAAGCGCTGCAGGAAGATCGGCAATGCCGGGCGCAAAAGCAAAATCGACGCATCGCGCAGTACGTTCAACCGCACACTCCCGGCAGTCCCTTCGTGGTGCCCGTGCAGTTCTTCCAGGCCGGAATTGATAAGATCGAGGCCAGCACTCACTTTTTCGGCAAGCGCGCTTCCTGCTGCTGTTGGAGCAACACTTCGGCTTGTCCGGTTTAGCAGCCTTACACCAAGTCGCTCTTCAAGCGCTTTCACCCGGTGGCTGAGTGCTGATGCGGTTACGCCGAGATTGTCCGCCGCCTTTCTAAAACTCCGATACTGTACGATGAGCAGGAATATCGAAAGATCGTACACTTCAGCGCGACTGAGCGACATAACAACTCCCATTATCGAGATCGCCACGGCTTGGGCGTGGTGCAAACAAAAACCTGCCGATGAGGCACTAAGCAGACGACATCGAAATCCTCACGATTGATCCACCATGCCACACAAAAATAACGCCGCCACCCGCTGTCGGATTGGGAGACGTGGAAACTCGTCGACCGCGCCTTTCTGGAGATTGGCATCGAGCGTCGCACAGTCTTCGAGGTCAGCGACCTTGAAACGCTCCTGGAACTGGTTGCCCGCGATCCCGCGATAGCCCTTGTTCCGGAAGCCATCGCCGAAGCACGGCCTATACGCTCAGCATCAACACGATCGCACAAACTGCCGGATATGGCTCATCCCTCTGCCAGGGAAGAACTCGCTCCGGCTCGATGTCCAATCCTCGACCCGCTGTGGCACTGACGCTGAATTGAATAGCGGAGCATATCCCTGTTTCGGTCCACCGTTTCTCAGCGGAATGGATCAGAGATGCCGCAATCTGCGCGCGTCTGCACCGTTTGCAGGAGGTACCATGCGGTTTAAAGGCAAAGACGTTCTCGTGACCGGCGGGAATTCAGGGATAGGCCGCGAGATCGTCCACTATTTCCTGAAAGAGGGAGCCCGGGTGGCGTTCGCAGGTCGCGATCTCGAAAAGGGCCGCGCCGTTGAAGCGGAAGCAAAGGCGATTAAAGGCGAAGCCCGCTTTTTCCCGTGCGATCTGTCGGAGGAACGTCAAGTCGAGGATCTGATCGGCCAAATCGGCCATTGGGGACGGCTGCGGGTTGTTGTCAACAACGCAGGCGCCGGTTCGCGCCGGAGCGGCGTCGAACCAGGCGATCGCCCTGGAGCGAGATGGGACAAGATGCGCGGCGCCAACCTGGACTCCACCTACTTTGTAGCTTCCTACGCCTTGCCGGTGATGCGGGATTCCGGCGGCGGTGCGATTGTCAACATATCGTCCACGGCCACGTTGCACGGCAATTGGGGCCTGTACTGCGTCGCCAAGGCGGCCGTTGAGGCGCTCACACGATCGTTGGCCATCGAAGGTGCGCCGCATAGGATCCGGGCGAATTGCGTCAGTCCTGGCTGGATTGCCACCGAAACCGATGCAGCGGCGCCCGCATCTGGTGCCGGCGACTGGGCTGTGGCGCCAAGCGCGTTCGGCCGGATGGGCACACCGGCCGAAATCGCCGCGGCTGTCGGGTTCCTGGCGAGCGATGAGGCTTCGTTCATCACCGGCCAAACCTTGATTGCCGACGGGGGCCTGTCGATCCTGGATTACACCTCGCTGTCGCTTCTCGAGCAGCGCGGCTCAGTCCTGTTCTCGGGCATGGTCGGCGACACTCCGTGAAGCAGGTCTCAAACTGACCCGAAGATCACACGCCTAACAGCTTGCAACAGTGGAATTGACGCTGGCTCATTTCGCCGGTCAGCCGACCTGAGCTGGTTAAGTGGGCCTCATGGACCTGCGCTCAGTCCACTGCGCTCCGCTTCGTGGCTGTTGGGGGGATCATACGGAACGATACGGAAAGACTTCTGATTTTGGCCAATTGATACATCCTCCGGGCCCACCAAATCCATCGCTTAAGTGTCCTGCCAATGATGGATGGGACGGACTGAGGTCGAAAAGCCAATAAAAATCAAGGGTTAAGGAGACTTCAATTCGCGATGCAGTACCAAATGCAGTACCGCAGATGTTAGCGAATCGCCGTTCCCTGTTTCCACGGGTTGCACGGAATCAGGCGGGACCGACCGTGCGAATGGGATCTCAAGTGGGATGGTTGTGGAGCCACCAGCAAAAAAGTGTCCGAGCCGCGTCAGCGGCTTACTGCTGAGGGTGCCAGTCCAGCTATACAGCCTGTTCCAAGGACTTTCCCTTAGGCGGTTCTTTGACTTGCATCGCTTGAGTGGAGCGGCAGACGACCAGGTCTTTGCGATCCCAACGTTCGAGTTCCTCCAGAGGGTAGGGAACCGCTTTGCCTACCTTGATGAAGGAGGGGTTATGTCAACTGATCCATGCCGATCCGACGAATCTATAGCGCAAGGGTGCTGACTCTCGGAATGGCTGCCGTTAGTTCCTGCCGACTGCCGCGCCGATCTGCACACTGCCGTTGACGTGAAAATTTGCAAAACAGGCGGCAGCGATCATTGGGATCGCGCCACCTCTTAGTCGTTTTCTCGGGCCAGCAGGACTCGCCCATCCCATTCTGCACCCGCCATTCCCATGGTCCGTAAGACGAGCCGTCCTCCGCCGACCGCTCCGGCCAGGACTTGCCTCGGTGCATTCACGTCGGGCTGCGTCGATACCAGCGTGAGGAGTGCGAGGGGATGATAAAGACTCTCCTCGACGACCGACCCGATCCAGATCGGTGAGTTCTGTCCGTTCGTGAGCTCGATATCGACCGCCCACACTCGCAGCACGAGGCGTGAACCGGCAGACGTGGCCGCGCTGCTTGGCCGAACAAGAGTCAGGCTCGGAAATCGCCCGCCTGAGAGAGAGGGAACTACGGGAGATTTGATGGACCAACTGATCTCGTGAGCCACGCGAGAGTGGTGCCGGATCCCCAAGCTGTCGATGTTTGCCAACCCTTTGGCAGCAAGGCGTCTTGCAAGCTTTGCAGACTACCGGCCCACTGGAACGTCAGCGGCTCGGCCATCGCGCGCGATGAGGAAGGCGAGGAACCCGTAAAGCACCATATTGATCGTGCTGTGGCCACTGGGGAAAGAAAATGTGCTCCAGCCGGAGTAGAGCAGCTCCCCGGGTCGAGCCCGATGGAGAGCCACTTTGATGGCGGTGTTGAGCGCCGAGGCGCCGGCGATAGCGACAAACCAGTAGATGGCCGTGTGCCATGCGCGCTTCCATGCAAGCCACACGAAGACGGTGACAGTGACCATGATTACCACGGTGGTGTCGCCGAGTTCGGTGACGGCAATCATCATTGCATCGCCGGGTGCGGTGCGAAGATCCTGGAGGGCGCGGTAAATCGCGCCGTCGGCAAGCACCAGCGGGTCACCACTGAGGACGTCTTCAAGGACCCCGAAGAATAGCCACGCCGCGCCGACGAGAAGGACGGTCAATAGGGCGAGAACCCGCGCTTCGGGCCGTGAAGGATCGAGCAGGCTGGCGAGACAGCGACGCAGCCAGGTGTCGCGGGTGTCGGCCCAATTCCGCAACCGTTCCACACTGACGATAAGGAGCGGAACACCGCGGCGCAGCGTCCAGCGTACGATATGCAGGACCACCCAGCCCGTCACAACCAGAACGACCAGCAGGATCGCGAGTGGCTTTGCGGCCGCACCGAGAATGCTGAAAGTCGCGCCAACGAGAACGCCCGGCAGGATATGCGACGGAGCCCAGACGAGCGCCGACGCGATATTGACGGTGTAAAAACCGGCCGACGGACATTCCCAGCATGCCTGCCAGGAGCGGAACGAAAGCGCGGACGCCGGGCGCGAAGCGCGCGAGAAAGACACTTTTGTCGCCATGGCGCGTGAAAAAGGTCTCGCTACGCTGGATCAGGTGGGGTGCCTGTTCAATGGCCAGAGGCCAAGAATCTCGCGATGATACCGATGGCCGAGCCAGAAAGACAGACCATCACCAGCGATGGCGCCCAATGTTGCGGCGCCTAGCAACGGCCAGAGAACCAGCACGCCGCTCGGCACCAGGCTGCTGAGCGCTAGGATCACGGCCGTGCCGGGGACGACGACCCCGATGATGGGGATTGACTCCGAAAGCGCCAGAAGAAACACGGCGAGATAGGCGACATGCGGATGCGCTGTCAGGAACTCAACCATGGATGAGATCACAGACGAGACCATCGCGCGGCGCCCTAGAGAATACTGGTGATGAGACGGTCGATCCGCGTGTCTTCGCGATAGGCCGCGCGGACGATGACGGCGGCAGCGATCCCGGTGAGCGCCCCGCCCAGAACATCGCTGGCGTAATGGGTTCCGATGTAGACGCGCGAAAAGGTGACAACCGCAGCGGCGGCGAGGAATCCGAGCCCGACGCGTCGCATGCCATGCAGAAGGAACGCCGCCGCGATAGCAAAGGTCGCGGTCGCATGGTCAGAGGGAAATGAGGGATCGGCGCTGGATGAAATCAGGCGATGCGTGACGCCGTCGTCATACGGTCGAACCCGGTGAACAAACAGCAAGATGATCTGATTGAGGGCGAGACCCAGAAGGAACGACAGCCCTGCCACGACAAGGACGTGGCGGGTGTGAGGCCGGTCGGTTCGCCGCCACCACTGTACCGCGACAGATAGCACCAGAAGCGGCACGCCGATCGCGGAAATCCAGATCATCAGGAGGTCTACGGCTCCGCTGTGTTCTGACAACGCGTTGATAGCATGGGTTATTGCGGCGTCGAGTTCATACATAGGCAACTCCTTGGATTCGGCCTCCAGTGTTGATGCATGTGCTGGGCTTGGTGGCGATCGATGAGTAAGGACCAGCGGGCTGTTATCGAGGGGTCAAGCATCTGCCCGCTCTCTCAGTCGCCCGCGAATGACAAACAATCCTGCGAGGGTCAGCAGCGTGAAGACAGCGCCCGCGGGGAACGTGCCCTGCGGGCCGGCCATGTCCCACAGCGCGCCAGCGACGACGCTGGCGACGAGCAGCGCGATACCGGTCACCAGATTGAACATGCCGAAAGCGGTCCCGCGCAGCTCGGCCGGCGCGGTCTCGGCGATCAGGGTTGCCAGCAAGCCTTGCGTGAAACCCATATGGAGGCCCCAGAACACGACACCGATGCCGACCCAGACAAGATCGGACGCGAAGGAAAGCGTGAGATCGGCCGCGAGCAGAAGGCCGAGGCCGAGGGCCAGAAGGGTCAGGCGATTGACGCGATCGGACAAAATCCCGATCGGATAGGCCGAGAGCGAATAAGCAAGGCTCATGATCACCAGGACGATCGGGATCAACACCAGCGGCAGGCCGATCGATTGCGCCCGCAAGATGAGAAAGGCTTCGCTAAAACGGGCAAGCGTGAAGACCGCGGCGACCGCCACGACCCACCAATAGGTCGCGCCCAGACGGCGCAGTTCATCGCGGTGCAGCGGCATACGGACACGGCGCTGCTCCTTCGGCCGCTCCGGTTCCTTCACCGCAATCAGGATCAACCCGACGGCCAGGAATGCCGGAATGACCGCGATCCAGAACACAGCCTGAAAATAATCTGCGGTCAGCCACATCAGGCCGATAGCGAGAAGCGGTCCAAGAAAGGCGCCGATCGTATCGAGCGACTGGCGCAAGTCGAAGCTTGCGCCGCGCAGATGCGGCGGGGCGATGTCGGCAACGAGGGCGTCGCGCGGCGCCCCGCGAATGCCCTTGCCGACGCGATCGATAAAGCGGGCGGCTATGAGCCATTCGATCGAGGACGCCAGGGGAAAGATCGGCTTGGTTAGGACCGCCAGGCCATGGCCAAGCGCAGCCAGGAATTTGCGTTTACCGAGCCAATCGCTGAGCGCACCGGAGAAAAGCTTGGTGATCGAGGCGGTGGCCTCGGCGATGCCTTCGATCAGCCCGACAGTCAGAGCCGAGGTGCCGAGCACTGTCACCATATAGATGGGCAAGAGCGCGTGGATCATCTCCGACGAGATGTCCATGAGCATCGAGACGAAGCCGAGGACCCAAACACCGGCAGGAACGCCCTGCCGGGCTCCTGGGGAACCGACGATCTCGGTTGTCACAACGCCTGTTCCGTCGCCCGCGTCGCCCATCTCAGCGGTTCTCGTCGTGGGCGTCGAAGACCCGTTGCGCGTAACCGTCGAGCAAGACCTCACAAGCGCGCAGTCGCTCAGCAGCCTCCTCGGCCAAGGTCGCACCATAGAAATCGAGCTTCTTGATCTTCTCCAGCCAACCCTGGAGCTTCTTCAGGTCGGTGTCTTCCTCTTCGAGCTCGGCATAGGTGAACTTGTTGATCGCGATCTCCTTGGCGATCTCTTTCTCGAAATCGGCACACCGTCCAAGGAACTCGCGATACTGCTCGTCCCGGTCGGCCTTGAAGCGGGCGACGACCTTGTCCTCCTGGGCACGATCGAGAGCGACGGTCTCCAGGATGACGGACTCGCCGCCCATCCCGGAAAGGTCGTTCTCCAGCATCTTCAGCCGCCGGACGTGATCGTCTGTCTTCGGCAGCAGGCAGACGCCGTTCTGCAGATAGATAGCACCCATGCCCTTCAGCCGACGCCACAACGCAATGCGCTTGGTGGCCGGTTCGGGCGGCACTTTATAGGTCAGAAGAAGCCAGGATGGAGCAACCATGGATTCATCATAATGCAACGACCGTTACAAATCATCCCCAACGAATGACGTTCGGCTGTCAGGAGGGGGTTGTGCGTGAACAGCCAACTGCCCGGCTGATTCAGTCGCGCTTGATATCATAGGGGGGTATACTATATAAACCTTCAGAAAGGAGATCTGCATGTCGCATACGACCCGCGAGAAGATGAAATTACTGAACCGCGTGCGGCGCATCCGCGGCCAGATGGAAGCCGTCGAGCGGGCGCTCGAGGACGAAAAGGGTTGCGCCGACGTGCTGCAACTGATTGCCGGCGTTCGCGGCGCCATCAACGGCCTGATGGCCGAGGTGGTCGAAGATCACATTCTTCTCCACGTGGCCGACCACGAGCTGGCCCAGGAGCAACGCAACGAAGGCGCCGCCGAACTCATCGATGTCGTGCGCGCCTACCTAAAATAGAACGGAGTTTGTCATCATGGCCGTCCAAGACGCCGCCCATTGCCGAACGCTGGCGGATACCGCCGAAGCTAGCACCACCGCTCCGGCCGCTCACGATCACAATCATGACGGTCACGACCATGATCACGACGATCATGAGCACGGGCGCGATCACGAGCATCCCTTCGAATGGTCGGAGGCCGTGCGCATCGGTCTTGTCGCAATCGCCGCAGCGGCCGTGTGGTTCCGGGTCTGGGAACCATATCCGGCGATCAGCGTGATCGGCATCGTCGGCCTTCTGATTGGTGGCTGGCCGATCCTGAAGGAGGCCTTCGAGAACATTCTTGAACGCCGCATGACCATGGAACTGTCGATGACGATCGCGATCGTCGCGGCGGCGGCCATCGGCGAATTCTTCACCGCGCTCGTCATCACCTTGTTCGTTCTCGTCGCCGAGGTTCTGGAAGGTCTGACCGTCGGCCGTGGCCGCAAAGCGATCCGCGACTTGCTTGAATTCCTGCCGCGCGAGGTGTCTGTTCGCCGGGCCGGTTCGATCAAGTCCGTTTCGGCGGAGGAGCTATCGGTCGGCGATGCCATCCTGGTCGCGCCAGGCGGCCGCATCCCCGTCGACGGAGCCGTACTCTCGGGCCATTCCTTCGTTGATGAATCCCGCATTACCGGCGAATCCATGCCGGTCGAGAAGACGGCTGGCACCCAGGCCTTTGCTGGCTCTATCAACCAATCCGGTGCGCTGGAGGTTAGCGCCGAGCGGATTGGTCGCGACACGAGTTACGGCAAGATCATCGAAGCGGTCGAACGGGCCGAGAAATCCCGCGCGCCCGTCCAGCGTCTCGCTGATCGCCTGGCCGGCTATCTCGTCTATTTTGCGCTTGGCGCAGCCATCCTGACATTTTTGATCACACGCGATATTTACGCGACGATCTCAGTCATCATCGTCGCGGGCGCCTGCGGCATCGCGGCCGGCACGCCGCTCGCTATTCTCGGCGGCATCGGCCGCTCAGCCCGGCTCGGCGCCATTGTCAAAGGCGGCGTGCATCTGGAGACCCTGGGCCATGTCGACACGGTGGTGCTTGACAAGACGGGAACGCTGACTTTCGGGCGTCCAGAGGTGCAGCAGGTCGTACCCGTGGACGGCATCACTGCGGATGCGCTTCTCGACGCCGCGGCCGCGGCCGAGCTGCGCTCCGAGCATCCGCTCGGCAAGGCGATCGTCACCTATGCCCGCAGCCAAGGCCGCAATGTGATCGAGCCAGCGAGTTTCGCCTATACACCGGGCCGGGGAATCGCCGCCAAGGTCGATGACACCACCATTCTGGTCGGCAATCAGGCTTGGATGGCTGACAACGGAATCGACTCGTCGGTCGCCCGTCACCAGGGTACGGATGCAGGTTCGGAAGTGCTCGTGGCCCTAGACGGGCGCCTGCTTGGCTCGATTGCGGTGGCTGACACGGTCCGGCCTGAAGCCAATCGGGCCATTGAAGCCTTGCATCGGATGGGGATCAAAACGATCCTGCTCACCGGGGACGCGCGCCGTGTCGCTGTCGCCGTTGGCGGGGCGCTGGGTATTCAAGACATCGAGGCGGAACTGCTTCCGGAGGACAAGCTGGCGCGTGTCCAGGCGCTGGTCGCGCAAAAACGCATCGTCGCCATGGTCGGCGACGGTGTGAACGATGCCCCTGCATTGGCGCAAGCCAATGTCGGCGTCGCCATGGGCTCTGGCACCGATGTGGCCCAGGAGAGTGCCGACATCGTGCTGCTTGGCAACGATCTTGAGCGCTTCGTCAAGACGCTCGTGGTCGCCAGACGCACGCGCGGCATCATCTGGCAGAACTTCGCCGGCACCATCGGCGTCGACATGATCGGTATCGTGCTGGCCGCCCTCGGTTTCCTCAATCCGCTGCTTGCGGCCGGCATCCATGTCGTCTCGGAACTGGTGTTCATTCTCAACTCGGCCCGTCTGCTGCCGACGCCCGAGAAGACGGTCGCGGCGCCATCCGAACTCAAGCCTGAACCTGGCGAGGTTTGAGTGATGGCTCTGGAATCGCCATGTCTCGATGTCTGCAGGTTCGACCGCAAGGCCGACCTGTGTGCCGGGTGCTTCCGCACCACGGCTGAGATTCGCCAATGGCGGAAGTTCACCGATCACAAGCGTTGCCAGATCCTGGCCGAACGTCGGCGGCGCCAGGCCAAGCTGGCCGCGCGCAAGACGTCCCTTTGACGACGCGTTCACACATGGCGACGCCAAAGACAATACGTTGCAAATGGGAGAGCGGGGAAATCACTCTTGGCAGGGACGAGGCGGGAAGCGGCTCCTCCATCGTCCTCTTGCCGGCCCTGAGCTCGATCTCGACGCGTGCGGAGATGCGACCTCTCCTCAATCTGCTCGCGCCGGAGTTCCGGGCCAGCAGCGTCGACTGGCCCGGGTTCGGCGACCGGGTGCGATCGAGAGACGATTGGTCGCCGGAAATCCTCTCGGCGTTTCTCAACTGGTTTTTTTTGAGCGAGATCGTATCGCCGCCCCATGCGGTCATCGCCGCTGGCCATGCTGCGACTTACGCCCTTCACCAAGCCGCCTATAAGCCCGGCACGATCAGCCGCCTCGTTCTGATCGCGCCTACTTGGCGAGGGCCGTTGCCGACGATGATGGGCGGCCAAGGCCCTTGGTTCGCCCGTATCCGTGCCGCTATCGACAACCCCGTCACCGGCCCACTGTTTTACCGCCTCAATGTCAGCCGGCTCATCATAGGGAAAATGGCGCGCGAGCATGTCTATAGCGATCCCAATTGGCTGGGCGGCGATCGCCTTGCCGCCAAGATCGCCGTCGCCCGCGCTCCGGGCGCGCGACATGCTTCGGTTCGCTTTGTCAGCGGCGGTCTCGACCGGGTCGACAGTCGCGGGGCCTCCCTCGATCTCGCCCGGCGCTCGGATGTGCCCATCCTCGTCGTCTATGGCGATGAGACTCCCCGGAAGTCACGCACCGAGATGGACGCGCTGGCCGAACTTCCTAATGTCCAGGTCAAACGGTTGGCGAAGGGCAAGCTGGCGATCCACGAGGAATGTCCTAACGCGGTCGCCGCTGCGGTGCAGTCATTCCTGAGCTGACAGTTCGGGAGGTGCGGTGCCTAAAACGCCACCTTCGCAATCGATGCCTCTCCGAGAACGGAATGAACATCATGCAAAAAGAAATGAACATCATGCAAAAAGAAAAAGAACGCGTCGCCCTGGTTTCGATGCTGTCGAGCGCTGTCCTGGCCATCGGAAAATTCGTGATCGGGTCTCTGACCGGCAGTATCGGCCTGATTTCCGAGGGCGTTCATTCATCGTCCGATTTCGTTGCAACGCTAATCACCTGGTGCGCGGTTCGTGTCAGCGATAAGCCGGCGGATGACGACCACCATTTCGGCCATGGCAAGATGGAGAGCATGGCTGCGCTCTTTGAAGTTTTGCTGCTCTTCGGCGCAGCGGGATGGATTGCCTTGGAGGCGGGAAGGCGTCTGTTGGGCGAGCCGCAGGTCATTGAGGCCGCCCCGATTGCCATCGCTGTCCTGGTGGTGTCGATCATTGTCGATTTCTGGCGGGTCCGAGCACTGCGCAAGGTTGCCAAAGCCACGGGCAGTCCGGCGCTGGAGGCGGACGCCCTGCATTTCCTGTCCGACATGCTCGCATCCGGCGTGGTTTTGATTGGGATGGTCTTCGTTACCTTCGGTTACATGTCGGCGGATGCCATCGCGGCACTGATCGTTGCCTGCTTCATTCTGACGGCGGCGGTAAAGCTCGGGCGGCGATCTTTTGATGCCTTGGTCGATACGGCACCGGACGGCGCCGGCAGCGTCCTTTCGTCGATGCTTGGTGACATTCCGGACGTCCTCGCCGTCGAGCGCGTCCGGGTGCGCACGGCAGGCGCAATCCTCTTTGTTGAGCTCGCCATCGCTGTCAGCCGGACGCTGCCGCTTGGGCGGGTGGCGGCGGTCAAAGCTGACATCATCAACGCTGTGCAACGAGAGTTTCGGAACGCTGAAGTGACCGTGATTGCCGAACCACGTTCCGCCAATGATGAGACCATCGAAGCGCGTATCCGGGTGATCGCGGCCAATCGCGGCGTCGCGATGCATCGCTTGACCATTCAGCGCGTAGAGAAGCAGCTTTCAGTCAGTCTCGATATTGAGGTGAAGGCCGAACTCAGCATCGATAAAGCGCACTCGATCGCCAGTGGTCTGGAGGCCGCACTCCGTGATGAACTAGGACCGGAGACAGAAATTGATACGCATATCGAACCGATGGCAGCGAACTGGCTCGAGGGGAGGGATGTTTCCGATGATCAGCACCGCGCTCTGGAGTTGGCCCTCGCGATCGCGGCGCAACAATCAGACGCCCTCCAGGATGTTCATGACGTTCGGATTCGGGCAACCGAGCTTGGCCTTATTGTGAACTTCCATTGCCACGTGCCCGCCGACATGCCGGTTATGGAAGCTCATCGAACTGTTGACGAGGTAGAAAGGCGGATTCGCTCGGACCATCCAGCAGTCGCGCGCGTCATCGGTCATGCCGAACCTGCGCTATAGCTGTGGGGCCTACAGCTAAGCATCGGGCGAGATTTCGCTGAGCTGAACCGTCAGAATAAGCGTGACCGCCGTAAGTAAACTGACCAGAATACCATCGCTCGGTCGAAGGTCGTACAATCGCTCACCCATCTCCATTCAAATGCCTTTGCCCAACTCGATTTCGACGTCGCGTTGAAATTTCGTCTAGCGCAGTGTTGGACATTGCCAACCCGCGACGGGGGCGGAACCAGCTGCGCGGTGCTGGGATGCCTATGGCATATTCGCCCGGAACTGGTACTGCGTCACCCCTGACTTGCTCGATGGCGGCCACGGCAGCTTTGGCCTGCCGCCCGCCACATCGATGATCGGTTTCCTCGAAAGGCGTTGACTGACAGACAGCGAGTCGTTGGGCTTGCCCGCTCTGGCCAACCTTCGCAGACCCGATTTACGATCCTGACCGGGTTGCAATAGGTCGAATCAACCGAAAGCTTGGCTGGCCACGGCGAACTGTTTCATGATCCAGCTGCATGGCGAAACTCGACCTCGAACCATCCGCGTCACGGGACCCCAATCGGCAAGGCCTTGCCCCTCCAGCCAGGGAACAGGACCGGTCTGAGCGCCCTCGATGTCAATTCTGACAAATCCTTTCGCGGTCGAAATCAGCGACGCGATCAGGCCTTTTGCCTGGACTTCCGACGAGGCGGCGACGGGGCCGATCAGTTCGCCGCGGCCGAAATTTCGGCGGAACCCGTAACCCATGATGCGGCCAGCATCCATAACGATGATGCCGCTGCCATCCTGAAGGAGGCGTTCCAGCAACTGGGTTCGCTCGAGACCGGTCGCCTCTTTTTCGACTGCGCGCAAGGCAGCCAGGCGCAACCGTGGGCGCCGCCGAAGAGACCTGGGAATTCAGCGATTTGAAAGGTCGAGTCTATTCCGGCTCAGGGCATCTCATGGGCACGCTTCGAATGGCTAAGGATTCGAAGTTGGTGTCGTCGATTCGAACTGCCGCTCGTTCGATCACAGCAACCTCTTTGTCGCGGGCGCCGGTGTCTTCTCGACGGGCGCGCCGACCAATCCGACGGTCACCATTGCGACGCTGGCACTTCGGACTGCAAAGGCGATCGAACAGCGGCTTGCGAGTGGATAGGTCGATTTGATCGCCCTTTAACTTCAATCGTGCCACATTGTCTTCTTCGCTCAGCTGCACCGATCAGTCAGCCGGAGTTACGGTGAAGTCATCAAATACACGTGACTGTCGCCCTTCGACCACAAGCCAACACGCCCGGTCACCGCTTCAGGCAGTGTGTCCTGGAGGTAGAGCTTGCTGTCGACATAGCCTTCGACCTTGGTGCCCGCAATACGTACCTTCAGCTGGTGCCATTCATGGGTTGGGGTTGGGGTATTCTTGACCCAGGTCACCGACGAGCGTTTCCCCTTCTCGAACTTCCATAGGACAAGATTGTTCTCCAGAGGATTGGCGCGAATCGTGAGATAGTCGCCATTGGGCTTCAGGTTGAACAATATCCTTGCGCCCTGGTCGATACGGCCGCTGATGCCTTCGAAGCGGACGGTGATTTCTCCATCGCGGAAATCCGACACGCCCTCAAGAACCGCATAGGGGAAGTATGCATAGGCCTGGACGCGGTCGAGAAACTCCGCATACCGCTCCCCATAGAGCGCCCGCGCCTTGTCGGCGAGGGCAAGATGGAAAAGTCCTTACTGTCGGGAGTGATCCCGCCGGTTAACAAACGCGACATCGAGGCGATCATTACGGCAGTAAAGGCCGCGGCGTGAGCCTGCAATTACGGCGTTGTGCACACCCTTGTGACGACCCTCGCACAGGGCCGCGCAGCCCGTTGCTAGTTGTCCGTGGTCGCCTTCCTGCTGATTTGCCAGATCCGCGTTAATCCTCTCAATTTAACATAATGAATATTGTCGACCTAGCTGATATCATTGTATAAATGTCAAGTTCCATAAGATAGATTATGCGACTTTCACCAGTAAAAGTAAATATTTCTCAGTTATTCCAAGTATGCATGGCTCGCGTCTCAACCTCTTTGACAGTTCCATGGAGAATCCATATCAAGTGTTGTGACAGTCACTCCCACTCTAAGTATCGATGCGACGGATCTATATTACTTACTATCACCTCATCGCCCGATAAACCTGGACGGAACACTCTGAACGCTTCTGTAACGCCGACGTCCGGCGCCCCGGTCAGACCATATCGCCCTTTGCTCGCCTGCCCTCTCGGCGCACTCACTTGTGCGGCATGCAATAGACTCCCTCGGATTCCATCAGTACCGCGCCACCCTTCAACTCGCTCAGTGCGCCGACCCACGCTTCCGAATACGTGCGGCTGGCATCCACGGCCGTCAGCCATAGAACCCGGTTGTCGGCCAGTTCGACTTTAACTTCCTGCTGCAAAGGGCTTGCCTGCACAGTCTGTTGATAGTGGCGTTTGATCCTGACATTGCTGGCCGGGAACTCAGCTTCGTTGCTGCCGTAGTTCAGCACAAATCCGGTGTGGCCCTCAGCCACCGAGCAACTGCCATCACGCTCACACACGATTTTGGCAGCGGTCTTGCAGTCCCATTTCAGTGAAGCGGGCCACATCGGATTGTCCACGCTTGATCGCGGCCTGTCGCTCTGACCAGCCGCCGTCAACACTGCGCCTGTGTTCATAATCATAGTGGACAGGAGAAGCGCCTTGAACACTACAAACCTCCCTGAATTGTGGTCCTCACAGTCCTCGTCCTGCGTGATGGCTTGGCTTATGGCATGTTGGGATTGAACCAGCTTTTCTGGCGCATGCCGTTCGCGTCGTCATACTCGATAAACCAGGGCTCTCCGCGTATCGGTCGAGCGATGGTGTAGTAGGTTGGGCCATTACCCAGGGAATGCCCTTTGTCGTTGCCACTTGTCTGGATTTTTGCCGTCACCACCTTACCTTCGATTTCGATTTGGACCTGTCGTGATCCGTCTCCATCACGTCCGCCGAGGCCGCTGTTTTTGAGAACGACGGTAACGTGAGTCTGTCGGAGCTGATGCGGCAGATGTTCCGTTCTTGCCCCATTCCGGGCCGGTCGGAGTTGGCACCAACTGCTTGCCAGCCAAGCGGACAATCCTCATACTTCTCAAATTTCGCGGCGCTGGAGTTGGCTTGCGGACAGGTCGGCCAGTTAAAACCCGGGGCTTCCATCGCCGCAATCAACTTGTAGATTGGCGGGTGGCAAGAAGGAGTGCCTGCCAATCACCGGACAGACAGAGGAGCACCTGACAGCCCCATTCCGATGCCTGTGATTGGGATGGGAGAGCCGCGGCGCCCGCGACGGCGGCGGCACTCACCAAGAAATGTTTCAGCATGGTCATAGCCTTTTCCTCGTTGCGATTTTGACACTTTACTATGGATCACTCGCTCGAAAAAGGACAAATCAAAAAGGCAGGTTTGTGCGATTACATCGATTTATGAAACGAGACGATGCGGGCGCGGTCGACAACCCCTTGCGCGTCAACATTGCGACCGTGCTGGAGCGGCAGAGAGCCAAGCGTGGCCTATCCCATATGCACATGGCCGAGCTGTTCCGCACCCCTGAAGGCGAAGGGCTCGCTTACCGAACTTACATCCAGACCGTTCGGCAGAAAAATAATGTCACATTGACGACGCTGCAGATCATGGCAAACGGCCTGCAAGTGTCTGTCGCAGAACTGCTCTCCGGCGGTAAGAAAGTTCCGGAATGGGCTCATCAGCTGGACGAAACTGCGATCCGCAAGCGCCTTGCACGCATCATCGACATGGAGCGGCAACGACGCAATATGCTCCGCTATGAGATGGCGAAGCTGATCGGCGTGGCGGAGGCGACATTCATGAAACTGGAGCGCGCGAGCGGCAACATCAGCGTGGACACGATTGCCGCGATCGCCAAGGCGTTGAAGCTTGATCCACGGACGTTCCTATTTTGGGATAAGGTCCCGCCAACCTGATCTACGTGTTATTGGCTGCAACCGGACGCCCAGGCACGCCTAACAGGGAATTTTCTGGTGAACTGACCGGCCAACGCCACACTCATGCTCGCCGGGCCGACTTGTCAGCACACGACAGAAACCGCTTCAAGCTCAACCCGGCCCACAAAATGTAAGGCGGCATGGCGAGCGAATAATGACCACAGTTTAATTCCAAAATACTTGGCCTAGCACCGGCATTCTTCAGCCTCCGTATGAATCTCTCCGATAGTTCTGACAACACCACTTTGTCTCTCTTAGCCAACACAACGTGAAGATCGAGATCAGGCCGTGCCAAACAAAGTTCGTAATTCTCCAAGTTAAGCGGACCCCAGGCCCTTCTGAGATCGGTCAGCTCAATCTCAGGCTCAAGGCTATCACGTATCAGTCGTGTCGCGCGACCCGTCCAAACCATATCCGCTAGACTCCCCGCCGTCAGAAACAGCGAGGCTTTTGACACAGCCGAGTCGTGCGCCGCGACCAGCCCCGCAACCCACGAGCCTAAGCTCATACCGAGAACCGCAATTTCTCGATAGCCTTCGCTTTTCAACCAACGTATGAGTTTTCGCCCATCCAACACTGCCTGCCTTACAGATTGGATCGTTCGACCGAGATTAGGGCTAAGCATATAATCGGCGTGCACGGAGCCGGGACGGCTGCGTTCTAAGTGATAAGGCATAGCAATCTCGACAACCGTGATGCCACGCTGCGAGAAAAAGTTGGCAATCTGACGATTCCGAGCGCTTGCATTCCAATGGTGAAAAATCACCATCGCCTGATCGAACGCCCCGCTTTCTGTGATTTTCGCTGAGACGACATTATTTTGTTCGATATCCGTAGAAATGTCCGATGGAAATTTGAGCCCCCCATCTAGCTTTTCAAAACCCTGATCACTCACGCTTAGTTCATCGAAAAAGGCTGGATCAACTACGGCTTGGTCCGCAAGCGCACAGAAGTCCTCGATACTTGTCATCTTCTTCGCACCTGGAAAGGCGCGTTCCGTGTCAAGGACGAAATCCGTTGGTTTCTTCCCTTCCTCACCGCGAAGGGCCCGGCGTTCGTCCCAACGATCAAGCCAACTATGATACACTCTGATTGTTTCCTAACTTACTCCCTCGCCATCGCCCCAACCCTGGATCGAAGATGCCGTATAGTGCGACTAGCACTGAAATGGCCAGAAGGGTCGAAAAGCCGGCAAACGCGTCGATCAACAAGTAGCTGACAACAAGTAACGTCACGACCGCCGACATCTTCCACAAAGGCGCATGAAATCGACCTCCGACACCTAATCGGATGGAGCCATACAGAAATACAAAACAGGTCGAAATAACGATAAGAAGGCTGCTGTAATGCGTCGGCATACGATAGCGGAACCCGGCGCTCACATGATCGCGACCTTGGAACATCGAAGACATATCGCCGACCAACCACGCCACAATATTCTCACCACTGGACGCCAGATAAGAGCTTTGGACCTTCATCCATGTGGCGACCAGAACCCCCAAAACTGTACACCGAAAAACCCCACGCATCACTGTGAGGCCGACTTCATTGAGCTCTTGCTGATGATCAACATATGAGAGCTTCTTCAATCCGTCTCCGATTTTCCAAAGATCATGAACAACCGTGTAGACCAAAATGAGACCTGCGAAGAAAAGATAAAACACCAGGCACATGTATAGGTAAGCGAGGCCCGTAAAAACGACTGTTTCGGGGACAGATATGACCTCAGGACGCACAAGAGCTATTTTCCCCCAATCCACAGCATAGTTGCCACCGCCCTTCATCAACGGGATCAGGGACACGCCGATCCATTGAAAAAGACCCGCGAACAGCAAGCAAATCAAAAAAACCGACCAATATGTGTACGAGGAAGCGTCAACGTTGCGCAGCCAGGCGTCGTCGCTTTCCACCTCACCGCCTTGCGCTGAGAGCTTTCTGCGCCCCTCACTTTTCCAGAAGACCAGCAACTCTATAACGAAGAAGAAAAACAGCGGTAAGAACACCATAAAATCTAGTGTCCAATTTGCGGCCCAAAGGAATCCAACCTGCTTAACGAGTCCGTCCGTTCGCTCGTAGGTTACGTTGTGGATACCAATGATGTACGACAAAAAGCCGAGGGCGGTCATGCCAGCAAATACCGACGCCGGTAAATTCAGGGGAGATCCGTAACTAAAAAACGCCTCCGATGTCCTCGCCAAACTAAAACGCCGCCTCGGCCCCTTGGCGTCAGTATCCGGTGTCAGCGCTGCCGGGGAGTCTGTCTCGAAGGTCGCGGTCAGTGCCGCATCTGGAATCTCCTGTGCAACGCTGCTTCCAGCTCTCTTCCATTCTCGTCTCTTGGCCGATAGCCGCGATTGCGCCGCACTAAGCTCCATCTGCCATTCGCTAGTTGCGACCGGATCATCACATCCAAAAATCCTCGCCAGCCAACGAATGTTGGCAGTGCTAATTCCCTTCTCGTTCTCTTGAAACCAAAGCTGCACCGTTCGCAGATCGACCCCAACCTGGTTGGAATCAATCTGTGAAATCGCCTCTGCGAGAAGCTCGGGCGTCCATGGGCCTGCAGGAAACCCGTCTTTGCCCAAAGGCCGACCCGCACCCGCCGCGGCCAGTCGTTTGAATAATTCTTTGAAATCACTCCCGTCTCTCGGCGGAGGGAGAAATAACTTTCCATTCCTAAACAATGACTTACAGGCTCTAGTTTCGTCCCATTTCGCTAGGCTTCGTATCCTATCGTGCCTTCGTCCTCAATCAACGTTTTTGTCAACTCGATTTTTTGTCCGGCACGGGAGAAGATCGAATGACGGGCGACCCGCTGGAGAGGCTGAACACGAGCGTTGCGTGGGAGATGTCTCGCAAACCGCCGGCCAAGGCACTGAACTGCCCGGATCGGGCGCAGGGCGGGCGCCCACCTTACGATGCGGTCATGATGTTATTATGGACCGGCGCACCTTCGGGCGGTTCCATGATCTTCTGGATGCCGGCGACAGGGTCGCCGCGGGTTGCTGGCAAGCACTATGCCGAAGGGAGGCCGATGCCGAAGAATATAGCACGGCAACCGGACATGCTCCCGAACCCGCGCCCGTGTCGAGCATTCTTTCGCTGGGCAGAAGGACCGCATGGGACTGTCCATTCGCACCATCGGCTGGTCGCGCCCGCGCCAAGGCTAAAATCGGCATGGGCAATTTCGGCGTACAATCTGAAACGTTTTGTCTGGTGGCAGGGGCGGAGTGTGCCCGCATGAGCGAGAAGCAAGGGAAGCCAGGGCTTCGGGAGCCCGAGATGCAGAGGAATGAACCCATCTCTATTTTCTCGCCTCCCCAGGTATAAGTTACGTGGAGCCGGTCGATGTCTATTCAATTGGTCTGTAGCAATGGACAGGTGGTAGCGGCTGAAGGCGTCGCGAAACTGATTGCGGAACATCGTCGGAGCATTGCTGAGCTTGAACGTTTGGGCAAGCGAGCGATGGAGGCCGAGGGTACGGACGCGATCTTGCTGGGTCAGAGGCTGGACGCGGTCATGGCGGAGGAAGCCGCACTGCGAAGGCGTGCTGCCATTGCCCGGGTAACCACTATCGCAGAAATGAAAATGAAGGCAGCTTATTTTCGGCGGTTGTTGGGGCAAGGCTGGTGCGAGATTGATGTCGACGATTTGCGCGCGTTGCTCGGTTCTTTCACGAAACTGCAGTCCTAGGAGAAGAGCGCTGAAATCCATGAGGCCACGGTATTCCAGGCCGCATAGAGCCCCGCCGGCACCAATATGATCACTATGAACGCAGCGGCTCCGCCAATAGCGCCGTCACCGCGTCCTTCCACGGGATAGTAATATTTGTGCGCCTCATCGTCGTGCTTCATTGTTGTCTCTCCGACCCCTTATTTAGCAGCAACTGAACAGGATGCTCAAACGTCGTGCCCCACAAACCTGCACGTTTCATCTTAGCGTTGATTTCCGCGACGAGGTAGTTCTCATTGACGGCTTTGCCCTTCGCTGTCGTTGCGGCAAACGCGTATCCGGTCGCTATGAGCGCTGTGCCCACGTCGATTGTTTCGCCATTCAGCTGCGCACCGCACACGACGAAAACCGCCTTGTCCCGGGCGTAGCCGATTGGCTGGCATGTAACCGCCGCGCTATCCAATAGCGCAGCAAGGTGCGCCAGCGAGGTGTTCCCGCAATCCATTTTGTTCCCATTTGGCTCTTCAGCTGATGTGCCTCGAAGACATGACTGGACGCCATAGAGGCGGAAAAGGTGCTCTCCGTCACGCCAGGTATCTCCGGTCAACAGTTGAGCTGATTTCGACACCGCGAAGGGCGTTGGCACGGCAGACTCCGATGCATCCTGAGCCTGTGCCGATGCACACAAACCAAATGCCGCCAGCACTGCGAAGCTCGCCCGCTTCATTCCTGGAACTGTCCACCGAGGTCGGCGGAATGCTCGAGATCGGGCCGCAGCGACTTGCCATCCTTGTTGCGTCCGATCGCCGCCATGTCTAAGAAAACCATTTCGTCATCGTCGTAGGCGACATTGTACGGGTCGTTCGCATTTCCCGCACCGACGAGAGAGAAACACGACACAGCGTCGGGTTCACCCTTCCTGCTTTGCAGAACAAGTGTTTTGCAAAGCACGACAGATGCACGAACGTTGTAGATTGCCTCTTCATAGTCCTGCGCGGCTTTCGTGCAGTCCCATTGCTGCGTCTTGTACGTAATCTTCGGTTTTGGGCAGGCCGCAAGGCCGCGCAGCCGGTATGTCACCCCGTTGACGACGCGCTCGGTCGCCGACGGCACCTTGACCGGCGAGATGAGGATCGCCGCATCGCGCTGAAAGAGCGCGCCTTTCGCATCGTAGCGCTCATAGACGAACACCTTCTCGCCCGGCTTCGCAAATTGGAGCAGGTAGTGCTCCGAGGGTTGCGCGAAGGCATTTGGGGCGTCGGCCCCGGCAGCATAAGCCACGGCACCCTGGAGCAGCAAAACCGTGCAAAGAGCCATCTGTTTCATCGAAATCCGTCCCTGCGATCGATATCGTGTTGACACTTTACTAGGGCTGAGTGTAGCCATAGTAAAGTGTTAAATTTTGGCGACACTATGAACGCTCGATTCGCTCTCCTGCTCACCCTGTGTGGCGCCATGATGCCGTTCAAAGCGCACGGCCAGGAACTGGCATCAGACCGCGTAGCAGTTGCCTTTGCAACGCCGGCAGAAGCCATCGCGGCGCAAAGGCCGGCGGCGTGTACCACCGGAAATCGTGCTGAGGTCTCGCGACTTGTGCGTTCAATCGCGCAAGACGAAGGGTTCGACGCCGATCTGGCCGAGGCGGTTGCATGGGCCGAAAGCGATCTCGGCGCCAGTCAGGGTCCGTCGAAGGCCGGAGCCTTGGGGATCATGCAGTTGATGCCGGGCACGGCGGCCGATCTCGGCGTGAGCGACCGTTGCGATAGAGAGGCAAATGTCCGGGCCGGCCTTCGCTATCTGAAGTCACTCTATGACGAATTCCAGGATCCGCTGCTGATGCTGGCGGCTTACAACGCCGGGCCCAACAACGTCTATAAGGCGCAGGGCATTCCGGTGAATCCGGAGACGGCTGAATACATCGTGAAAATACTGAACCGCTGGAAGTTCGGCGGTGTGGTGAAGAAGTCCGCTCTGACCAAATCCGAGACGCTCGCGGCCGTTCCGCCAGCAAGCGAGGACGCTTGGCAGGATGGTCATGTCATGGATTTTGACAACTGAAAGGAGCCAAGGGTGGAATACAGGAAAGCGGGCAGATTTGCCCTGAAACTGGCCTTGGCCTCAGCGGTCGGAATAGCTCTCGCGCCGGCCACTGCGTATGCCCAGTCGGCGTCACCGGTTGAAAATGTGCTCCAGTGGTTCGTCGGAGTTCTGCAGGGCGACATAGCGCGCTCATTCGCCATCATCGCCGTCTGTTTTCTCGGCTTCCTCGCCATGACGGGCCGACTGGCGTGGATGATGGCTTTCTCCATCATCATCGGCATCGCTTTGATCTTCGGCGCCGCCCAGCTTGTGGATGCGGTTCGCGCGACCGCCGGAGGCAGCTGAGACATGGACGACGAGGAGGTCTATGTCGAGCCGGTCAGCCTGCCACTGACACGTCCCCCGATGAAATGGGGAGTGCGCTATGAGGTTTTTGCTCTGAACGGCATCCTGGCGGTTATCGGCTTTATTGCCACCAGCAGCTTCATGCTCGGCCTTGGCGTGTTCGGCATGGTGCATCTTGTTAGCGCATATCTGTGCCAGCGTGACCCCTACATGTTCCACATTTTCGAGCGGCGCGTCTCCAAACGCGGAGCGGTGGCGAACCTTACTTTCTGGGGCGCGAGGAGCTATTCGCCATGAGCCTCGATGCCGACCTGAAATTTGGCCGTGAGCGGCGGCGTGAAAAGCCCGCGGCGATGCACATCCCCTACCTTCGCCATGTCGATGACAATTTAGTCGTGACGAAGAGTGGCTTTCTGGTCGGCGTCATCCAGCTCAGTGGACTGCCCTTCCAGACGATGGACCAGGCCGAGTTGAACAGCCGTATGTTCAACCGCAACACGACATTCCGCAATCTCTCGACCTCTCGCTTTGCGGTCTACACGACGATCATCCGCCGTCACGTGACGCCGGAGATCGAAGGCGACTTTGACAATCCTTTCGTGGCCGAGCTCGACGCCCGCTACATGGATGAGCTTGCGGCGAAAAACCTTTTCGTCAACGAAGCGTATCTGACGGTCATACGCCGACCGATGGTCGGCCGCGTCGGCTGGGTGGACAAGGCGCTCAATGCGTTCCGCATCAGTACCGCAGGCGAAGAAACCCGCGAAGAGGCAATAGTCGAATTGCGTGACGTTCTCGACGGCGTCGCCAAGGATTTTAGCGCTTATGGTGCGCGTCTTCTCGGTGTCGTGAAGCGCCGCGACAGCTTCTTTTCCGAGCCGGCTGAATTTCTGGCGAAGATCCTCGCCGGCGGCGTCGACGTGGAAATGCCTTTGCCGCGCATGAGCCTTGGCGATGTGCTGGCGACACGACAGCTGTTCTTCGGCAAGTCCGCGCTGGAATTTCGCGGACCGGACGCTGGCAAGCTCGGCGCCATCGTGTCGATCAAGGAATACCCACCCTTCACCGCGCCGGGCTCATTGGACGGTCTCTTGCGCCTGCCGCATGAGTTTGTCCTGACGCAAAGTTTCGCGATCGAAGACCGTGTAACGGCGATGCGCAGGATCAACACCATCGCGAACCAGGTTGAGGGCTCCGACGAGGCGGGCACGACGGTCGAGGAGTCCGTCCACGATGGCGCCGACAAGCTGGCCGGTGGCGAAGTCGTCTTCGGACAACATCATATGAGCGTCATGGCGTTGGCGTCGGACATGGCTGGTCTCAACCGTGCGCTATCCGATATCACGGCCGAGCTTTCGCGCATGTCGATCGTGCCGGTCCGCGAGACACTGAACACGGAACTCGCCTTTTGGGCGCAGTTGCCGGGAAATTTCAGCTACATCGCGCGACGTGCGTTGATCTCGTCCCTCAATTTCGCGGGCCTTTTTTCAGGACACAATTTCCCCTCCGGCCAACATGAGCGGCTGCATTGGAAACGGCCCATCGCTTTGCTCGAAACGACCAGCCAGACGGCCTACTACTTCAATTTCCACGTTCACGATGTCGGTCACTTCACGGTGTTTGGCCCGACTGGCTCGGGCAAGACCGTGGTGCTGTCCTTCCTGATGGCGCAGGCCATGCGCATCATGCCAAGGCCGCGATGTGTGTATTTCGACTATATGCGCGGTGCTGAAATTTTCGTTCGGGCGCTCGGCGGTCGCTACGAGGTGATGGAGCCTTCCCAGCCGACCGGCTTCGCGCCATTGCAGACCGAGGACACGGCAGAAAACCGGTCCTTCCTGGAAGATTTGCTCATCTACATTCTGACGCCGGAAGGCGGCGCGCTGGATGTGGCGGAGATGCGCGTCATCAACGCCGCCGTCGACATGATCTACAAGATTCCGCGCGAACAGCGTACCTTCGACCTGCTGCCGGAAGTGCTGCGGGGGTCGCTCATGCCTGGCATGAACGATCTGGCCGCGCGGATACAGCCCTGGCTCGACCCGAAGGACAAGGGCTGGCTTTTCAACAATCCCGTCGATCTGGTCGATTTCTCGAAACCTGTTGTCGGGTTCGATATGACCAAGATCCTGAGTGACCGAAAGCTGCGTTCGGCGGCGTTGCTCTACATTTTCCATCGTCTTGAGGACGTCATCGACGGCTCGCCGATCATGCTCTTCCTCGATGAAGGCTGGAAGCTGTTGGACGACGAGGTTTTCGCTGCTTTCATCAATGAGACGCTGAAGACCATTCGTCGCCGCAACGGCGTCGTCGGCTTCGGCACGCAGACGGCGGAAGACGTCGTCAATTCTTCCATATCGTCGTCGCTGATCGAGCAAACGAAGACCAACATTTTCTTCCCCAACCCGAAGGCGAGCAAGGAATCCTACATGGAGCGCTTCTCGCTGACAGCGAAGGAATTCGAATTCGTGCGCCGGACCGCGAAGGAAACACGCACCTTCCTCGTCAAGCACGACAGCGACTCGATCGTCGCCAAGCTCGATTTGTCGGCGATGCCCGATCTGATCAAGGTTTTGTCCTCGAACGAAGCCAACAGCAAGGAATGCGCACGGCTCCGGGAAGCCTTCGGCGACGAGCCGGAGGCGTGGCTGCCATACTTCTGCGGATGGGAGAACGAGCATGACGAAGCGGCTTAGCAGCGCTTGTCTGGCCGTGGCTCTCGCGACGGCGGAAAGCATGAGCGGGGCTGTCGCTCAGATCGCGGTGATCGACGGGCAGAACCTCGACAGGCGGCAAGAGGACGAGCAGCACAGCACGAAGTCGGATGAGGCCAAGAGGGACGAAACCGACAAGAAGAAAAGCGTCGTCTGCACCTATTCGAACAAATACCGCTCACAGATGTTTCGCCGGTCGCCTGCCGAAGCGTTGCAGCGCGACGCGGGCAACGTGAAGATGATCCGCTATTATGCGCAAAAGTACGGTGTGCCCGAAGGCCTGGCACTGTCCGTTGCCTATCAGGAATCGCGCTTCGACACATGCGCCGGGAGCCACACCGGCGTCAAAGGCGTCATGCAGCTGACCAAGGGCACCGGCAAGTCCATGGGACTGGACCGCGACGTGAACGAGGAAAATGTCGAAGGCGGTGTCAAATACCTCGGAATGGGCGTGAAGCAATGCGGGGCGACGAATTACAGCTGTCTCGCCTCCTTCTACAACGGATCGAACGCTGGCGAGCAGAACCAATGGGCCGGCGGCGTCGGCCGTTGGAACAGCTACTTCAACGACTACGTGTCGAGCGGCAAGGCTCCGGCCGCCGCCCCGCCGCCATTCTCGATCGTAACGGCCGACGGCGCAGGCGGCACGGCTCAGGACGCGGCCATGGGCACGGTGAGGAAGGCGGCTGGCGGCCTAGCAAGCTCATCGCAGATCGGCGCCAACGGCGCGGCAATCGACGCGCTGGCGGGCAACGTTGGCCAGGTGACCGAATACAAGGACGCCTGGGAGCTGAACTCGTCGGCTCGTGGGATCAACGCCGATGTCACCAACCAGTACCTCGCCCAGGCGGGGGATTTCACGGCGTTGCTGGCCCAACTTCTGTCGTTGCAGAACGTTCAGGCGTCGCAGTCGGCCAAGCTGGTGCAACAGCCGAAGAGCGGCTCTCCAAACCCGTTCTCTTGTGATCCCGCGGAACTGGGACGGTTGAAGATCGATCGCGGCCGGTGGTCACCATGTGCACGTGAGAACGCCGGGGCAAGCTCAGCCGATAGCCGCTCGGTGATCATCACCACCGATCCTGCTGGCGCCGCCAGCGTCATCAATTCTCTACAGCAATAGGAGGCTGACATGAAGAAATTCGCGATTGCTGCCGGCATGGCGCTTTGGACCAGCGCTGCCTTTGCACAGATTGCGGTCATTGATGGCGCCAATCTCGATGTCGCCCGCAAGAACGCGGACAACACCAACTCCATCATGGACTCCAATAAGGATATTCTGAAAAGAGCGAGGAGATTCTGCAGGCTCTCAGCGGCAGTCGCGACGGTTCGCTCGGGATCGGACAGATGGGCCTTGGCGGCAATATGTCGATTGCCCAGGCGCCGTCGTTCGGATCGATCCTGAACGGCGGGGCTCTTTCGTTTGGCGGCCTTTCGCCCGAAATCCAGAAAATCGCCGGCGCCGTCATCAATGGGCTCCAGCTGGTCAAGCAGCTCCAGCAGATTGCCGGCAAAGAGACCAGTGCCGTCAATACAGCCTATGGCGGCAGCGTCAACGTGGCCTCGCTGCTAAGCGCATTGACTTCGCAGGCCTCGCAGGGCGTCACCCAGCGCCAACAGTCATTGCAGTCCGCGAGTGGGCAGATCGGGCAGTCGCAGGACGTCAAGGGTTCGGTGGACCAGAACACACGAATGCAGCTGGAAAACGCGCGCGCCGTCAACGAACTGATCGGCGTCCAGAACGGCGCGGTCGCGGCCTTGAATGAGAAGCTGAAGGGAGATCTTCTTCGCCAGAGCCAGGTGCAGAAGATGATGACACCGCGCACCGTCAATCCTTTCGCGGAATTCGGCAAGAGCGGAGGCTGAGCGCTTGTCGAGGCGAGTCCTGCGCATATGCGTTGTGATTGGGCTCGGCGCGGGGCTTTTTGGATGCGCAAATCGCGAACAGAAAGCGCCGTGCGGGCCTTCGGCGTATGCTCACGCCGACGAATGCGGCGCGCTGAAGCCGGTCAATTCAACGCCGTTCGCCAGCATCATTGACGAGGATCCATGAACGGTCTCGCCGCAAGCATCCTCGGTGGCATTGACAACATTGGCGAGGACTTCGTTCGCACCGTCTATATGCAGTTGGGCAATGCGATGGGCAACGTCTTCACCCTGATGCTGACCCTTTATATCGTGTGGTGGGGCTATTCGATCCTGAGTGGGCGTGAGTCGATTTCGCCAATCGAAGCGGCCTATCGCCTCGGCCGCGCCGTCATCATCTATCTGCTGCTGACCGGATGGGGCACATTTTCGGCAACGATTTACCAGCTTGTTCAAAGCATTCCAGATGAGGTCGGTAAGGTGATCGTTGGCGCCGTGTCGCGAGCCACCGGCAACCAGCTCAGCGATCAGGCGGCAATTCCAGCGCTGATCGACAATCTCTACAAAGGGGCGCAGGACGTCGCCAATCAGGTCTATAGCGGATCCTTCTATGATATTTTTGGCGCGCTCTTGTCGCTGCTCGTTCTGCTATCAGCCATCATCTTCGCAGCGCTTGCCATTGCCGCAATCATCGCCGCCAAGGTGATGTTGTTCATCACGCTCGCTCTGGCGCCGATATGGATCGTTCTTTGGCTTTACCGATGGTCCTCACGGATGAGCGAAGGCTTCCTTTCGCTGACCACCTTTCTGATGATCCAGCAAGTCCTGATCTATGGCTTTCTCGGTTTCTACTTCTCCCTCGTCAATGCGGCACTGAACACCGCCACGTCCGGTGGAGCAACCATGGACAGCAAGATGTCGCTGGTGCTGCCCTTGGTGCTGGTGACGATCATCGGCATCTACGTTCTCATGCAGATACCCTCGATTGCTTCGATCCTGAATGGCGGCGGGTATCTCAGCACTGTGGGCGCATACAACCCTTATAGAAACTTCGGCAGAAACGCTGTGCGCTATTCCGGCGCGCGATGGGCCGCGGGCCGCGCCGCTCGGGGCGCCCGGCAGCTCGCGACAAACAGTTTTCGATCTTCGCGAGCAGCCAGGGCGGATGCCGCAACCCGGTCCGCCATCCAGCAAGGTGCGCGCGATAACTCCAGGCCTCTCGCCTAGAACACAAGAACTATCACCGATCGCGGCCCTCGATCGGATCGGGATCGTCGCGCAAACGAGGCAATTCTAAAGTGTCAATCTCAATGGAAACACCTGCTACCAGCAGCCGCGAACTCGTCGACAAGCGCTATTACAGGGCAGGCGCGACCTGGGAAGACGACACGCACAGGTCAATGCGCCGATCGCGTACATTGGCCTGGATCGTCAGCGGCATTTCGGGACTGGTTGCGGTGCTGTCGCTGCTGGCGCTCGTGCTGATCCTGCCGCTCCGGCAGTTCGAACCGTATGTTGTCGAGGTCGACAAATCGACGGGCTACCTCGAGATCATGCGCGCGCTGAAGCCTGGAGATTTATCCCAGAACGAGGCCGTCACGGCGGCCAATCTGGTGCGCTACATTCGTGCCCGGGAAACCTACGATTCGCGTGAACTGAAACAGAATTACGACCTGGCACAGCTCTACTCGACCGACGCCGCGTCCAAGGATTTGACATGGCTTTTCACGCCTGCAAATCCACAATCGCTGGACAAGATTTTTGGCCGCAATGTCACTGTCTCGGTCGAGATCAAGTCAGTTTCCCTGCTCAATCGCAACACAGCCTCGGTGCGCTTTGCCACGACGACGCGGCGGGACAATTCGTCCACGGCCGACAATTGGGTGGCGGTGATAAAATTCCGCTACACCTCAACGCCGCTCAAGAACGAATGGCGTTTCGACAACCCGTTGGGATTTCAGGTTACGGATTACCGCCGCGACCAGGAATCGGCGCCGACCGCGGGGAGCCTGCAATGAGATGGCGCGTAAGCCTCGCGCTGTCGGTCGCCCTTCTGCTCGGCACCATGCACGGCGCGGCCGCACGCGACGGCCGCATCCGATATGTCACCTTCAACAACGACGACGTGACGTCGGTGCGCGCCGCCCTTGGTATTTCCACGATGGTCGAGCTCAGCCCGACCGAAGTCATCGAAACCGTGTCGGCTGGCGACACGAAAGGCTGGTCGATCATCCCCAAACGCGGATCGCGGTTTCTGTTCGTCAAGCCGCTGGAGCGCGATGCGTGGACCAACGTCAACGTGGTCACCAACCGGCGCGTCTATTCCTTGCTGCTGCAGGCCACTGACAATAGCCGTGACCGGGCATCCTTCCAGGTCCGGTTCAAATACCCGGACGAGGATATCAACGCGCGCCTGCTCTCACAGGCCAAGGAGAGCGCCGCCGATCCGGATTTGAAGGACCTGAACTATGCCGATCTCAACTACGACTACGCCTACAAGGGCGACGACAGCTTGAAGCCGCGCACCGTATTCGACGACGGCACCAAGGTGTTTCTGGAGTTCAAGGGTGACATTCCGGCGATCTTCGTTGTCGACGACAAGCGTCAGGAGTCGCTGGTCAACGTTCGCACGCAGGGCAAATACACCGTCATCGACAAGGTCGCACGGCAATTCACCTTGCGGGCCGATGGCAAGACGCTCTGTCTCTACAACCGCGCGCGACCCAACGCTATCGATCCGGTAGAGCAAGTCTATGGCCCAACGAAACTGACAGGCGGTTCCACCCTGTTCGGATCCAGCGGAGGGCGGTGATGACCCAGATCGATTATAACCAACTGGACGGCAGCCCGACGGTCGCGCGCCGTGGTGCGGGCGTGGGTACCAGGATCGCCCTGGTCGGCCTCGGCGTAGTGCTGGTAGGCGCGCTGATATGGCTGAACTGGCCCAGGGAGCCGGTATCGCGCGATATTCGCAGCGATGGCGAGGAAAACTTCAACCCGCCCGAGTTCCGCCCGCCAGCGCTGAACGAGCCGCCGCAACCTGCCGACGGCACGATCGACCAGATTGTGGTGCCGCCACCGGCCGCCGACCAGAGCGGCACGCAACAAGCCGATAATGTCGATCAGACGGTGCAGGAGGGCGCGGATCTTGATGCGCAGCGGCGCGCGCTGGAGGCGCAAATGGCGGCCGAGGAGGCTCGCCGCAAGGCCGAGGCGGAAGAAGCCCGCCGCAAAGCCGCGGCTGAGGACGAGGCCCGCCGTAAGGCAGAGGCCGCCGAGCACGAAAAAGCGGTGTGGGAACGCCTGCGGTCGAACCAGATGGTGACGAATGATCAAACCGGCTCGACGGATGCCGGCGCCCAGGCGGCACAGGTCGAAATCGCGCCCGACGGTCAGATCGTCCCGGTCCCCGGCGCCGACAGTGATCCCAACAAGGCATTCCTGGCGCAGTCGGAGGCAAGTTCTTCCGGCATTGTCAAAGCCAGGGTCTTTCGACGCACCGATGCGTTAATCCCAGAGGGAACGATCATTCGCGGCTATTTGGAAACCGCTGTTAACACCGACCTTCCCGGCGCCGTGCGCGCTGTGGTGCGTGAGGATGTCTTCTCGCTCGACGGCAGGCGGATCCTCATTCCGAAGGGCTCGCGCCTGACCGGGGAATACCGCTCGGGGCTTGCGCGCGGTCAGAAGCGTGTTTTCATCGTCTGGAGCAGGGTCATCCGCTCGGACGGCATTTCCGTCGATATCAAATCGCCCGGGGCAGACGCGCTCGGCCGCGGCGGCATGGGCGGCCGTGTCGATACACACTGGGTTGAACGGTACGGCAACGCCATCATGCTTTCCGTCGTTGGCGGTGTCTCTGAATATCTGTCCTCGCTTGGAGATAGCAGTCAGGATGGACAACAGCGCCAGGTGTCGACGATTGATCCCGTGACCGGCGAGACCACGACCGTGACTTATGGTGGCAATGGTTCGCAGCGCGACGCCCGCGGCATCGCCTTCGACAAATCATCGACCGCCTTGCAGCAACTCGCGCAAGAGGCGTTTCGCGACACGCAGAACATTGGCCCGACAGTCTACGTTGACCAAGGCACATCGATCGTCGTGCTGGTGCGGCGAGATCTCGATTTCTCGGATTTGTACGCTGATCCCGTTCAGGAAGAAGTTGCACGCCTGAAGGCAGGTGGGCGGCCGAAGACGGCGATCGATCCGACGCCTCTTCTCGCGACGCCAAAGGATCATTTTTATTCCGGCTATGGGAGCCCGGTGAAATGAATGCCGTGCATCCCCTCCCCGACCCTTGGGCGAGAGCCCCGGTCCTGCGCGCTCATCTGGAACCGATATGGTCCTATTTGAACGACGATTCGGTTTCCGAGATTGCGATCAACAGGCCGGGTGAATTGTTCGTCGAACGCCTCGGCGCGAGGGAAATGGAGCACGTCGTCAAGCGCGAGGTCACGCCAGGCTGGATTAGGCATATATCGACTGGCGTCGCCTCTGCGACAAATCAGGTTATCAACGAAGAAAGGCCGATCCTGTCGGCTGCTCTACCTTCGGGCGAGCGCATCCAATGCATCTTGCCGCCCGCGGCCCCCGAAGGCGGGGCGATTTCGATCCGCAAGCAGGTCATCATGGATATGAGCCTTGCTGCCTACAAGGATCTCGGCGCATTCGAGAACACGGCGATGGGCAGCGGACTGGCGCTGTCGGCCGAAGAAAAGCGACTTGTCGAGATGTTGCACGACACGTCGCCGATGGACTTCCTGCAATATGCAGTGCGCAACCGGGTCTCAATCGTCGTTTCAGGCGGTACATCCACCGGCAAGACGACGTTTTTGAATGCGCTCTTGAAGGAGATTCCGGCCCATGAACGGATCATCACTATCGAAGATACCCGCGAACTGAGGCTGCCGGCCCCCAACAATGTCACGCTGATAGCCTCGAAGGGCGACCAGGGCCTTGCCAAAGTCTCCGCGCAACAGCTGCTCGAGGCCTCGCTTCGCATGCGGCCCGACCGTCTGCTATTGGGCGAGTTGCGCGGCGCTGAAACCTTCGCGTTCCTCCAGGCGATCAACACTGGCCACCCGGGTTCGCTCACGACCGTTCATGCCAATTCCGCGCGGTCCGCCTACGAGCGGCTGGCGCTGATGGTCATGCAGGGCAGTTCGGGCCTCTCACGAGGCGAAATCCTCGACTACCTGCGCGAGGTCATTCCGGTGGTCGTCCAGATGGTCCGCACCGAAGGCGGACGGCGCGGCATCAGTGAGATCAAGTTCACCAAGGCCGAGACGATCTAGCGGGCCACATCCATGCAGAGAATCGCAACAGCAATTTTCATGGTGCTCATGGCGATAGCCCTGGGCGTCTTGGTCTTCACGGTCGCCTATGCCGCGACAGATTGGTACCGGACTGGCTCCCTCTTCCTGTTCGACCAGCTGAACGCCAATCCCTTGCCGGTCGTTCGTCAGGCCTGGGCGGACACGCTGGCGGGGAATTTTGGCCGGGTGCAATACGCCGTTGCGGCGGGAGCATTAGGGTTTCTCTTGCCACTGGTCAGCTTGCTTCTCATGCGTCCGAGAAAGCGCAATGACTCTCGCTTCATGACGATGAGCGACGTATCGAAAACCGGCCTGACGAAAGTGGGCGGCGTCTTCGTCGGTCGAGCCGGCGGCAGGCTTGCCGAAATTCTTTCGCCCAGCCGCGATCAGCGCTCCGGCAAGATCCGTTTGACGCAGCGCAAGCTGATCGGCGGTAAGAAATTGTGGATTGATGGCGATGATGTCGGCGGCTTCGTCATAGGGCCGCCGCGGTCCGGCAAAGGCACTTCTCTCATCATCCCGAACGCTTTGACCTGGCCGCATTCGCTCGTGGTTCTCGACCTGCGGGGCGAGACCTATGTGGCGACGGCTGGTTACCGTTCAACCATCAGCCGTGTGGTGCGTTTCGCGCCGGCAGACCCCGACGGCAATACCGCCTGCTACAATCCGATGGACTTCATCTCACTGGATTCGGCGCAGCGCGACATCGACCTTCGCAACATCGCTGCGGCGCTGTTTCCGCGGCCCCCATCCAACGCAGATCCCTATTGGGTCAACGACGCCCGCCTCCTTTTTACCGGCATCGCGTCCTTCGTCATGGAATCGCCTGCGATCTCGAACGAGAAGAAGACCTTCGCCACCATCCTCGAGATCATGAACGGCGCCGAGCAGCCGCTCCTGGAGTTCATCGGCTCGCTACGCGAGGAACGCCGCCGCGAATGCTCGCATTTTACGCTGCAGACCCTGCTGCCATATTTCGAGATGTCTGAGCGGCAGTTTTCCGGGATATACGCCGGCGTACGGACCGGCATGGCCCCCTTTCTCAACGAGCGCCTGATGCGAGCTACGTCGCGCAGCACGTTCGATATTCGCAAGCTCAAGCGTGACCGGATTTCTCTCTACCTCGACGTGCGGCGCGAGCAGATTACGTCGCTTGGACCGTTGTTCAACGTCCTGATCACGCAGATGATGAACTTCATGTCGGAAAGTCTGCCGCAGCCGGGCGGGCATCCGGTGCTTGTGCTGCTCGACGAGTTCCAGAACCTCGGCAAGCTCGAGAACGTGACCGAAATGGCGAGCGTGCTCGGCGGCAACGGCGTTTCCATGTGGTTTTTCGTACAGTCGCTGAAGGCTGTAGACGAGATCTATCGCCAGGAAGGGCGCAAGACGCTCATCAACGCTGCTCGCGTGCAGATCTTTTTCGGTGCGCAGGACGCGGACGATCTGCGCTACGTTTCCGAGCAGCTCGGCGAAACGTCGGACGTGCAAAAGGACGTGACGCGCACCAAGGCAACGTTGTTCGACACTTATTACACGCGCTCGGAGCACCGCAAGGAAGTGCGGCGGCCCCTGATGCGGCCAGATGAAATCCGTACGCTCGACAAGAACAAGGTCATCATATTGCCGCGTGGCGAACTGCCAATCCGCGGCACGCGCAATTTCTATTTCGCCGACGGTCAGCTCGCCAAACGCGCGTTCATGCCCCTGCCCGCCTCTATCGAGGTTTCGCGCACGAAAAGCCGTGCATTGGACGCTTCTGCGTCGGTTCCATCTCCTGCGCTCCCGACGATTGTGCCGACAGCACCTGCGTACCGCTCAGGCCTCTTGCAGACCCGCCTGCGCCGCGGCGCGACATTTGCCGCAAAAGCAGGCCGTATAGCTCCGCCGCAGGGCCGGCACGCAATCACAAAAGAACGGCCGAAAGCAACCGACGCTGCAGTCGTACCAGCTTATGCCGCCATAGACTTTCCCGCTTTGGCGGCCAAAGCGGCGACAACACGCGTAGCACCCGACAAAGAAGCGGCGGTTGCGGCGATCCTGAACAAGGTGCGGTCTCTCCGGGCCCACGCATCCGACATCGAGGATTTCGATAGGAATTTGAGCGTCGTCGAAGATACTTTGCCTGATGTAGTCGATGGGTAGGCTAGCATTCCGATGCGGCGGAGAGGTCATTGTCTACCGTGACCTTGTCGCACACGTCACGGCAGCTCTTCGGGCAGTGCCGAGGAGTCTCAATCATACGGCGCGAAAACGTCGGCGATACTGGACCTCGACAAGCGTTTCAGAGACCCACCCCGTCGGGTTCAATCGCGAATCCCGCATCGATCGCGCTTCGCGCAATGAGATCGCCAAGTTCCCAGTCCGTGAGTTCGCAAAGCGGGAACATTCTCCTCACGGTGGTGCTAACCTCGGATATCGAAATGCTCGGGCTGCCGATGTTGTCGATCAGGTGGCGGACAATCGCTTGGCGAACGTCCGACAAGGTAGGCGTCTGCGCGAGCGCAGGCATCACCGGCCCTATGAATGGAGCCGTGGTTCTGCGGCCACGGCTGTTTTAAAGTCGAATGCGACGGGCACACCGTGAATGATGCATGCTGCCGCCACTAACTCCTCCAGGTCCCGGTCGGTAGCCTTGCATGCCGGCATGAGCGTTCGGATGGCGCGGATTGCCTGTGCGATGGAGAGGAAGTGGGCCTTGCCTCTAGAGAGCACATAGGCTTCGGCGGCTCTTTCAACCGTGACGGTGTGAAAAGTGTCGGTCATGTGAGCTCCTCCCTGAAACCCAAACCAACACGATTTATGGCACCAATTCGGCAGCCTGCAAGGGTTTGTCCGATTCCGAACAGTCAGGCGGAGGCGAGGCCGAAGTGACTTTGCTCCTCCTCGCCGTAAGCACCATGTGTGAGTTGTATCATTCCAATGCGGTCGATAATCGTGATCTCGCCGCGCTTGGCGTAAATACGACGGCTATCGTATTCTCGTTGCCGTCGGCGGTGGCGAGGCGCGAGCCTACACACGATCTGGTCTGGACTGGTCTAGCCGTTTTCCCTCGATCCTCTCCGAGGCTCGCAAGCTCAAGGTGCGCTCCGCCCTGATTGACGGCGAGGCCGTGGTTGTCGATGCGGAAGGAAGATCTAACTTCCAGGCGCTTCAGAATGCATTGAAGGGTGCCCCGGCGACAATCGACTTTTATGCGTTCGATCTGCTGCAGCTCGACGGCGAAGATCTGACAAGGCTTCCTCTTCTTGAGCGCAAGGCGAAGCTGGAGGCGATCTTGCCTGCGAAAAATCCGGTCCTTCGTTACTCCGACCATATCCTCGGCCGCGGAGAAGAGCTGCTTGATCGCTTCTGCGCTGCCGGCCTTGAGGGCGTCATCTCAAAGCTCGCGGATTCGAGTTATGTGGCTGCCCGCGGCGCAAGCTGGCTGAAGATCAAATGCATCAGGCGGCAGGAATTTGTGATTGTCGGCTGGACGCCGTCCGACAAGGTCCGCGCGTTTCGGTCCCTGATCCTTGGCGTTCATGACGGCGGCAAGCTGCGTTACGCCGGGAAAGTCGGCACCGGCTTCGATAGCGCTGAACTTCTTCGTCTCTTGAAGATTATGGCGCCGCTTGAGCAGAAGGCCGCGACCGTCGACGCACCACGCGCCGAAGTGCGCGGCGCACACTGGCTCCCTCCGAAACTGGTCGCTGAGATTGCCTTCACCGAAATGACAAATGAAGGGACGTTACGACATCCGAGCTATCTTGGTCTTCGCGAAGACAAGAAGCCGGAGGCGGTCGTGCTCGAGACGGAACGTCATGCAGCCGATCTCGCCGCATCTGCGACAACCGCCATCGCGATAAGTAACCGTGACCGCGTCATCTATCCGGAATCGAACATCACCAAGGGACAGCTCGCCGACCATTATGCAGCGGTCGCGGCGATCATGCTGCCTTGGGTTGGCAGCCGGCCGATCAGTCTGGTTCGATGCCCACAGGGCCGCGCGAAGAAGTGCTTCTTCCAAAAACACGACGCCGGCAGCTTTGGCGACAAAGTCCACCACGTCGGCATCACGGAGAAAGACGGGCACGAGGAACCATATCTCTATGTCGACGATGCCGAGGGACTGATGACTTGCGTCCAGATGGGAACGATCGAGCTGCATGGATGGGGGGCTCGGATCGAGGATGTCGAAAAGGCCGACCGCCTCGTGTTCGACCTCGACCCCGATGAAGGCCTCGATTTTGAGGCCGTCCGCGCCGCTGCCTTTCAGTTCCGCGCTATCCTTAAATCGCTGGGGCTTACGACTTTCCCGATGCTGACGGGAGGCAAAGGAGTGCACGTCATCGCGCCCCTCACCCCTGGCGCCGAGTGGCCAGAGGTGAAGGACTTCGCGTCTCGCCTGGCGCAGGCGGTCGCCCAAAGCGATCCGGCCCATTTCACGGCCGTGTTGTCAAAGGCGCGCCGCAAGGGTCGCATCTTTGTGGACTATCTACGCAATCAGCGCGGGGCGACCGCGATCATGCCTTACAGCGCAAGATCACGTCCGGGCGCTCCTGTCGCGGCACCGATCACGTGGGCGGAGATGAAGACAATAGATGCGCCCTCTCATTTCCACGTGGGCGATGCTCCTGAATTAAAGAAACGCGCAGCCTCCAAAGCTCTGGCTGGATGGGTCGCGCTGACCAATCCTTGCCCAATCTGTAGCGTCCGACGCGGGAAGAGGCAGTAAAGTCGGGATTTAAAGGGCAACGCGGCGCTCATGACCTTGCCTGATTGGAACCTGCGGAGATCGGCCTCGTTTGGCTGAAGCCATGGCAAAAATCAATCCGAGGACCGTCGCCAGTCTTTTGAAGGAATACGCACAACGGGCGTCTATGCGCGGCGACAATCCCTATCGCATAAAGGCATACTTGCGCGCGGCAGACAGTCTGACGGCGCTGTCGCAGCCGCTTGATCGGATCATCGCCGCCGGCGCCCTCACCAAGATCCCGGGGATCGGTGACGCGATCGCAGACATCGTGACCAAGCTTTACCAAACCGGCACGCACCCGAGCCTTGAGAAGCTGCGCGAGGATGTTCCAGCGGGCGTGATGGAGCTGTTTGCCATACCCGGGCTTCGTCCTGATAAGATACTGAAGCTTCATCAGGCGCTCGGTGTGAACTCGCTGGCGGAGCTCGAGGCCGCAGCAAGAGAAGACCGCATACGCCAAGTCAAAGGCCTCGGCGCCGCGCTCCAGACAATGCTCCTGCAGAACCTGGCCATCGTGCGAAGCGGCGAAACGCAACTTCACCTGCACAAGGCCGCCGCCCTTCTCGAACATGCGGTGATATCGGTGAAGCAAGAGCATCCAGAGTTTTCGCGCGTCGAAATTGCAGGTGACTTCCGGCGCGGTTGCGAGCTCGTTTCTGACTTCGCTCTGGTAGCGCAGGCCAGAAAATCGACTGGTGTCGAGGAGACGACCCTCAGGCTTGTTGTCACGGACAGGAAGCACTTTGGCGCGAGCCTGCTCGAAGCGACCGGTTCGGCAGATCACCTTGAGCAACTGAAGACGTTCGCGGTCGACAAAGGATTCACTCTAAACGCCGACGGGCTTCATCGCGGGAGAAAGCTGATCGCGTCAGCGACGGAAGAGGAAATCTACCAAGCTCTAGACTTGCAGTTTATCGAGCCTGAATTGCGCGAAGGCAGAGACGAGATTGAGCGAGCAGCAAAGCAGAAGCTACCTTCGCTCGTTCGAGATGAAGATTTGCATGGCATCCTGCATTCTCACACGACCGCATCCGATGGCACCGAAACGCTTGAGGCGATGGCTGAAGCCACGCGCAAGCGCGGTTTTGAATATTATGGTGTCGCCGATCATTCGCAGTCCGCTCACTACGCAGGCGGCCTTTCGTTGCAGGAGATTGCTGAACAGCACCGCGAAGCTGACCGGCTGAACAAGGCATACAATGGAAAATTCCGCATACTGAAGGGCATCGAGGCCGACATCCTGGCGGATGGCTCGCTCGATTACCCGGATGATATTTTGGAGACGTTCGATTTCGTCGTCGCGAGCGTGCACAGCCGCTTCAATTTGCCCAAGAAGGAGCAGACGGAGCGTATCATTGAAGCGATCGGAAATCCTCGGACGACAATCATCGGGCACATGACCGGTCGCCAGCTGTTGCGCCGGCCCGGTTATGATCTCGACGTCGACAAAGTCCTCAAAGCGTGTGCGAAACACGGCGTCGCTGTCGAAATCAATGCACATCCGTGGCGACTCGACCTCGACTGGCGCTGGCATCAAAAGGCACTCGATCATGGCTGCATCTTCAGCATCAATCCGGACGCACATTCGATCCGCGAGCTCGACCACATGCATTGGGGTGTCGAGATGGCTCGCAAGGGCGGTGTCCCTGCGAAGCGGGTCCTGAACGCGATGCGTTTGGCGGCCGTCCTTGCGCATCTCGCACGGCGCAGGCAAACGTCTTAAACTGCTTGTGCGCCCGGCCTATCAGCGCAGGAGTCCGTCATTCTCAAAATCTTCCCAGCCGCGCAAACTGGAGTGCGAGCTCTCATCGGGCCCAGAACCAGCTGAAGCTGCAGTTCCGCGACCGCTTCTTTGAGCGCGTTTCATAGCGGCCCTCCCCGCGGCTCGCCGCCTATTCTCTGCAGCTGTCGCTGCGTCCTGTTCGCGCCAGACCGTCACCAGGTCGCGGTCAAGCACATCCTCCACGTGCTGCGGGTCGAACACGTGAAAGGTGATGTTCCTTGCCCGCCCGCGAAGTTTCGTAAGCGCCTGGCCGATCACCTATGGGTTTGGGCTTGATGTTTTCCGGAATCGCCAGGGCATGAGTTCCTCGATCTGGCTCTGTGGATGGCCATTGATGATG